>JAHHHH010000107.1 GCA_019359415.1 Iphinoe sp. HA4291-MV1 | reverse complement strand
CTCCCACCAATCCAACATCACCTGTCACCTTTAACACCCGATTTCAACTACTGTACCGTATATACTGTACTTTCTCCAGAATCCTTTGTGAGCAAGCTTTTTGAGACTTAACGGGAAAAGTCAGATCAAGTATAGACAGAAATCTATCAAGAATCGTATTTTAGCCTAAAGATGGCAGCCATTAAGTTAGGCAGGATTACATCATAAGGCAAATATGAAATGGCTAATACTAAATTAAATTGAGCTATTATGGTGATTCATCAGTTCTTAAACGCTAGTAATGAGTCATTTGAGGTTAGTAGCAACGCTCAACCAACTCTTTTCGACCGCCAAGAGCTTTTACAGTCGGAATTTGGGCAAGAGCATTCTAAAGAATTATCTGAGGGGCTTAAGTTAGAATCTACTCTGCAAGAACTGTCTCTTTATGATTTCCAAATAGAACTCTCATGCCCAGGGGAAGACCTAGCAAAGGTTTTTGAACAAAATCCGTTGTTACCTGGAGCGATTCTCACAGAGCAAGGTCAGTTTAAGGGGAAAGTTTCGCGGCAGCGATTCTTGAGAATCATTAGTCGTCCCTATGCTAGAGAGCTGTTTTTTAGTGCTCCACTTAGTCGTTTGTATACCCATATTGAAACTGATGTATTAGTTTCTCCTAGTAATACGTTAATCGTCAAAGCGGCTAGTCGGTGTTTGCAACGTCCTCCGGAGTTACTTACCGAACCTCTAGTCGTAAAATTTGATAATGAAGTTTATAAGTTGTTGGATGTACATCAATTACTAGTAGCTCAAGCTCAAATTCATAAGTTCAGTAGACCGAAAACTTTTGTCAGTCAACGCAAGAATGAGGGTTTGGGGCGATGTTTTGGGCACAGGGTCGAGCGATCGCTTACCTTAGCAGGAGAACTCATCTACAACCCTATTGCTCAAAACGCAGATGATACGGGCATTCTGGCGGATTGTATACAATCCGCCAGAATGCCCCAATGGTAAGCCTTCTAGAAATCTTTTCGGTCTACTGAAGTTAGCAACGCGTCTGATAAAGCAGCAAACTGACCAACTTACCCAAGCTAAAAGAGCACTATGATGATGAGCTAGAAAAAGGCAGGCAAATTCAAATAGATTTTCTGCCTACAGAAATTCCACAATTACCTAATTTGGAAATTGCAACCTGTTTCTACCCAGCTCGTCAGGTAGCTGGTGACTTCTACGACGCTTTCATGCTTGGTGGTGATTACCTGGGATTGGTCATTGCTGATGTTTGTGATAAGGGTGTAGGTGCTGCACTCTTTATGGCTTTGTTTCGCAGCTTAATTAGAATTTTTTCTGGGCAAACCAACTTATACGGATTGTCTATAGTTACTGACGATGAGGTCTCGTGCTGTGATGTTGATACACTCTGTGCAAGTGACTTAGATAAAATCAACGCCCTCAAAGCTGTTGAGTTGACGAACAACTACATTACCCAAAATCATGCTCAGATGAGTATGTTTGCCACGCTCTTTTTCGGAGTGCTAGATCCAGCTACCAACTCACTAACCTACATCAATGCTGGGCATGAACCTCTTTATATCGTGAACTCTCAAGGAGTAAAGCAGAGTCTCAAACCTACTGGACCAGCAGTGGGAATGATACCAGAAATGAAGTTTAAAATTCACCAAGTTCAGCTGGAACCTGGTGACATCTTGATTGGCTATACCGACGGGGTAACAGAAGCTCGCGCCCCTAACGGTGAGTTTTTTACTCTTCAACGACTGCTATCACTTTTAGAGCAGCCTACCTCCTCAGTATATGACTTGCTGGAGCGCATCAAAACTAATTTGTTCACTCACATTAATAACGCACCACAGTTTGATGACATTACTATGCTGGCTGTGCAGTGGTTACCCAAGGCAAACGCATCTAAATGAGATGCACCCGGCAAGGCAAGCAGTAGGGCGTGTTTTCAAACTCGTTATATCCCATTCGTGACAAGTTAAAATAATATTGCTTTTGTCAAAAAGAAAGGCAGCTATGCTGGAGGCAGAAGGCAGAAGGTAAGACAATCAGTGGGGGCGGGTGTACCCGCCACGCAATTGTTGACCACCACTAACCTTTCGATGTACAACGATGGGGCGCAAAGCCCGTTCCGCATCATTATTATCAGGTTTAACTTGAGGATGACCAAGCCCCTTCTCCTGTCTCTGAGGCTGCGCCAACGGAGCGGGTGTGGGGTGTGGGGTGCGGGGTGTAGGGAAAGTCCAGCCCCGAATATTGGATACAAGCCCCTAACTTTAGTTATGGAAGCAAAAAAAAGGATGTATTTCGAGACGCTTCGCGCGTAAGTCCTGCGGACAGGCTTGCGCCAACGCCTTTGGCGTCGCCTCTTAGGCGAGAAATACGGCGTCCTTATTTGAAACCCCTGACTTAACTGCGGGGTTCCCTACACCCTGCCCCCTACACCCCTTTCATTCAAAAAGGTAAACCACTCATCCCAATGTCGCTTGATTCGGTTAGCTAATCTTTGAGCATCAGCAGGAAAACCTTTCTGGAGGCTGGCAGATTTTTCGTTGGTATTAGCCCAACCCCTTGTTGGTTAGTTAACGGCGAGGCTGTTTCTATCATAGATGTCAATATACACCATTTTCATTAACTAACCTCTGTTGCGGTGAGCAATTACGGAAAAACAGGAGTATTGGTCATTGTATGCTATTACAAACAATTTAAAATAACTTGACCAAAGAAGTGTCAGAAGTTAGGAGTCAGGAGCCAGGAGTCAGAATAAAATGCTGTAAGCGCAAGCGCACACTACGTGTTGGTACAAACTTCCGCAGGACTTACAAAGCAGCATGCCCGTAGGGCATATACTCAATTCTTCAATCCTTCTTACTCTCCTGAATTCTGACTTCTGACTTCTGAATTCTTCTTATTGACACTATCCTTGCATCTGCTGTAGCTGCATCACATCTGACAAAGCTTATACTCGTCTAAACACAGGCGTTGAGATTTTTCTAACTTTCTTCTGATTCAAATATTGCAAAAAATCAGAATAATATTAGATGCCACATCACTTCATCTCGTTTTACGATGCATACACGTATTCAATAGCGTCCCTCAAGTGTTATGCATTTCAACAGCTTCTCGCGCTTAGAAGAACTGATTGTAGATAAGCATCCCCTCATCGCCTGCGAATCACCCCTCCAAGAACGGCATCGCATCCTCGTCCACATTGCCTCTTATTGCCAGCAAAGTGGTAAACAGTGCTACATTTGGAATCTCAGTGAAGATAGTGTTAAAGAGCTGTACTGCAACAGCGATGACGCAGAGCGCCCGCTGAGTCCTATGCCTGCGGCACGGCTTCGCCTAACGGACAGGCTACGCGTTGGCGCAGCCTGTCCTCCGGACATACGCGATTGCGCGGAGCGCAGTGCCAAAGGCAATCGCAACCTAATGATCAAAGATTGTAAGGAGTACGTTGCTCCCGAAAAGAATAAAACAGAAGATTACTTTCACGTTCTAAAATTCTGGCGAAATTACAGTGAACCAGGAATTCTAATCATCGAAAACATTTTTCCTTGGATTCAAGAAAACCGTGTAAAAGAAACAGACTTTTTCCTTATATCAGAATGGATAAAAACATCGCTTATTAATATAAAGCTTAACAATCAAGACACAGGAAAAACTGCAATTTTACTTGGAGATTCTGTCGAAATATCTAGTAACATCGCAGCAGAAATCCCCTTATTTACACAGGAATTACCAGACATCAACGAAATAATTGACATCCTCAGCCAACCCAACATCCTGCCAAAAACCTACAGCAGTGACGATTTCCTAAAAGTTGCTGCTGCTGGAGTAGGTATGTATACATCCGACATCATCAACGGTCTCAAAGAAGTCAGAAAACGCAATGATTTATCAGCAGCCCAAGAGGTTGCAAAGCTATTGTTAGATTACAAAATCAAACTACTCAGCAGGCTCTATGACATCGATTTTGTACCGCCTCCCAAGGTAGAGCTCGGCGGATTGGAACTGATGCAAGAGTCTTTCAAAAAATTCAAACGTCTTCTCAGCCCCCGCGCTAAGCAATACAACCTGCGTGTACCCAAGGGCATCATGCTTGTAGGACCACCGGGGACGGGTAAATCGCACTCTGCCAAAGTGTGTGCACAAGAGATGAGCATTCCGCTTATCATGGTTGATTGGGGCAACTTCCGCAGCTTTGGCGACCAAGCTCAAGCAAAGCTCAAACGCTTGCTCAGACTTGCAGACACTGTCAATCAGTTAATTTTGTACTTTGATGACTGCGAAAAAGGCTTTGCCGGTGACGATGACCTTTCTCGCCGACTAACAGGACTACTATTGACGTGGATGCAAGAGCGTACGTCAGACGTAGTGGTCATTGCCTCAGTCAACCGCATAGAATGGCTCCCACCAGAGCTAACACGCGCTGGTCGCTTTGACTATTTATTTAAAGTTGATTTGCCTAACAACGGCGAACGCTACAGCATCTTCAAGTTTCATGCTGCTAGGTTTGACAAACGCTTCCGCAACGGTGGTGACCCTTGGACGGAAGAAGAATGGCGCAGAATACTCAAAGCAACTAACCGCTGTGTAGGGGCAGAGATACAGACGATTGTGGAGAGAGCTGCTGCTACTATTTTCTGTAACATGGTCCAAGAAGATACCCAATGTGAAGGCGAACTTCCACCACTAAAACTAACAATTAATGCATTGTTAGAAGAACGCCGTCAAATGAATCCACTAGCTATTCGCGAAGCAGACCGCGTTGAATCTATGCGTAATAAAGCTGATGCTCAAGCATTGCCATCATCACCTAAGGATGAAAGCATATTTGCTATTAGCAACATCGATATTTTCAGTTAGTTTCACCAAGAGCGCTGCACAGAAGCTGCACTCCTAAAAGTAACTTATAGCCATACAAACTACCAAGCGTTTTTTTAAATGAATACAACTACAGTACAAAACAATCAAAGTCAAAAGCAACACGATCAAGAAAATATTTTCCTACGTGTACTGAAGATAGTAGGACCAATAGCAGGATTTTTGGCAGCTACCTCGCCATTGGCTTACATGGTTTTGCACCACCAGCCCCAAAAATTGCCAATTGGCGCTACGCTCACTATTAACAATCACACCATTGAGATGGAGGTAGCACAACAACCTCACGAACTTGCAAAGGGGCTGAAGTTTCGCTCGGCGTTGCCTTCAAATCGGGGAATGCTGTTTGTTCCAGAGAAGCCACAACGCATTAAGCTATGGATGAAGGATATGCGCTTTCCCATCGACATGGTGTTTGTACGCAATGGCACAGTAGTCAGTATTGTTGAGAATGCCCCTCCCTGCAAGCAACAGCCATGCCCCCTTTACGATTCCATCAAAGATGTTGACAAAGTTATAGAACTCCCTGCCCACACAATAGGCAAGATCAACCTCAAAACAGGTTCCGCAATCAATATTAACTTTCTATTACCACTACAAGCACGGCGCTATACAACTGTTAAAAAGAGCAATACATAGCAGTTACTTGTACACGACCCTGCCCTGGTGTTCCATCACCAGGGGTTATATTCAGGGCGATCGCCTACTCAAAAATTGTGTTTCCGACTCCCATTTTGGGCAATCTTTTAAGTACTATTGCTTATTGACAAATGGTATGTGACCTTAACCTCTCACGAATGGCCTCCGACTGGTGGTGTACCGCAAGTGAAATATGAAAGAAACACATTTTCCTGAAATCTCTAAAAGCCTTGCTATATATGGGTTTGAAAATGTGTTTTTTAGAAGTTTATCGGAAACTCCCTTTTCCAACTAGGAACTATATTCAAAAAAGAGTTTTATTTTACTCCCTTCCCGCTAGAAGATTACCGATAATGTCGGAAAAAGTAATATCAGTAGACCGAAAAGATTTCTAGAAGGCTTACCATTGGGGCATTCTGGCGGATTGTATACAATCCGCCAGAATGCCCGTATCATCTGCGTTTTGAGCAATAGGGTTGTAGATGAGTTCTCCTGCTAAGGTAAGCGATCGCTCGACCCTGTGCCAAAAACATCGCCCCAAACCCTCATTCTTGCGTTGACTGACAAAAGTTTTCGGTCTACTGAATATATAAGGTGACAAGGGGAATATTATGGGTGAATATGTGAGAAACCGAACATTCCAACTATGCGATCGCCAGAGCAACTTAGAGTTGTAGCAAAACTATACTACAAGCATCAAAAAGACTACTTCATTCTCACTTTCAGATTACTAAACTAAAGTCAGTAGACCGAAAACTTTTGAAAATTGACGAAAGAATAAGGGTTTCAGCCGTCGTTTTTGGGGCTGGCGATCGCGACCATAAGCGATCGCCATACGCGTCCATCCAGAACAGAGGTGCTTGAAAGGTAGATTAGGCACTTACCAGTAAATAAATCACCAGCCTTATTAAAACGAACCACCGACTGCACCCACGATCAACCACGAAGGCTGGTGATTTATTTTTATGGATCTCCCTTAGAAGCTGATTTCGCCCTCTTGCATTCCCATGGAAAAATGAAGACTGGTAAGGCTTCTGGAAAACTTTTCGGTCTACTGAATAGCATCTAAGCTGAAAACAACACCCTCAATATCTAATAGCGCAATTAAATTTTGAACTGTGCTAATTTCACTACCTTGCTTGTTCTCCAATTTGCTCATACTTAAGACTAGCCCTCTTTTTTCAGTAAATACGGATACGATACTTACAAAATTTTGATACTCGTTTTTATAGTCTTGTACGGTTCCTTTAGAACCTTACCATCAATTCCAAACCACTCAGATGCATCCACATGAACATCCACAGTTGATGTCTTTGCCCATCTTTGACTTGAAAATCTTTTACTTGTCGCAGTTGTTCAATCAGAGAACCACCCATGATTTTTTATCCCCTCGGCACTTGTCATTTTACGTCTTTTAGGCAATGAAACAGCCCTGCTTGGTAAGGGGAGGGTGCGCGACAGCGTGGGTGGGGTATTTCGGGATTTATAAGTGATTAAGCGAACTTGATATTATCTCAATCGCGAATGCCCTACTTGGTGCAGATCGTCACTGCCCTTGCGTAAGCAAAAGTCACCAAAGCTTTCCTTAGGTAAACGGTCTTGCTTAAAGTAGAGAAGTAGTGGCTCAAGGACTGTCAGGATCTCGTCGCGCTTGACCTTCTGTTGGTAAAGTTGATTCAAGCGAGTGCAGCTTAGATTGCCTCCTAAGTAAATGTTATAGGCATCAATGCCACTACCAACCAGACCGATTTCTCCCATATAGGGACGAGCACAGCCATTTGGACAGCCAGTCATGCGAATAGAAATCTTCTCATCTTGTAGTCCTAGATAGGCTAATTTTGCCTCGAACTCCTCAATGACTCCTGGTAGCACTCGCTCTGACTCAGTCAACGCTAGTCCGCAAGTTGGAAGGGCTGGGCAAGCCATTGAGTAACGCTTGACGTTACTTACTTGTTCAAGCGAAGGGACTCCACAGCTGTACAGGATTTCCTCAAGAGGTAAGCGCTGTTCAGGCAGGATACCGACCAGCAGGACGTTTTGGCTGGGTGTCAAATGTAGATTGAGCCGGAAGCACTCAACTATCTGCCGGAGGGCAGATTTGAGGCGGATCGTCTCGTCATCCTTGATCCGACCATTCTGGATTGAAATGCCCAAAAAGAACTTGCCATCTCCTTGAGAATGCCAGCTCAGGTAATCCTGGAACTCCCAAGAGGGCAATTCATACCAGGGCTGCAAGGGTTTGCCTAAGTATTCTTCAACCTTAGTACGGAACCACTCGATCCCTTGGTCGTGGATGAGGTACTTCAAACGGGCGTGGCGACGGTTGTAGCGATCGCCAAAGTCGCATTGTACTAGTACGACTGCGCGTACTGCTGCAAGTATATCCTCGGGTAGGACGAAGCCCAAGTGATCCGCTACTCTAGGAAAAGTCTCCGGCTTAGCGTGGGTCATAGCTAAACCACCCCCACAAGTTAAGTTATAACCAATCAACTTCTCATGCTTATCGAGTACCGGGATCACTCCTAAGTCATTAGTGTAAATGTCAACTGAATTGTCACCGCTGACTGCTACTGCAATTTTGAACTTACGCGGCATATAGGTCTTGCCGTAAATAGGCTCGACTTCTTCTTCGCTAGTAAAGATCTTCTCGTCATCCTGCCAAATCTCATAGTAAGCTCCACTATGCGGAGTTAATAGTTCGGCAATCTGGTGGGCAGTTTGACGGGCAATCACGTATGGGCGACTGATGAAAGGCGCTGGCGGAGCCATAACGTTACGGTTGATGTCTCCACATGCTCCTAAAGTAGAGCCTAAATTTTGATTGATGGTGGCGATGGCAGAGTGCAAGTTCTCCTTACGTACACCGTGTATTTGCAAACCTTGGCGAGTCGTTACCCGAAGAGTGCCATTACCTAAGCTATCTGCAAGTCGGTCCATAGCTAGGTAAAATATTGCTGGTGCATAACCTCCTGGATTCCTAGTGCGAATCATGAAGGAGTAATCTGGTTCTTGACCTGCATCCTTAAGTTCTTTACGTAGGTCACGGTTATCCTGCTGGTAAGTGCCATGAAATTTAAGCAACTGAACTGACTCCTCAGGAAAGTGCGTCGTTGGTTCAGCTAATTGTTGCTTCAGGTCACCACGTAGATATTGACTCTTTTCTTTGATAGCTTCGATTTTGGAGCGCTTAGGTATATCTGTCATTGGAGGTTTTTCCCTTTAGAACTTCAGTTTTATCAAGCCATTCCTACCAGGATTTAACAGTTTTTATATGGAGCGCACAAAAGTGGTTGAGGTCGAGCAGAGTTGAAACTGGAAACGGGTACTCAAAGCATCCTTCAATTTAAAATTATCTTTACTCTACCGCATACCAACTCCTTCAAGCCGTCCAAGCTACGCGGTTTTGTTCTCGTTACACCCATGAATCTGGTCGTGACAGTGTAGGTGAACAAGTATCAGATTGTTATCAGAGTTTTTTCCATCTGTGTTGTATCTATCGTTCAAGGTCACTTAAGCCCACGAATCGCTTTGTCAATTCGACCTCCTGCTAGACCCCCGGACAATTGAGGTCAGGGGATTTCGTGGATTATTTCCACTCGGTTCGTTGGCTCACATCTTGCACCAACGTCTTATTGCGAAAATAAAAGCCCAAAAAGCTCATTGTGTCGTTGGTTGGACACTGATCATCTACCCCTTATTGAGAAGGCGCAAGATCTGAGTTGGGGAACCACACGATTGCAATGTCTTTAAGCACTTGCATATCTTGCTTGGTTTATGAGAATCTTGGCAATTTCTGGGCGTGTAAACTCTGTAGGTGGTGTCTTACCATTCGCGAGCATTTCACGCACTTTGGTACCAGATAAGTGAATTCGTTCTTCAAAAGTGCTTGGACTAGTTTTAGCTGTAGCCATTGCCTGAGTCCGAGTGCAATAGAAAGCATGCTCAAACTTCATGGGTACGATCTCTAGTTCGTTCCGACCAAATTCATTAAAGATATGCTGAGCATCATAAGTACCATAGTATGAGCCAACGCCAGCATGATCTCGCCCAACAATAAAGTGCGTGCAGCCGTAGTTCTGGCGGGCTATAGCATGCATGATGGCTTCCCGTGGTCCAGCATAACGCATAGCTGCAGGGAACACACCCAGAAAAGTTCGATCGCTAGGGTAGTATTTCTCTATCATAATTTCATAGCATCGCATACGTACGTTTGCTGGGATGTCATCAGACTTTGTCATACCCACCAAAGGATTGATAAAGAGCCCATCTACGAGTTCAAGTGCAATTTTTGTAATATATTCGTGAGCACGGTGAATTGGGTTACGAGTCTGAAAGGCAACAATTGTATTCCATTGGCGCTCAGTGAACTCGGCTCTAGTGATGGTTGGGGGAAGGCGGTAGTTCTGAAAGTCGTTATGTGGGATGGTATTGATAAGTGTAATTGAACCACCAAGGTAAATTTCACCTTCAGCACGCATGACACTAACGCCAGGATGAGCATCTTTGGTAGTACCGTAAACCTTCTCAGCCTCGTAGTCCTGATCAGGCTTAAACTTGTTGGTAATGCTCATTACAGCAAGAATATCGCCATTAGGGTGTACTAATGCAATTTCAGTGTCAAGTTTGTACTTGTCCGATACCATCTCAGGGATTTGTAATGTAACTGGGATAGTCCAAGCAAGACCATTGCTAAGGTGCATATCATTGACAATATTGTAGTAGTCCTCTTCATTAACAAAGCCTTGGAGAGGACTATAAACACCAGTAGCAATACACTCGATATCTGCAAGATTGCGTTGAGAAAGAGTCAATTGAGGTAGAGTATAGGCATACTCGATAGCAGTTTGACGTTCATAGTCATATAAGCTGCGATTAACAAGCGTACCTCCATGAGGCTGAATTAGTGTCTTGTGCATAATGACTTTTTAAGTGGAGAAGATTTAGCGTTTTTGGGTTTGACTTCAGATATCATGAGGACGAACAAACATCTCTGCATACACAGGGCTTTATCTCTGAATAGGCAACATTGCTACATATAGCGGTCCTCATTCGTGAGAGGTTAAAATAATATTCATTTTGTCAATTAGAAATTATGCTGGAAAAGTAGTCAAAAACAAAGTATCAAAATAATCTTTGTACTGGGTTTTCAGCGCCAAAGTGAATCATGAGTAATTTGGTTACGCGATTGCCCAAAGGACACTGCGCTCCGCGCAATCGCTCCCACAAAAATTATGTTTTTTACCACGTTTTTTGTCAGATTTTTAAGTTATTTTACTTATTGACAAAATTACCATAACCTTAACCTCTCATGGATGAGCGGTCCTAAAGCATTCATGAAATTGATGGTAGTGCAAGCATTTTCTCGTATAAGCAAGACCTCATACTATATTTCACAATTGAAATAAGTAGCCGTCGTGAACTGCGTACACTAGGACGCGTGAAAATGCCTTTCCCCCACTCCCCTATTTTCAAGATAAGTAGATACAAATAAAGCAAGCTGATGGAGATCGTCCTCAGTCATTTGTCATTGGTCAAAAACTAGACACAAAGGATAAAGGACAACGGATAAAGGACAACGGATAAAGGACAGTTAACATAGTTATGTTTATTTCCACCCAACTGTCTTGAAAATAGGGAATGGGGAATTGGGAATGGGGAAGAAGTATTTCCATACCCTCGTTGTGCCCGAGCCGGACGTGGGGGTCTAGCTTGAAAATAGGGAACAGGGAACAGGTTAAGAGGTCTTTTCATGTGTTCTGGTGTGCGCAGTTCATGATGGCTACTTAGGATTGCTATAGTAGCGCTCACTGCCATGTTTACCTGTTTCCGTGAGAAGGCTCCGATTTTGGTAGTGATACGGAGTCGCTTCAACCGGGGAAACCCCGGCAACGCGCTGCCTCATGAATCACTCTTCTACAAAAATTAATCCGACATGAATCTCTGTTACCTTGCTGGTATCGTCGAGAATAAAGTTCGATGTAATCAAACCGCTAGCATTTTTGAACTGTCCTTCACCACCATCAATGTTCCAGGTAATTGAGCCATGTTTGAATTTAGGATCGGGGCTTGATGCAATGTAACCATCCTTTAAGGAGCTAAAATTTAAGCGATGGTTACTGTCTCCGAAAGTAATCTTTCCTGACTCTTGAAAGCTGGCTTCTCCAACCAGTTGCACTTGCGACTCAAAAGTTGCTTTAGCACCTGGTATTGGCTCAATAGTACTGCCTACACCATTGGAACTGATAACTGTGTTAATTACACAACCTTCTGCATAAGTCTTTACTTCAAGACCAGAAGAATCTTGTGCTGAACTAACTTGTCCATCAAACTGCATTATGTACATGATTTGTTTCATAGCTTAATTCCTCTTGAGAGTAAGGATTTAACCTGTTTTAACGGATTTCAGTGTCTACCTTAAACCTTAGTTTAGGCTACAAATTAACCTGTTTTGGAAAACCGACGCTACGTGCAGAAAACTACTCCACCACTTCTCATTAGATAATTACAACTCTCTTGCAAGCACTCATTCCAATAATGCTTGTTTTTTCACATTCATGCTTATACAACTTGCATGCTGATTGTATTTTCAAGAAATTGTTTGATATTTTCTAAACAAGGATTCTTTACATATTCCTCGTAATGTTTTTGGAAATTCGCAAGATTCTCATCTGGTGATCCAGGGAACAACTTTTCCTTCACTTCTTTTGGTGAGTAAAAATTCCCCCACTTAACCAAATCTAACCAATGGTCATAATCGTAATTTCCACAATGTCTTGTTTCTGGATCTTTAAGCTTGAAGACAGGTGGCACAAAGTCTGCCTCTTCAATTAACTTGAACAATTGAGCTGCTGCATCCGACGTTGCAAGCTCTCCTGCGTCAACTGCATCGATAGTTTTGACTGCTGAGGTAAAGAACTCTTGATAAGCTTTGATTGATGGACAAAATGAACCTAGATAAGGTAAGTATATTTTTTTGAGAGTCTTCGGGTCTTTCGTGAGACAATACTTCGTGTGTACGGCTTGTAAGTTTAAATAACCGAGGGTGACTGATATAAACCATACTCGTACCCAAGCATTCCAAAGGTCAAAGCTTTGCCATGCGATGTAAGAACCTGCAACTAGAGAATCAATATTGTTTAGTGAGAGCTGCTGAAACTGATCGATCCACTCCAAGCGCTGCTCAGAGAAGTCACACTCCTTGATCGCTTCCAAAAGCTCCTCTGCCAAGGCTAAAATGGTACTCATGGTTAATGCCAATCCCCTAGAGTACAGTGGACCAAGAGCTCCTGTTGCATGAGCTGTTAGGCAATAGCGATAACCGATGGTACGCTTGCTAGAATACTGCACGCGATCGCCTGTTGAGACCCAATCACGCACTGGCGTGGCATTTTCAAATTGTTCTGCAATACTCGGATAGCGGGAAAGGAAATTCTTGAATTCTTCAGCGGGAGGAATATTCTGATTCGGAGATTTTCGACAATCTAGTTGCAGTCCAACGCTAACTATGGGGTTCTGTGGATCTGGACCATTATTGAATGGAATCACCCACAGCCAACCTCTATCAAAACAGTGATGTAGTGTTCCTTGAGACCACTTTCTTGGTACATTATGCATTCCAGGAGTCCCGCACTCTTCGTAGGGCTTAACTCCAATCATGTGAGTGAAAATGCTGCGGGAATACGTCTTGAACCGACTGGGCGTTTCTCGCAAATCGAATTTGTTTGCGAGAACTGAACGGTATCCCGTAGCATCAACAACGAATTCTGCCTCAAACCGCGCTCCTTGAGCGCTTTCCAAGTAAACACCCTTCTCGGTAAAGTCGATATTAGCAATTCGGGTACTCTCGATAACTGTTGCTCCGTAATTTATGGCAACATTGACAAGATAGCTGTCTATATCCTGGCGAAAGTAGTGAGCTTCAGGACCCTCAAAAGCATCTGGTATAACAGCCTGGTAGAATTCATTCGGTCTTTGCTGCTCCCCTTCGCGATGATATACGAAACCAAAATTGCGCTTCAATCCACAATTAGGGGTGACTTTATGCATCACTCCACCAAAGCCAGATATGTATTTAAACTCAGGAATATCGAAGCGATCAGCAAGTATACTCAACATTTTAGTTGTCTCGCGGACAGTTGACTCGCCAATAGCAAATCTTGGGTGTTTACTTGCGTCAATAATCAGTACACGAGCGTTATTGCGAGCAAGAATCGTGCCCAATATCGAACCAGCCATTCCCGAACCTAATATGACAACATCAAACATAGTCTTCTCTCGCGTAAAAATCTACAGTTCTAGGTGCAATGCAATTTTGAAAAAATCAAATAGCAAGAAGAGTTTTTGTTGCAAAATACTTACAATATACTCATGAATCAGTAAATTTTTATTTGGTATACAGCAGATCTAAAAGTTTTGCAACAACTCTGATTTATCTTGAATTGGAATTTGTATTTACTTCTTTTTTTAGTCATCAAAATTGTCCTTCGCAAATTATTCATCTTTTCTCAAAATCTGTCAATTATATTATATTTTCTTGATAATTTTGTATTTTTGTTTTTTACCTTATTAAAAAGTATCTGTATTTTTGACACTGCGATAGACACATCAATACTGTTATATTAGGTAAGTTTGTACTCATTAATAAGTATCGGTGTACCAAGCAACTCTGGCGGGGTGACAGGAAAGCTATAAGGTAGATTGGATAAGGGTCATAGCACGCAGTCCCTTGTGAAAATAGGGTAGTTTACCTTTTCTTAAGCGGATCAATTCGCCAGCCAAATCATCCCAAAACTCCATTACTCCCACCCATAAACAACCGTATAAACTAATCCAAAAAGCGCTATGACGGCGTTGAATTCGCTTTAACTCTTTTAAACGACCAATATATTTTTGTAGCCCGATATTCCGACATTTACGACTCCCTTGGGTTTTTATAGGAATATGTTCTGTTAAACGAATGGCACTAAGATAAGCTGAATCGCATATGGGTGAAGGGTTTCTGAACACTCATGATATTCAAGTGGCTAGAAAATTATATCATTTTCGTAAACATTGGAGATGTGCTTTTAGGTGATAGAGCTTTTTGTGCTTATGCTGATTTGATTTTGCTCAAAAATCTTGAATGTGACGCAGTATTTCGTAAACATCAAGCTCGAAAAACTGAAATGCGTCGAGGTAAAATTGTTGGTGATGGTGATAAGTTAGTAACTTGGCAGAAACCTCAAAAATGCCCAAAAGGATTAACTGAGGAAGAATTTGCTGCTCTGCCCAAAACTTTGATTGTCCGAGAAATTTATTACTACATCCTTATTCCTGGTTTTCGCTCTCAACAAGTCAGCCTAATTACCACTTTATTGGATACAAAAACTTATTCTACACTAGCACTGGTCAGACTTTACGATGATCGTTGGGATGTTGAATTAAATTTGAAACATTTAAAAACCACCTTGGGCATGGAAATATTGCGGGGTAAAACTCCTCAAATGGTACGTAAAGAAATCTACATATTTTTATTGGCTTACAATCTGCTACGTACTTTAATGTGGGAAGCCAGTACGACTTATGGTGGAGTGCCATTACGCTTATCTTTACAAGGAACCCGTCATTACCTTGATAATTTTATTCCTGAATTGTTAGCTGCTTCTGTTACACAACGCCACACAATTTATCGGACTTTACTTAAAGTTATCATTCACAAAACAGTGAGCGATCTGCTGAAAGCAGCAGCGCTTCGCTATCGCCCAGGCAGAAGTGAACTGCGAGTCCGTAAACGTCGTCCCAAAGCGTACCCATTGATGAAGCAACCCAGACATCAATTACGCCAGCAATTACAAACTGCCTGAATGATGGGTGTTTCCGCTTATCTTAGTGCCATTCTTCTGTTAAACAGTTAACCACTTCCTCGTAACCGTTCACGGGGGGTAAATCATTAGACGAAATTCTAAAGCCCTTGCATAGCATGAGTTTGGGGCGATTTCTAGTAGGTGCTAATGGTACCTAAAATGTCTAAACGACAATTTCCAGATAAGTGTAGCACTTTGGACTACTCAAAATTAACCGGAAAAAATCAAATCTAGACTGGTTTTCGTACTGTATCCGTTTGATTCCATATTGGACGTTTTTTTGACCCCCCTGTGAACGGTTACGTAGTTGACGTGGCTCCATAAAGAAATCCTAGTCAATAGAATTTCTTGTTCTCAAAAAGTTCTTCCAACATAACCCTCATAACTCCTCATTTTTTTAAATCCCAGCACCATCAAGAAACTGTTGAATTGACACATTTTTGAGGTAATTGTAATCATCAAAACCAATGGAGACATTTTTTAGTAAATCACTCTCGCTTGGGGCTAATATACCTGCCAAGACAGAAGCTTTTGTGGAAAACTTTAGACACTCTAGAGTTTCTACTTGTCGTTCCAACAATTCAATACGATTAACCAAAGTACGAATCATTTCTGCTTGGAAATCTGGTAAGTTACCGTGTTCTAGCGGAGTAACTCGGACTCCAGAATGATAGACGACTCGACCAGGAACGCCAACCACAGTACAGTCAGATGGCACATTCCGTAGGACAACTGACCCAGCGCCGATGCGGACGTTATTGCCAATTTGGATATTGCCTAGCACTTTTGCTCCAGCTCCAACTACAACATTTGTGCCTAAAGTAGGGTGACGCTTGCCGCTTTCTTTACCTGTACCGCCAAGGGTAACACCTTGATAAATTAAGGCATAGTCTCCTACGATAGCGGTTTCGCCAATCACTACACCCATTCCATGGTCAATAAAAACACCCCGTCCAATGACTGCGCCGGGGTGGATTTCGATTCCAGTTAAAAATCGAGCTATGTAAGAAATTAGGCGGGGTACGAGGGGAGTACCGATGCTATGCAGCCAGTGAGCCAGCCGATGGAATAGCAAGCCTTGCAATCCAGGATAGCAAAATAATACTTCTAACCAACTACAGGCAGCTGGGTCACGGTCAAAAATAATGCGAAAGTCAGCAGACAGTGTGGATAGCATGGGACAGTACCGTTTGAAGGATTATGAACAAATTTGGATATATTCGTCTCATTCCTGAAGTAATACTTATTAGGGTGCGGCTCTTTTAGGACGACGCTGCTGTGGTCACACAATGAAGCTGAGTGATAGGGAAGTGCTGCAACGAGCGGATGTTACACGCAGCATCAAGGGAATGCCAGTTTTATACAGCAACCGATGATTTCGCTGGCGCTCGCGCTCTAAGTGGAAACGCCAATACTCCTCAAATTAGATATATCTGATAACGTCGCCTTTGTCAGGCTCTTAGTCAGGCTTGGGAGCTATTACTTCTCTGAATTCAGCCGTCGTTTTAAAAGAGCCGCACCCGATAAAGTTTTATATCTTTCAGAGGGTAGCGCCTAAAAGCTAGTTAGATCAATCTTTTCAGCTACTTGGCACGGAGGTTCCACTTTCTCTAGCTTTAGGCGTACTAACAGGCTTCTCAAACAAGAGGTTAAGTGTGAGGGTTAGCCTCAGTTGACTATAAGCTGAACCTCTTTCCTAGTGAGCTTGTTTGGAAAATCTTGATAAGCAACAATCTCTCCAGATGTATTCAAAACATCCTGTTGCTCAAGTGTTGGCAACTTCTTTAGTGGTAGACGAGGGAATAACAGTTCTGCTACCCGATAAGCTTCTTCTAAATGTGGATATCCAGAAAGGATGAAAGTATCGATGCCTAGATTGGCATACTCTCGCATTCGAGCTGCTATGGTATCTGGATCGCCAACTAAAGCAGTTCCTGCACCACCTCGTACCAAACCAACACCTGCCCATAAATTTGGACTGACCTCCAACGCCTCCCGGCTAGAATTGTTCAACTGGGTCATACGACGTTGCCCTTCCGAGTCCATGCTGGCGTAGGCTTTTTGAGCAGTAGCGATGACTTCCTCATCTACATATCGAATCAACTGATTTGCTGCATCCCAAGCTTCGCTTTCGGTTTCCCGTACAATAACATGCAAGCGAATGCCAAATTTTAGCGTCCGTCCTTGTGCTTCTGCCAGTCTGCGAACAGAAGCAATCTTTTCAGCAACCTGAGTTGGTGGTTCACCCCAAGTGAGATATATATCCACATGCTTAGCAGCAACCTGTTGGGCTATGGGAGAGGAACCACCAAACCATAATGGTGGATAGGGTTTCTGGATTGGAGGAAATAGCAGCTTACTACCCTGGATGTTGAGATAATCACCTTTAAAGTTAACTTCTTCACTTGCGACAATCTTGCGCCACACGGTTAAAAACTCATCTGTTAATCTGTAGCGATCATCATGGCTTAGATGCAAACCATCTCCTGCTAACTCTACTGGATCGCCACCTGCGACCACGTTAATCAATAGGCGACCATTGGAGAGGCGATCAAAGGTTGCTGTCATCCGTGCAGCTGTTCCAGGTGACATGAGACCAGGACGCACCGCCACCAGAAAGCGCATTTGTCGAGTATAAGTTACTAGCGTTGATGCTACAATCCAAGCATCTTCACAGGAGCGACCTGTAGGTAGTAACGCTCCTGTATACCCTAATTCATCCACGGCTTGAGCAATCTGCCGTAAATAGGGAAAGCTAGTTGTCCGACCACCAGTGGTGGTACCTAGATAGCGACCATCGCCATGAGTTGGGATAAACCAAAGTACTTGCATACGCGTCATCTCACTATTACTTAATTGCTGAGGCAATTTCTTTGACATTCAGTAGCTTATACAACAAATCTCACTTAAGGAGACTATCAGCCATTGACTGCTAGTAAGCAGATACATTCAGCTGAATAGGTAATTCTGATAAAAAATTAGAAAAAAACTAACTGTCGTAGCTTGCTAATTGAAGTAGTAGTTCTAAAAATTTTTACGGCAAAATCTACCATATGACGGCACGGGCAACAGGACAATTTCCTGTATTGCTGCATACAGACTCATCGCAGAACCGACATATATTTCTGGCGTGTTCACAACTCCGTGTCAAGCCACTAAGAAGCTTTTCCAGAAGAATTGTTAGTTGCGTTTGTTCCTGGACAGATAGAGCACCAAGAATCTCTCTAAGAGCTTCTTCGCGGCGAGTAAGCATATCACGCACCTGCTGTTCACCCTTAGCGGTTACAAAAAGAGCTGCTGAGCGACCATCAGAACCACGGCGGCGTTCTACTAAACCATCGCTCTCTAGACGATCTACTAAACGAACTGTACCTGAATGTGATAACTCCAAGACCTTGCTCAGCAAATCTATCGTTTCACCAGGGTGTGCGTTGAGTGTGATGAGTGCCGCAGATGCAGAAGTATTATAGTCATTTGCCTGTACAACTGCTCCTTGCAAATCATCGGCTACAGAAAGCGCAAACGCGCCAAGGATATTTAGTGTTCTAACGTTTGTCATCAACTTCTCAATTAAATTATATGCTGCATACATACATTGTATTAGTATAACTTTCTGTTAAAAGAAAGAATTTTCATGAATTTTCAAAAATGTATGCATCATACATAATTTATGATACTATAAATTTTGTCGAAAGGGAAGAAGTCTCTATGAACACTTTTAAAGAACGTTACCCCAAACAACACATTGAAGTACTTGGTCGTCAGATGGCTTACATCGACGTCGGACAAGGTTCTCCTATCCTCTTCCTTCATGGTAATCCAACCTCATCCTACCTTTGGCGAAACGTGCTGCCTCAAGTTGAAGGTCTTGGGCGACTCATTGTGCCAGACTTGATTGGTATGGGCGACTCTGAAAAGCTTCCGCTTAATGAGCCTGACCGCTACCGTTTTGTAGGGCATAGCCGTTATCTTGATGCCTTCCTCAATACCCTCAATGTCAAACAAGATGTCGTCATCGTTGGACATGATTGGGGTGGAGCACTTGGTTTCCACTGGGCAAATCAACATCGTTCAGCAATTCGTGGAATTGTCTATATGGAAACCTTCGTTCGTCCGCTGACATTAAGTGATTTGCCAGAAAGCTTTCACTCAACGCTAAAGGCAGTTCGTTCTCAAGAAGGTGAGAGGTTAGTTTTAGAGCAGAATATCTTCATTGAGCAAATGCTACCTAGTGTAACTCAACGCCACTTAACACAAGAGGAGATGGCAGAGTATCGCCGACCTTACCTTGAATCTGGTGAAAGCCGCCGTCCAACGCTCACTTGGCCTCGTGAAGTTCCACTTGATGGCTATCCAAGTGACGTCACGGCGATCATGCAAGATTACTCTGAGTGGCTTTTGCAAAGCGATATGCCGAAGCTCTTTATCAATGCGGAACCTGGTGTATTCATCCGAGGCACAATTCGCGAATTCTGCCGTACTTTGCCAAACCAAACCGAAGTCACTATCACGGGTATGCACTTCTTACAAGAGGATGCTCCAAAAGAAGTTGGTCGGGCTATCGCTCAATGGTATTGCAGTTATATAAAATCTGCATATCTTGCAAAAACTTATTAAGAAAGACTTTTCACCATAATTGGCGCAGGTATCTTACATAAGAAAAGTCTGCTTCCTCATGAGACGGTCGAGGTACTCTTAAACGTAATTTCATTGCTTTTAAATACTCCCATCCTCGTTGTCTACTAACTGGATGTCCTAGTAATTCACTCATCCAATTTGCAACTTTTTGTCCCATCCATTGTCCACCTTCAACAGGAGGGGATTGCAATGCCTGCCATAGTTGTGCTTGTTGTATATCATTCAAAAGTGTCTCAGCACCCCGATGTTCATGCCTTTTATCCCCAAGTGAGGACGCACCAATACGGTTATATCCCCAGACTAGTTCGTAAATCCAACTGCGACTATAACCAGTTATCTGTGAAACTTCTTGACTACTTCTACCAGATGCTAATAACCAAATAATTTGGTAATGATTTCTTTCCACAGGGTCTTTTGCCTGACGGTAACGTTGTTCTAATTCTGTTAACGATAGATGTGGCTCTATACTAATACGCTTTGGCATTGGTACGGTAGATGCTTATTCGAGAATGCATACTTACCCATTTTCAGTAGACCGAAAACTTTTGTCAGTCAACGCAAGAATGAGGGTTTGGGGCGATGTTTTGGGCACAGGGTCGAGCGATCGCTTACCTTAGCAGGAGAACTCATCTACAACCCTATTGCTCAA
>JAHHHH010000105.1 GCA_019359415.1 Iphinoe sp. HA4291-MV1 | reverse complement strand
ACCCGAATTTACGCTTGTGGACAAGTAGGAGCCGACTCCCTTGGTAGAAGCAAGAAGCAGACCCTCTGAAGGAAACTTTCGTTGAATGGCTAGCTTTGAACAAGTTTAGTCAAGTTCTGTATAGCAGTAAAAGGGATTCTTCAGGAATGATAAGTAATCAAACGAACTTGATATAACTTTTACCTTTTAACTTTTGCCTTGTTTGGTGAAGCACACTGTATCTTCTACCATTCGTGACAGGTTAAGGTTATGGTGCATTTGTCAATATGTAATAGGACTGAAAAATATCCAGAAAACTGTGGTCGAAAACATGATTTTTGGGTTAGCGATTGCGCAGAGCGCAGTGCCCTTTGGGCAATCGCTTAGTATTTAGACGCATCATTCATTCTTGCCCAAAGAAGTCAGTATAAAATTTAGTTTTATACCTTACATTTTCCTCAATATTCAGGATAATTACTAATTGACAAAAGTAGTGCTGTCTTAACCTGTCACAAATGATCTTCTACTGCATAAGTCGATTTCACCTGCACCTATTCAAAATTAGATCACTGTACCATTATCATATTTTGCACCCCTTTATCTGCTGCTAAAGGGGTTTTATTTTGCACTGCATATTGCACTTTACGCTTATTCAGATTATAAGCTATTGTGCCTTTAATTAGTATTTCATCGCATTAATTCTGAAGGGTTACGCGTGGTTAGATCCCTGACTTCTTAAAGAAGTCGGGGATCTTGCAGCTCCTCAAAATTAATGTGACAGACTATTAGAGAAGAACGCCAAGGAAAAGATGGGTAATCTTGTAGCGGTTCGGGAGTAAGTCATGATGCTTTGGCGTTTCTGTAGTTGGCATCTATCCAACAACGTGGTAGGCTTTCACCAGAAGGAAAAGCTAGATTTTCTTTTTTATAAGAATCAGGTTGTTGTTCTTCTTGACCTTCTTGCTCTTGTGCGTGAACGACATCATGATTAGGGTCTATCAATTCTTGAACATCAAGAATTTTCACCAATTCACCACCATCTTTGAGTTGTAAAAGCATAGAAATAGCCTCCTTAAATTTTCATGATTAAGTAGGGGATACTTTGACAAAGTAACCCTACATCTAATTAGAATGGATTGCCAAAACATCCTCACAATAGAGGATGCAATGAATATGTATGAGTGACCAAAAGACTAAACTATACTGCATATCAGTCATAGTTTGTCTACTGAATGCTGAGTTATTGTTTCCTGTGAAGTAGTGAAAAAATCAAGTTACAAGATGAGAGAAGCAGTAAGATTACATATCCCGTTGATATTTTTCTAAAATATCTACTAGGTTTACCTGGCATTGCAGCGGTAGTAAATCAATCAGAGGAAGTTCTTTTCTCCCACCACCAATTTTAACTGAAATAGATTCTAAAACTTTTATCACATCATCTTCTTCCACAGGTTTACTGGCAGTAATTAAAGGATACACTTGCTCTGCAACTACAGTATGCAACTTGGCATCCGATAAGTAAAGATGCCATTTGGTAATATCTATGTAAATGTTTTCCCCAATTTCTGCTGCTAGGGCTTCTAGTGATTCTGTAGTGTTAGTCTTAGCCATAAAAATAATCCTATATAAAGTGAGAACCTTCATTATGTACTTAATTATCGCTCAAATATCCAAGCTGACTCTACCACCGCAAGTTACAATCGCCTTGGTCTGTCTAGTCAGTCTTCAGGTGGATGTAGGTGGTGTTTCTGAGTAGTTGGCGATCGCCCAAATATAAATGAAATGTCCCAACAACATAACTATCCAACCTGCTGTCAACCAAGGAAGCCACTCCCAAGTAGCTGAATTGAAGTTATGGAAAAACCACAGACTAGAATTACATAGCGCGAATATCGCCACATGGATGGCAAAATTCATTCGGTCATCCAGCTTACGGTAAGCAGGGTCTTTGCGATCAGGTTTACGAGGCCAACGAGGAGGCATAAGTATTTGTTACGGTATTTAACAAAAGTGCTTTCTGACTCATTTTACGATTTTTGGGAGTACGATAGTGTCTACCTCAAAAATCTCATCGTCCTAAAATTAAAGCATAAATTAAGCTGGGTGAAAGGCAATGACTACCTTTTGGGAACTTGATGAGGATATCCTCTTTCCTTCCAGTGACGGCAAACCGATGGCGGAAAATACAGAGCAGTATCGTTGGATAGTCATCATCAAAGAAAATTTGGAGATTTTGTTTGCTGCTGATGACAATGTCTTTATTGCAGGTGATTTACTTTGGTATCCCGTCCGTTCGCAACTTATTTCGCCAACAGCTCCAGATGTGATGGTTGTCTTTGGCAGACCAAAGGGGAAACGCCGCTCCTACCGTCAGTGGAACGAAGAGAATATCTCGTCCCAAGTAGTCTTTGAAATTCTCTCATACAGCAATAATACAGATGAGATGAACCGTAAGCTATTATTTTACAATACCTATGGTGTGGAAGAATATTACATATACGACCCGGAGAGCTATCAACTAGACGGATGGTTGCGGCAAGACGAAAATCTGCAAAAGCTTTGGCAAATGGACAGTTGGGTTAGTCCTCGCTTGGGAATTCGCTTTGAAACTGGACAAGGAGAGTTGATCATTTACCGTCCAGATGGGCAAAGATTTTTGACTTCCCTGGAACTAGAGCAACGAGCTGTAAAGGCGGAGTTGTTGTTAGAACAAGAACGTCAACGGGCTAAACAAGAACGTCAACGGGCTGAACAATTGGCAGCTTATTTACGTTCAATTGGCGTTGACCCAGATAACCTGCCTAAATGAAATATAGCAATTCTATTTGATTTATGAAAATCGCGCATGCTCAGATTCCCAACTTCTTGAAGAAGTCGGGAATCTTGTTGTTCACAAATAATTTAGGATTGCTATAGATGGAAGATAAATTCTTCTTAAAAGCAATTGAAATAATGAATGAAACAACAAATAAACTCAACAACAAATAATGGCAGAAAAGTATAAAAACATGAAAAATAAGAGTGCCTACATACTCGGTTTTCAGGAAATTGATAACACAAAGCTTGCAATGTTCGGGGGCAAAGGTGCCAACCTGGGGGAACTTACCAAGATTCAAGGAATCCACGTACCGGATGCCTTTTGTATTTCTACTGAAGCTTTTAAAAGAATCATTGGGGAAACGTCGTTGATCAACGAATTACTTGATCAGTTATCGCTTCTAAAGGTGGAAAACCGGGATAAAATCGGTGAACTTAGCGCTGAGATTCGCAGGGTCATCGAAGCGATAGCCATTCCGCAAGACATTAATGAAGAGATCACCCGCTTCCTCTCCGGGCTTGATGAAAAAAATGCCTATGCAGTACGATCCAGCGCAACTGCAGAGGATTTACCGACGGCTTCCTTTGCAGGGCAGCAGGATACGTATTTGAACATTATCGGAAAGGAGGCAATTCTAAAGCATATCAGCAAGTGCTGGGCTTCGTTATTTACCGAGAGGGCAGTAATTTACCGTCTTCAAAACGGCTTCGACCACCGTAAAGTCCACCTATCTGTGGTTGTTCAGAAGATGGTCTTTCCGCAGGTGGCAGGAATTTTGTTTACTGCCGATCCCGTCACTTCTAATAGGAAGGTGTTATCCATTGATGCTAGCTTCGGACTTGGTGAGGCTTTGGTTTCCGGACTAGTGAATGCTGATATCTATAAAGTGTGTAACGGCAAGGTTATCGATCAGAAGATATCCACCAAGAAACTAGCTATTTACGCCTTAAAAGATGGCGGTACGAAAGAACAGGAGATTGAGCCTGAGCGGCAGAACAGGCAAGCGCTGACGGATGAGCAGATTTTGCAGCTTGAGCACATGGGCAGAAAGATCGAAGCACATTTCGGCTGCCCCCAGGACATCGAATGGTGTTTGGTTGATGATACGTTTTATATTGTCCAGAGTCGGCCAATCACTACTTTATACCCGATCCCTGAAGCGAATGATCAGGAAAATCACGTTTATATCTCTGTTGGTCATCAACAAATGATGACCGACCCCATGCGACCATTGGGATTGTCTTTATGGCAGCTAACAGCTGCCCGACCCATGTATAAAGCTGGTGGAAGGTTGTTTGTTGATGTTGCCCAGGATCTGGCTTCTCCTACCGGAAAAGAGATTCTCGTAAATGTTCTGGGAAAATCCGATCCGC
Source organism: Iphinoe sp. HA4291-MV1 (assembly GCA_019359415.1). Lineage (GTDB taxonomy): Bacteria > Cyanobacteriota > Cyanobacteriia > Cyanobacteriales > Nostocaceae > Brasilonema. Next base: position 16,691 of record JAHHHH010000105.1, on the reverse strand, counting down.
TCATAAGAGACGCACTTAGGACCATCTTAGAGCGCGGAGATTTTATCCCATCGTTGCCGAACGATCACATAGAACCGAGTCCTGGTACTAGCAATAAAGGGACGTCGCCTGCCGCCTTTCAAGTGCAACTCCCAAACGATCCGACGATTGTTGCCGATTTGATTAAGCGTAGCCAAGCATTGATTGAAACGTTAAAGCAGGAGATCCAAGCGAAGTCAGGCGTGGATCTGGTTGACTTTATCCTGGAGGATAGGCAGAAGCTCAGGCAGAATTTATCTGATACGCAAAGTTTCGCTGCGATTATGACCGGCATGAATGCTGTATCATGGATCAACGACAAAATGATGGAGTGGTTGGGTGAGAAAAATGTAGCGGACACGCTCGCTCAGTCTGCACCAAACAATATTACGTCGGAAATGGGGCTGGCGCTATTGGATGTTGCAGATGCGATTCGCCCTTATCCAGAAGTCATTGAGTACTTGCAGCACGTAAAAGATGATGGCTTTCTGGACGAGTTGGTTAAGTTTGATGGTGGGCAGGAAGCCCGGAACGCTATCCGTGCGTATCTTGACAAGTACGGAATGCGCTGTGTCGGGGAAATCGATATTACGAGAACTCGCTGGAGCGAAAAACCAGCGATACTTGTTCCCATGATTCTCAGCAACATTAAGAACTTTGAGCCTGGTGCTAGCACGCGGAAATTTGAGCAAGGGCGCCAGGAAGCTGTGAAAAAAGAACAAGCGTTGTTGGAACGACTGAAGCAATTGCCGGATGGTGAACGAAAAGCCGAAGAAACAAAACAGCAGATCAGCCTGCTTCGGAACTTCGTTGGTTATCGTGAATATCCAAAATACGGCATGATTAATCGCTACTTCGTTTATAAGCAGGCTTTACTGAAAGAAGCCGAACGACTCGTACAAGCCGGCGTTCTGCATGAAAAGGAAGATATCTACTACCTCACGTTTGAGGAGCTTCGCGAAGTCGTACGCACACATCAGCTCGATGAGCAGATCATCAGCCAGCGAAAAGATGAGTACAAGCTATACGAAAAGCTAACTCCGCCGCGTATTCTCACGTCTGATGGTGAAATCATTGCAGGTGAGTACAAACGAGAAAATCTCCCAGCCGAAGCTATTGTAGGTCTAGCTGTTTCTTCTGGAGTTATAGAGGGACGAGCACGTGTCATCTTAAACATGGAAGATGCTGATCTGGAAGATGGAGATATATTAGTCACCTCCTTTACTGATCCTAGTTGGACACCATTGTTTGTATCCATAAAAGGTCTAGTCACCGAAGTTGGTGGACTGATGACCCATGGAGCAGTTATCGCACGTGAGTATGGCTTACCAGCAGTCGTCGGAGTAGAAAATGCTACAAAGCTGATAAAAGACGGGCAACGAATTCGCGTGCATGGAACAGAAGGGTATGTAGAAATCCTATAACCCACATTCCGCTATGGCACTTTACGGGCAAGCTATCACATAGAATTGTTATAAGGGCGCAAGTCAGAGCATTAAAAACTCGCGTCAGAGCATTAGAAACTCGCGTCAGAGCATTAGAAACTCGCGTCAGAGCATTAGAAACTCGCGTCAGAGTATTAGAAACTCGCGTCAGAGCATTAGAAACTCGCGTCAGAGCATTAGAAACTCGCGTCAGAGCATTAGAAACTCGTGCCAGAGTATCAGAAACTTGTGCCAGAGTATCAGAAACTTGTGCCAGAGTATCAGAAACTTGTGCCAGAGTATCAGAAACTCGTGCGGGAGTATTATTATAGCGGTTTGCACTCTTGATAAGCGATCGCTATCAAGATATTCTTTACGGCAGTGTTAATAGGATACTCGCCTTGGCAATTGAGATTCTTTTGCTGGGGAATCTTTCTTCAGGAGTTGAGGTGTGAGTTGGATAACTTGTTGTAACCTCACTTACTTTCCTTTAGTTCTCTTGGGTTTCGGTTTAGTAACCAACATTGGTCTGATTCCAATATTAAAATAGCTCGACTACACAACCAAATCGCGAATATTCGTACTGACTACTTACATAAGTTAACAACCTACGTGAGCCTTGAACCACAGCTTCGTAGTGATTGAAAACTTAAATGTCAGTGGAATGTTGTCAAACCATAAATTGGCAAAGGTGATTAGCGATGGTAGTTTTTATGAATTCAAACACCAACTGGAATACAAAACTTAAGTAACTTTTTCAACTTGGTAGTCTCCTGATTTCCCGCCAGTTTTACTGACTAACCGAATTGATTCAATTTGAATCGACTTTTCCAAGGCTTTCGCCATATCATACAAGGTGAGAGCCGCAATAGAAACAGCAGTTAAGGCTTCCATTTCTACTCCTGTTTCAGCTTTGGTCTTGACTGTTGCTTCAATTTGATAACCAGGTAATTCTGGGTCAGGTGTTACTTGTACTTCGATTTTTTGCAATGGTAAAGGATGACACAGGGGAATCAAAGAAGCGGTCTGTTTCGCTCCCATAATCCCAGCTAATCTTGCAGTTCCTAACACATCTCCTTTCGGAGCATTCCCTGCTTGAATAGCGGCGAAGGTTTCTGGTAGCATCCTAACTTTCGCTGCGGCTACAGCTTGGCGAACTGTGGATGCTTTTCCAGACACATCCACCATCTGAGCCTGAGCTTGATTATCCAGATGGCTCAAGTTGCTAGAGAAAAGGTCAGAATTTTTTTGCGTCATTTAGAAAGGGTGTGTTAATATGAGATTCTGGCAAGGGCGTGTAGCTCAGTGGACTAGAGCACGTGGCTACGGACCACGGTGTCGGGGGTTCGAATCCCTCCTCGCCCGTTCCTATAGAGATATTGTTTTAGAGACGCAAAATGTTGCGTCTCTAAGTTTTTTTATGTATCTATATATCTTTCAAGGCATAAGTATCTTGACCGCGACCAAGAGCAAAGCGCACAGAACTGGGTAAGTCTTTGCTGGAAAGGGTCACAAAGATGATCACGCCTAAGAATGTAAAACCAGCACATAGACCAAACATGTCTCTATAGCCAAGATATTCAGTAATAGAACCAAGCACTGGACCTGCGATCGCAATCCCAACATCTAAACCCATGAGACACATAGCAAATATCTGCCCCCTTTCATAAGGATGCGCTCGATCTACCATCAAAGTCGCAATCATGGGAATTAGAGTACCAGAACCACACCCCTCAATAACTGCTGCAAGCAAGAAAGCAGGAGAACTATCTGCTAGCCATAGAAGTGACAGTGACAGCGTGTAAAAAACTAAACTCATAGTAATAAATAAACCACGACCAAAGCGATCGCTTGCTTTACCAGTGAACACCCTGACACCAAAACTAGCAACTGCTGCTGCTGTAAAAAACAACCCTGGATTCAAATTCACAGCAGTTGATCTGATGAACAACGGGATAAAAATGTGTAAAGCACCAAGAGCCATACCAATCAGCAACATGATGATGGCTGGAGTTCTCACTCTAGGACTAAACAAAATTCCCCAAAATTGACTATTTCTGGTCTGACCTTGCTGTGGTGTTGTCACTGGTGGATTGGTGATTGTCAACAGACTCAAAAGCGCCACAAAAGCCAATTCAGCAGTGATCAGAAATAAAATCTGGTCACCGACTCCAGCTTGCAAATATCCGCCTAAAGCCGGTCCAATCGCCACACCAATCGGATTCACCAAGCTCATGTAGCCAATAATTTCACCCCGCTTTTCTAAGGGTGCTATGTCAGCTACCAAAGCATTAAAACCAGTGGTGAAAGCAGCGATGCTAATACCATGAAAAGCACGCAGTACTATCAGCAGGGGAATAGATTTGACGAATAAGTAGCCAAGGGGTGCTATGACAGCCACTAGTGTACCAATGAGTAACACAATTTTCCGACCCCGCCTATCCGCCAAGCGTCCTAACCAAGGACGAAAGAACAACAGTCCGAGAGCAAAACTACCCATCACAATCCCGATTTGCTGTTTTGTTGCGCCCACAGACTCAATGTACAGTGGTAGCGTTGGCAGCAATGAAGCCATACTGGACCAGAATAACAAACCTGCTGCAAATAAAATCAGCAGGTTACTTCGCAATTGGGTATTGATTGTGCGAGACATATTCAAGAGCAGATACTTAATTTATTGTGCCTTTGTCTAACGGTATCGCGAAAATCCCTACCCTCAATGTACTTATAGGGTGAGGCGGGGGTCTAGCACGTAAATCTTTTTACCCGCAAATTCAATGAAATACAACAATGAGCTTTGAATGTTCGAGTGATCGTGGGTCAGGTTTGGTATCCTAGAAATTTGGACGATCTGTGACTCAAACTATGCCTGCGCCTACCATCACCCCTCTGTATACTGCCTTTCCCTTGACAGCCGTAGTCGGTCAAGAAGCAATTAAATTAGCTCTGCTGCTTGCTGCGGTAGACCCAGAGTTGGGAGGAGTTGCGATCGCAGGTCGTCGCGGTACGGCAAAATCTGTGATGGCGCGTGCTATTCATGCCCTACTTCCACCCATTGAAGTTGTTAAAGGTTCTATCAGCAACTGCGATCCCAATCATCCAGAAGAATGGGACAACAAACTTTTAGTAGAACTTTCCCTCACCCTTACTGCAAGTGGAGGTGGAAGCGATGAGATAGAAACCGAAATTATTCTCGCACCTTTTGTACAAATTCCTTTAGGAGTGACAGAAGACCGACTTTTGGGTTCTGTCGATGTGGAACAGTCGGTGAAACAAGGGGAAACAATATTTCAACCAGGTTTACTCGCCCAAGCACACCGAGGCGTCCTCTACATAGATGAAATTAATTTATTAGATGATCAAATATCCAATCAGCTTTTAACAGTATTATCTGAAGGACGCAACCAAATTGAACGAGAGGGCATTAGTTTTCAGCATCCCTGCAAACCCTTATTTATTGCTACCTACAACCCAGAAGAAGGAGCATTGCGGGAACATTTGCTAGATAGAATTGCGATCGCTCTTAGCGCAGATGGTGTCTTGGGTTTAGATGAGAGAGTGCAAGCGGTAGAAAGAGCGATCGCTCACTCCCAATCTCCTCAAGAGTTTTTTCAGCAGTACAGCGAAGACTTAGATAACCTCAAAACCCAAATCATTCTGGCGCGGGAATGGTTGAAAGACGTTCGCATCACTCACGAACAAATTTCCTATTTAGTCGAAGAAGCAATTCGTGGAGGTGTGCAGGGACACCGCGCTGAGTTATTTGCTGTGCGTGTTGCCAAAGCCTCTGCGGCTTTGGATGGACGCACGCAAGTGAATGCCGAAGATTTGCGCCGTGCTGTAGAATTAGTAATAGTCCCACGGGCGACTATTGTGCAAACACCGCCACCCCAAGAAGAAGCACCGCCACCCCCTCCACCACCGCAAAATCAGGAGGAACCCGAAGATAATTCCGAACAAGAACAAGAAGAAAACCAAGAACAGCCAGAACAAGAACCGCCTGGTATCCCTGAAGAATTTATCTTTGACCCTGAGGGAGTCGTTCTTGATGACAGTGTGCTTTATTTTGCTCAGCTAGCGCAGCGGCGAGGTAAGTCTGGTAGCCGCAGTTTAATCTTTTCCGAAGACCGAGGACGTTACGTCAAGCCAATGCTGCCCAAAGGCAAAGTGCAACGCATTGCCGTAGATGCCACACTTCGTGCAGCTGCACCGTATCAAAAAGCACGACGTCAGCGATATGAGAGCAGAGCGGACAAGGGGACAAGGGGACAAGGGGAAAAACTTTCTTCTATCCCCCCATCTCCCCTGCTCAAGAGCTCCTCTGCTCCCCCTGCTCCCCCATCCCCCCCATCCCCAAGAGGGCGGCGAGTCTTTGTGGAACAAAGTGACATTCGAGCTAAGCGTTTGGTACGCAAAGCGGGTGCTTTAGTCGTATTTGTGGTAGATGCTTCAGGTTCAATGGCGCTGAACCGGATGCAGTCTGCGAAAGGTGCGGTGATGCAGCTACTGACAGAAGCATATCAAAATCGTGACCAAGTGGCTTTGATTCCCTTCCGAGGAGAACAAGCAGAGGTGTTGTTACCCCCGACACGTTCCATTGCTTTGGCACGTAACCGTCTAGAAAGATTACCCTGTGGTGGTGGTTCGCCATTAGCTCATGGTTTAACCCAAGCTGTACGCGTCGGTTTGAATGCCCAAATGAGCGGAGATATTGGACAAGTTGTGATTGTAGCGATAACCGATGGACGGGGTAATATTCCTCTGTCGCGTTCTTTAGGTGAACCGCAAGAAAGCGGAGAAAAACCGGATATCAAAGCAGAATTGTTAGAAATTGCTGCGAGAATGCGTGCTTTAGGAATGCAGTTGCTGGTTATTGATACGGAAAGTAAATTCGTTTCTACAGGATTTGCGAAGGAGTTAGCACAAACAGCAGGAGGCAAATATTACCATTTGCCCAAAGCGACAGATCAAGCGATCGCTGCTATGACAAAAGGAGCGATCGCTGATTTAAAATCTCGTTGATTTGAGCAAGGGATGAGGGGGATCTCCCTCATTTATGATCCTGCTGCTACCACTTGCGTTCCTAACATAGAGATTAAATCTTGAACTCCCTTTTGCAAATATCGCGTCACTGTCATTGGACTGGTACCAATTTTCTTAGCAGTATCTTTGCGAGAAAGTTCTTTCAAATACACCATTTCTACTGCCACGCGTGTCTTTTCTTGTAACATACTTATTGCCCCTTGAAGTTGTTGCCGTTCTTCGTCCTGTTGTTGTGAAGTAGCAGAACGGTGACAAGGAAGTGCTTCACCTAGGGTGATTTGACAATCAATAGACTGAATTATAGTAGCATCTAAACTCAAAGGCATGCGGTTTTGAGCAGCTAATTTTGTTTCTTGCCATTCTTGTAGAGATACCTTGAGTTTGTTTGCAATTTCTGAATCCTTGGGAGGACGACCTAAAGTCAGTGCCAATTCTTTGCGAACTTTCTGCCCCTCATTATAGAGTTCTTGCCAACGACGCGGAATCTTTAATAGGGTACTGCGATCGCGTAAAAAGTGTAGCATTTCACCCCGAATGTAGGGCACAGCAAAAGAACTAAAAGCATATCCTTGGCTTGGGTCAAAGCGCTCAATTGCTCTGATTAAACCTAGATAACCAACTTGCTCTAAATCTTCATAAGGCTCCTTGCATTGATAGCTGAATTTATGAGCCATTTTCCGCACTAAGCCAGTATGTATTTGTACAAGTTGATTACGAAGTTTAATAGAAGGATTCTGGTAGTATGACTGTAATAATTCCATACCATCAGATTGCACAGAGGACTGACTTGCTGCCATATAAATTCCTTTTTAAGAACTCCTTTTCCAAAAAATGGAGTCACGTAAACTTCCATTAAAGCTGTCATTATTTTCCTTAGGAACGCTTGTAGAAACCATTCGTTGTTTCACTGAAATTGTTAAGTGTCTTACCCGAAGTTCCAGTATTTACACGTATAGATTTTCTTTAAGCTTTTGGTTGGAGTGAGTTCATAAAGTGCTGAGTACCGAGGAGCCAGCGCGTTGCCGAGTGGTCATCACTCAAGAACACCAGTAGGTGGAATCCTAGAAAAACAGGACAACTCTCACCCATTCGTTGGGAGTCGAGGATTGATTTTTGAGGACTCTGCTCCCCCGGTTTCCCCATATGTATCAACCTTAAAGTGAAATGGTAAGCTAATACGCATTTAACTTGGCCTTTGTTGATTTTGGAGAAAAAGCGCGGAGCCGGAGACGCTCCGCCTCCGGTCAATCCTTCTCCCCTGCTCCTGGAGCCCCTCTGCCCCCCTGCTGTCTAAATGTGCAAATTAGGTGTTTAACAGCTTATCACTCACGGGGGAAACCTCTCAGACTGGAGCAGTGACTCTCCTTCCGGAGCTTACGCTCACCACAGCGCTGACTCCTCAGCACTATCTTTATGGCTACTAGCTCTGGTTATCAGTAAAAATGGGAATAAACAGGAATGCTTCACTAAAAACAAGTGTGAAATATGAGCAATACCAGTAATTTCCGTGACGCAATTCGTGAGGCGAAAACTCAAGCTCTTGTAGGTCCTAATGTAATTGCCAATGCCTTACCCTATGTGGGAGGCGGACTGGTGCTAACAGCATTAGGAGCATACGGTGGGTTGGGTGTTATCCGTACTAACCCTGGAATTTTCTTGCCCACCTTCTTTGGTGCAATTGTCGTAGAGTTAGTTCTGTTCTTCGTCGCCCAAAACGTTGCCGAAAAGGGCAATAACAAAGTTGCACTGCCTCTATTAGCAGCCTACAGCCTTCTCTCTGGATACACAATCAGCGGTTTAATTTTTGTCGCACTGAGAACCCAAGGTGTAGGTATTCAAGGTATTGGGCTGGCTGCCCTTGGTTGTGGTGTTACTTTCATTGCTGCTCGTCAAATTGGCTCCAATCTCTCTGAACAAGACGGTATGGCATTGACGAAAACGATTAATCTGGGGGTTCCCCCCGTTATAGCACCTGGCGTGTCCAAAATCGCCAGTTAGGCGAGGTTAGCCCGTGGACTGGTTAACGCCGACGTTGCCAGAATGTTCGCGCAGCGTCTCCGCCAGGAGAAGCGAGGAAGTAAACAAAGCTCAAAGTAGATATTTCCAGTTATGGGTAGCTTTGGGTAGGTGTTATGTAACGGTGATTGCCCTAGTTGTCGTACTCGTCGCGCAACTTTTACTCAGTGCGTTTGGTGTTTATACGCCAAATTGGTTGGAAATCGGTATCTCAGGTTTGGGCGTGTTTCTCTTTGTTGGTGCGTCTGTGGTTGACTTTTACATCTTGCCACGTACCTATCGTAATGACCAATATTTGCCTGCGGCTTTATCGATGTACTTGACATACATCAATTTGTTTGTTTTCATTTTGCGATTGCTTATTGCTCTTAACAGCCGCGATTAAGCATATCGAGAAGAATTTGTTGTACTCAAAAATAAGCCGTGGTTTGACCTTTAAAGCCACGGTTTTTTATCGTTGAAGGGATAAAATTTATACAACTGCAATCTCTAGCTCACAAGGAGGTTTCTTGTGTCGGGTAAAACGGTAACACCCCAACTACAACGAGAATTGGGGGTTGTGGGTGCAACTATGATGGGGCTGGGGTCGATTATTGGCACCGGCGTATTCGTGAGCATAGGTATTGCTGCGGGGATTGCTGGATCTGCTGTGATTGTTGCAGTGGCGCTTGCTGCCTTTGTGGCTACCTGCAATGGTCTTAACAGTGCCCAGTTAGCTGCTAATCATGCCGTTAGTGGTGGAACTTATGAATATGGCTACAAATACCTGAATCCTTGGTTTGGTTTCACAGCTGGCTGGATGTTTCTTTTAGCCAAAACTGCTTCTGCTGCCACAGCTGCTTTGGGTTTTGCAATTTACTTGCTAACTACAACGAATTTGACGGGGCATGGTTTGCTCGTTCCCACAGCTCTTTTGGCTGTGATTATTCTTACCGCAATTGTGTTGAGCGGAATTCGGCGCTCTAACCGCGTTAATATCATCATCGTATCGTTAACGCTGCTTTCTTTGGGTTTCTTTGTTCTTGTTTGTTTCCCGCGTGCTGTCACCGTCGGTGCGGAAAATCTCACACCCTTTTTCTCAGGAAATATAGCATCGCTACTTCAGGCTACTGCTCTGATGTTTGTAGCTTACACGGGTTATGGTCGTATCGCCACAATGGGTGAGGAAGCAAAAGAACCGCGAAAAACTATTCCCAGAGCGATGATTGTCTCTCTACTGCTGACAATGTTGCTTTATATAACAGTGGCGGTGGTTGGTGTTGGGGCAGTGGGAGCAAGTGTTTTGGGAAAAGTGACTGAACAAACACAAGCTGCACCTCTTGAGGTAGTTATCCGCAGCGTTGCTGATCCTGCTGCTAGTTTGGTCGTAGCAATTGGTGCTATCACTGCTATGCTGGGCGTGCTACTGAACTTAATTTTAGGATTATCCCGTGTTGTACTGGCAATGGGAAGACGCCGGGATTTACCTGGGATTTTTGCGAGACTCAATCAGTCAGGAACGACACCAGTTTTGGCTGTGCTGGTTGTGGGAGTAGCAATTGCGGGTTTAGTACTGATTGGAGACGTGAAAACGACATGGTCGTTCAGTGCCTTTAACGTTTTAATTTATTACGCAATTACGAACTTGGCAGCACTGCAATTGCCTGCTGAAGAACGACTCTATCCCAAATGGATAAGCTGGGCTGGCATGGCTTCCTGTGCATTCCTAGCCTTCTGGGTAGAACAGCAAATTTGGCTAGTGGGTTTAGCGCTGATTGTTGCTGGACTAATTTGGCGTGTCACAGTACAACTCCTGGCAAGAGACTAGTGTAACAAGGCAAAAGTAAAAAGTAAAAAGAAAGAACCAAGATGCTGCAAGCTTTTTACCTATTTGGTGATGGTAGCTTTATTTCCGCCATGACGTACTAAAGATGACTTGTGATATGTAGGACAGAATTAAAATGTCAATTTTGTTACTTATAAAAAGATATAGGATTCCTATTTGATTTTTGAAAAAAACTCAGTACACCTTTATTCCTTCTTCCCTGTTAAGAGTTCCTTGTTCCCTCCCCCTACGAGTTAGTTCACCAAATCAAACCGGATTCCTATAGTATAAGTATGTATATAGTAAAGTGTAGGTAAAATAGAAAAAGCAAATAGAATAAAGAGCGATCGCATATCGTCGTCAAAAAGCGCTCATCATCAAACTAAGCACTATGGAAGTTTTAGAACTCAAACACGAAATCGAAACGTTGTCTCATCGCCTGGGTAAAACCCAGGACTATCTTTGACATCCCTGCACTTTCTGCCAAAATTCAAGACCTAGAACAAGTTGCGGCTCAACCAGAGTTGTGGAATGACCAAACTCAGGCACAACAAACACTGCAAGAACTCAACGACCTGAAAGCACATCTGCAACAGTATCACCAGTGGCAAACGAGTTTGGAAGACACTAAAGCAGTTTTAGAACTGTTGGAGTTAGACACAGATGAAGGGCTACTGCAAGAAGCTGAATCTACTGTTGATCAGCTCAAGCACGAACTAGACCAATGGGAGTTACTCCAGTTGCTTTCTGGTCCCTATGATGATAAGGGCGCTGTACTCACAATCAACGCAGGCGCTGGTGGAACTGATGCTCAAGACTGGGCAGAAATGTTGCTGCGAATGTACACCCGTTGGGGAGAAAACCATGGCTATAAAGTGCATTTAACTGAACTTTCCGAAGGAGATGAAGCGGGTATCAAATCTGCAACTATAGAAATTACTGGGCGCTACGCCTATGGTTATCTGCGCTCAGAAACAGGTACACATCGTCTAGTACGAATTTCACCCTTCAATGCCAATGGTAAGCGGCAAACGAGCTTTGCTGGCGTAGAAGTGATGCCTCAGATAGATAATAATGTACAGCTGGAAATTCCAGAGAAAGATTTGGAAGTGACCACAACTCGCTCTGGTGGTAAAGGTGGGCAAAATGTCAACAAAGTAGAAACCGCAGTGCGAGTTGTTCACATTCCTACTGGTATTGCTGTCCGTTGTACGGAAGAACGCAGCCAATTACAAAACAAAGAAAAAGCTCTCGCCCGCTTGAAGGCAAAACTGCTGGTTATCGCTCAAGAGCAACACGCTAAAGAAATCGCAGAAATCCGGGGTGATATGGTAGAAGCGTCTTGGGGTAACCAAATCCGGAACTACGTTTTTCATCCTTACCAGTTGGTGAAAGATTTGCGTAGTAATTTAGAAACAACTGCGATCGCGGATGTTATGAACGGTGAAATCGATATGTTCATCCAAGCCTATCTACGGCAAGAAAACCAGTTGGTGGAAGCTTCTGCATAATTGAGATGAGGGAGTAATTCCAACTTTTGACTTTTGACTTGATTTGTCCCCTTGTCTCCAAAGGGGCAGAATGGCAACTTGATGCTTAAGAACTGTTACATTATTAGAAGAGTTTGGTAACAAATCATTATTATGGGTGACTCTCCTTCTGCAGAACCTCAACCTAGCTACGTAAAACTCGCCATGCGAAACATGGTTCAAAAACGTGGCACCTCCTTAAAGCATTTTGTACTGACGACTGCTGGTCTTTTAGCAGTCCTTGTAGGTCTGGCTTACCTTACTCGCTAACGAATAAATTTATACGTAGGCTTAGGAGACTTTGTAGCTGGTGCGAGTTGAACTGTATGTACAAGATTGTTATTATGAATCATCTCACCTTAAAGCTCTAAACTCTAAGGATGCCGATGCCTACATTGCTGCTGAAACCTGGAAAGACTGGTTTGGACACTGGTTGGAAATATTACAGCCGAGTATTTCTCCAGAGCCAACTTATGAAATTGGACTACGTTTGACAGACAACACTGAAATTCTTACATTAAACAACCAGTATCGTCATCAAAATAAACCGACAGACGTTTTATCCTTTGCTGCACTGGAGGTAAATACTCCTGGGCTAGCAGAAATGGACGCAGAGGAACCGTTGTATCTTGGTGATATTGTTATTTCTGTCGAAAAGGCTCAACAACAAGCTCAAGAGCAAGATCACCCTTTGCCAACAGAACTGGCTTGGTTAGCAGCACATGGGTTACTGCATCTTTTGGGTTGGGATCATCCTGATGAAGAAAGTTTGAGCCAAATGCTAAAGCAGCAAGTTATCTTACTGAAGAGGATAGGTATCGAAGTTGACATTGAAGAGCAATGACTTAGGATAATAATCTAAGTGTTATTCTATATTTAATTTTCAATATTTTTCTGTTAAAAACTGCTGATAAGTTCATTCTTTTCTTAACATCCGCTGTTTCCTCCTGACCCATTCTGCTGTTTGATTTTTATGCCTATGTCTCAACAAGTTTCGTCCCCACCAAAAGTTTCGTCCCCGCCAGCACCGAACTGCATAGAAACAGTTGTTACTAAGCAGCAACGTGAACTATCGTGGCAAGTAGCCTCTAGCTTATTTGTCAGTTTTAAGTATGCTTGGTGCGGAATTAGCTACGCTTTTCAAACACAACGCAATTTTCGCATTCACGTTGGTGTGGGTGCTTTAGCAATCGGTTTGAGCGTTTTTTTACATCTGAAACCTGTGGAAATAGCTGTCATTGGAATAACAAGCGGTTTAGTTTTGGCGTTGGAGTTACTGAATACAGCGATCGAGTCAATTGTGGACTTAACGGTTAAGCAGACCTACCATGAATTGGCAAAAATTGCTAAAGACTGCGCTGCTGGTGCTGTGCTTGTCTCTGCTTTGGTAGCGGTGATAGTAGCTGTTACACTTTTACTTCCTCCCCTATTAGCCTTGGTCTTAGCATCTATTTCACCGTGAACTACCCAGCCGGGCTTCCAACTTCACAGAGGAATGCCGCATCTTAGGCTTACGCCCGCGAATTGGTCTTACTTCCTCTCCATTGGCGTTAGCCTCCCCCGTCCCAGAGGAGGATAGCACGCCAGATTGCACAACGGGGGGAACCCCCGCAAGCAACTGGCTCATTCTGATACCTTCTGCTCTAATATTCATTGCTGCATTACCATCTCTATCATGATGTGTACCGCAACTTGTAGTAAAGTTATTCCGGGCAAGTTTGGAAATTGTTCAAATCTTCTCTATCCTGTTTGAACGTAGTTCAAATTTGGCCCTTGAAGTTTTCACAATTTCCTGCTGTCCATACCTACCACGCTTAGTACATTGAGGGTGGGACTTCCGCGAATCCGTTAAAATCTTCTGGTAACAATCAATCACAATTATCTGATTGGTAGAAACCAGGAGTTATAACTTGTGATTCTAGTTATCGATAACTACGACAGTTTTACCTATAACTTGGTGCAGCATCTGGGAGAATTGGCGGCTGGGTTCCCAGTAGCAGCCGATATTAAGGTTTTTCGTAACGACAAGATTACTGTAGAGGAAATTCGTGATCTCAAGCCAGATGGAGTCGTGATTTCCCCAGGACCAGGTCGCCCAGAAGATGCTGGAATTTCCTTGGATATCGTTTGTCAGCTTGGACCAAGCTTACCAATCTTAGGAGTTTGTTTAGGGCATCAAAGTATTGGTCAAGTGTTTGGCGGTAAGATTGTTTCTGCGCCAGAGTTGATGCACGGCAAAACTTCTCAGATACATCATACAGGCGTGGGAGTCTTCAACAAGATAGAAACTCCAATGACCGCAACCAGGTATCATAGTTTAGTGATTGAGCGCGATACTTGCCCAAATGTGCTAGAAATCACTGCTTGGATTGAGGATGGCACAATTATGGGGGTACGACACCGGAACTATCCTCATATTGAGGGCGTCCAGTTTCACCCAGAAAGTGTCCTGACAACTTCAGGGAAGCAACTACTGCGAAACTTTCTGGAACAATTGCAGTATCGAGAGATGAATCCATGAAACGACGACAGTTATTGGGCTATGCAGGGTCGGGATTAGTAACAACGTTAGTTACTAGCTTGGGTTCCTACCTTCAAGCTAATGCCCAATCTGGCGGTTTATTATCAATTCAGTGGCTAGGTCATACTAGCTTTCTGTTTACTGGTGGCGGAGTAAAAATTCTCACGAATCCTTTTCGGACAGTTGGCTGTACCGCTGGTTATCGTGCACCAAAGGTTGCGGCTGATTTGGTTCTCATTAGCAGTCAACTGCTAGATGAAGGTGCAGTAGAAGACCTTGCTGGAAATCCAAAGCTTATTTATGAACCGGGAGCTTACGAGTTTAATGGCATTAAGTTCCAAGGAATTGCTATAAACCATGACCGTAAAGGTGGGAGACAGTTTGGTGTAAATACGGCTTGGCAATGGAGACAAGGGGGAATTAATATCCTTCATTTAGGAGGAGCAGCAGCACCCATTTCCATTGAGCAAAAAATCCTTATGGGGCGTCCTGACGTGGCGTTAGTTCCTGTAGGAGGGGGTGCAAAAGCCTATAATTCTGAAGAAGCTAAACAGGCAATTCAAACCCTCAATCCCAAAATAATTATTCCTACCCATTACCGTACACAAGCTGCAGATGCTGCGAATTGCGATATTTCACCTTTGGATGACTTCCTAAAGGTGATGAATGGAATGACAGTACGTCGTAGCAGTAGTGACACAATTACTGTCAGTTCTGGTAAATTGCCAGAGAACGGTGCGATTCAAGTTTTGGGTTACAAGTTTTAACTGATGGGGAGTTTGAGGGGCTATAAGTCCCCCGCCATAACGGTACTCCGTTTGGCGGTGGGATACATGGACCCCTCATGGAAAAAGACAGCATTCGATGTGCTGTCTTTTTCCTATCTCTGGAAACTTCTAACAGATAAGCAAAGCCTGTTAGAATATCAGAGGAGGTGATTAGATGCTCTCGTTGACTTACAGTTACCGGATTTATCCAAACGCTACCCAAGAAGCCAGGATGCTTACTTGGATGGAAGCGTGCCGCAAAGTATACAACTATGCATTGCGTGAGCGCAAAGACTGGATTGCTTCGCGTAAATGTGCAGTCAACTCCTGCTCTATTCACTCTGAATACATCATCCCGGTTGATACACCGTATCCTGATTACTACAAACAGCAGAACGCGCTGACACCAATAAAAAAGGACAACCCAGAACTCAAAGATGTTCAATCTCAAGTACTGCAAGACGCATTGAAACGACTAGATAAAGCGTTCAAGTTCATGATGGAACGCGGTTTTGGGTTTCCCAGATTCAAGAAATTTGGTCAGTATCGCTCGTTTGTGTTTCCGCAGTTCAAATCTAATCCCGTACGGGGGTCTAACACGAAATTTTCTGCCAGCCCTCATACTACGAATACTCGTCTTGTCCCACAAATCAACAAAAACAGGGCTGGCAGAAAATTAGGGGACAATGCGACGATGGGGTTTCAGATTAAACTGCCTAAAATTGGGGCAGTACCAATCAATTTGCATCGCCCAATTCCAGATGGATTTGTAGTTAAGCAGGTTAGAGTTGTCAGCAAAGCGTCGGGATGGTACGCTCAATTGGTCTTGCAATCTGATGTTTCCGTACCTGATATCATGCCGAATGGTAACTCTATTGGCATTGATGTTGGCTTGGAGAAGTTTTTGGCTGTATCTGATGGACGATTGGTAGAAAGACCCCGGTTTTTCAAGTCTTTGCAACGCGAGCTTAGATGGCTGCAATGCAAGTTGAAAAACAAGACCAAAGGCTCTGCCAATTATCGAAAAGCACAGCATAAGATACGTAGATTGCATGAACGCATTTATGACACGCGCAAACAGTTCCACATCAACACTGCTCACACGCTTTGTAATGGTGTGACGCATTCGTCCCCTAAAAATTTGGGCAGCCTTTGTTCTGTTGATCTGTGTTCCGTCGCACTTGGGACAAGAAAAAGAGCCAAGCCTTATAAAAACGAATACTCTACTACGCCGACAGATCAACCAAACGTTCGCGCTAGCGTCTCCAAAGGAGAAGGCTTGGCTCTTTTTCCCAGTCGGAACCCCGTAAAGACGAGTACTCGTGGTAATAAGGCTGCCGACGCATTGTCCCCTGAGAATGAGCGGAACCTTCATACAACGAGTACTCGTGATGTCAACACAAATCAACAAAACCAAGGTTCCGCTCATTCTCTACGTGTAAGACCCCCGTCCCAAATTTTTTCGTGTAAGACCTCGACGGGAATGATTTTCGCTGAGGATTTGAACCTTAAAGCAACCAGTCGTGGAATGTTGGCAAAGCATTGTCTCGACGCAGCTTGGGGTAGTTT
>JAHHHH010000104.1 GCA_019359415.1 Iphinoe sp. HA4291-MV1 | reverse complement strand
TCTCATTTGTGAAAATCTGTTGAGAATTTCCACGCTAGCATCAGGGTTCTGTAATCCGATTTTTGGGCGATCGCCTTTTTTGAGAAAAATGTGGATAATGACAAGCTCTAAAAACTGGGATGCTCCCCTTCTATTTTCGCCGACTGACGCCTCTATTCTGCTGTAAGTATCGCTAAGGTGGGCAATGCTCACCAAAACCCAGATAGAATCTAGATAAGCGTGGGCATTGCCCACCCTACGTGTATTTTTACTACGTGTATTTTTACTAAAAGCTTATCTACTGAGGACAGCTTTATACTTATCTATATCAAATGCTTCTCCCAAAAACTTATACATACCTTGTAAGGTGTGAGTGTTGTTTACTAAGTCATCATACGTTAAGTAGTAGCTAAATTCAGCATTTTCATGACTATACTCTGCAAAGAAGCGCTCCTGCTCCTTGAGAATTTCCTGACTCTTTTGTGGATTTTTAGCCCACCATGCACTTTTTACTAATTCTTGAATTCTTCTTGTATGAAAAATAAACTTACAATTAGGAAACACTTCCTTTAAAAAGTCTAAATCTCTTTGAAAAGTCTCGTAAGAAGATATTTCTTGGTCAAGCAGATTGTTGTGACTTCTCTCGAAGCTAATGTTCATACCAAATCTTATTTCCTTAAAACCCCACACCCGAAATTTTCTTTCAGGGTTATATAGTTGAACAATCAATTCCCTCAATTTCTCTTTTATATCTTCAATGTTGTAAACGTTATACCACTCAAATCTAGAATATGTAGAATTAGTCTGTTTAGGGAAAGACAGCAATTCTTCATAAGTAAAAAAGTTACCTTGATGATGTGATATCGTTTTTGTTGCCTTAATCAGCGACTGATAAAAAGTAGAGAGTTGACTGATGGCAGCAAAGTTTTCTCCACATATATTGTAGCCTTCGATTTCATTTAGTAACCTTAATAGTAGGGTACTGCCACTTCTACCCTGAGCTACTACAAATACACAACGACTATCCCTCAATTCATTCGTTGTGGATGCGCTATTGAGACGTTGATCTAACTGATTATAAGCAGGTGTTTCTCCACGCGCTTCCCGATAGCGATGCAAAACGATACGAGCTTTTTCACTTTGATAATTCTCCAGATAAACTCGTGCGAGTTTCAGGTAGTAATCGTAAAACCAAGCATCAAGAAACTTGAGGGGAATTCGCCTTAGTTCTGAATGGCGGCTGATAGCTTTTTCTTTTACGCACAGATAGTTACGCAAGACTCGTTTGATATCTTTTTGTATAGAATTTTCTGATATTTGACAACGTGCTAATGACTCATTCAAGAAATAAACCCGCCATTTTTCAATCAGCCGCAACCACAAGTCATAATCTTCACAAGCCGTCAAGTTTTCATCAAAAAAGCCAATTTCATCAAAACACTCTCGACGCACAACTACAGAAATTGTTGGAATAAAGTTATTTATAAAAAGAGTCCAGACAGCTTGAACATTCGGCGTAGGAAACTTGTTGTTGTATGAACCGGGCAAAAAACCTTGCTCATTAAACCAAAGCACATCTGAATAAATCAAGCCAATTTCTGGATGAGATTCTAAGACGGGAATCTGGAGTTCCAACTTCTGAGTCTCCCAGAGGTCATCATCATCCAGAAAGGCAATATACTGTCCATTGGAGGCTTTAATTCCGGCATTGCGAGCCGCAGATACTCCCCGATGACTTTGATGGATGGCTGTAATGCGATTGGGCTTTAGCCCACTGCCCTTTGGGCAATCGCCAAATTGGGCAAGTACTTCTGTTGTATTGTCGCTCGAACCATCGTTGATGACGATAATTTCGTAATCCTTATAGGTTTGTGCCAAAACACTGTTAATAGCCTCACTCAGCAGATGAGCTCGTTGGTAAGTAGGAATAATCACGCTGACAGTTGGCATAGTCGCTTATACTAATTCTTCATAGAGTGCAAACATCTGCTGATGAGAATTTAATCATTCAGTTTTGGTATGACTAGACGCCTTGAGTTCTGCTTGAGCTTGTTGAAGCTGAATTTGTGTTTGCTCTAATTCAACTTCTAGTTTTTTAACTTTTCGTTCCAAAGCACGGATATTCATCCAATCTTGAAAAGCCCTGCTCATCTCAAGAGAAGGTTTTATCTTTTTAAGCCATGATAAATCAGGATAATTACCAAGCGGTACTTCCCTTGTATTGAGTCTTCTATAAATATATAATGTCTGAGGAAAGCAATGACCAACTAAGCTGGGTCTATAAGTATCCGATACTTGAGTATTCAGTAAAGATTCGTCATAAATATCTGAACTAGGAGTTCCTAAATTGAGTTGGAATTTTGCATTGATTGCATCTATAAAGGCTTGAGTATTATTAGCGATGCTGTAAACACTAGCTAAAAGACAACGATGAGGGAATTTATCATAAAACTCTATCAGCTTTTGGTTATATTGTATCCACGTTATTGCTGCTAGCTCTGGTTTTTTAAAAAATATGCCCTCACCTCGACGGTAGAGGGAATCAATGACTTCCCAAGGTGAGCGATAAATGAGTAAAAAATTAGCCTCTGGGAGTAAAGATTCCCAAAAATCTAAGAAAAGTGTTGTCCGGGGGTCTTTCCATCCCCAAATTGGAGCTTGCGAATTTTTGGCAATGATTTCTTTTGCTTTTTCTACATCCTGCTCTTCAATCTTAATTTTTTGTTCTCTAGTCCACTCTTGATCCTTTAACCTTTGTGACTTTAGAACCATTTTCTGAAATTCCAGAAAGTCAATATTTTCAAAGAAACCTTTGACATTATCCGGTCTTGGTTCTAACAGTCTTTGACCAATATCTAACCCCGCACTTTGAAGTAAGGACGCCGTAAAAGATGTACCAGAACGATGCATTCCAGTAATCACCAAAACAGATTGTTTTATCTGGTTAGTTTGCATAAACTTGGCTAAGGTAATGCTTGGGTTAGCTGTTGCGACTTGTTGTGATCTGATTGAACGATACGGCGAAAGAATACATCGAGTGCTTCTACACAAGTTTTGTCATCGTAGAGAATGGAATTCTGCTGTTTTATGTGTTCAACAATGCTCTTTCTCCACTCTTGATCCAGCCCCAATCTCACCGCTATTTCAATATATTCAGCTTCATTTTTAGCAATTGTATCAGTCACACCCATCATTTTTAAAAAGGCATAGGAATGACGACCGCGCATCAATTCACCAGGGCAAGTCACAATTGGTAAATTGCAAGCGATCGCTTCTAAAGTCGTGTTACCACCACTCCAAGCAAAAGTATCTAGAAATACGTCTGACACTAGGTTGAGATTCATATAACTAATTGGGTCTTGGCGAGGCAAAATCAAACAGTTTTCTGAAAAAATCATGCCAAATTTAGCAAAGGCACGTTTTAAACGTTGCTGAAATTTCTCAGTAATATTAGCACATGGGCTAGATAAGAAGACAATCTGCGCTTCAGGAACTTGTTGTACTATTTCTGCAAATATATAGTCATACTGTGGTAAGTATTTAGTTAAACTTTGACATGATAAATACACTACAGCATGATCACGAAGCTGAAAATCTGAACGGCTTTTTGTCAGTTGAGGAACAAATGGTTTCTCATAACAAAGTCCGCTATTAGGCAAGCGAACTAATTGCTCGCAATAATGTTGTTGAGCATTTTCTGGCTCCATGAGTTCGCTAGACAAGAAGTAGTCAACTGTTGGCAAGCCAGAGGTCATAGCATTCCCCCACGCCGTACATTGCACTGGAGCCAGCCGCAATCCTGCTATCATAGTTGAGAGAGGAGACACACCAATATCTGGAAAAACAAGTATGTGTAATTTGTCGGCTGTTATTTGCTCACAAATTGCTGACAAATTCTCAGGTATGTGATGATAAACATCGCTTAAAAATTTGAACTTTTGATTTGTTTGCTCTATTTTGTTGCCTGTGTAGTAACAATACGTTTTAAATTCTTGTCTATTATGATTTCTTAACCAACCCAGTGCCCACTTAGCAGCATGATGATTTGTGAAGTGGGAGGAGACATAACCCACACGAATTTTTGGACTTTCACTTAAAGAAGGCATCACCAAAGGCTTTGACCATTGGGGATAGTTGACAGCCATAACTTGACACACGAACTGCCCATACTGTGCCTGTAGTTCTCGGTCATTTTTGCCTTGATTCTGTATGATATTATGTCTACTACTCTTGAGAGCTGATAAAGCATCCTTTTCTGCTTCAAGATTATCTAGGGATGTTTTTTGGATTAACTCATTTAACCCGATTGTAAATCGATTTCTGTAAAAGTCAATTTCTGCTTGTGTTTCGTAAATAATTGGTAGTATCAGTTGCTTTTTAAACTCCAAAGATAAAGTATTTGGTAGCAACTGTATTGCTTCAGTCAAAACAGCGATCGCTGCTTCTGATTCTCCGAAGCCCTGTAATTCCGATGCTAAGCCTAAATAAAGCTGGGTAGTTTTGGGATAAAGTTTTAGTCCTTTTCTAAATGTCTTAATCGCTTTTTCATTTTGGTGCAACCGTTCATAACAATTAGCGAGAACCTCATAAAAGCGCACATTTCCTACTTGAGTTTCTAGAAATCTGTCAAACAGGTCAATTGCGTTTTGATATTGTTCTCGATAATAACAAGCATAACCATAGTAAAGAGCAGCTTGAGCCGAGTCTTGATTGGCATCAAAAGCTACTCCTATGTTAGTAATTATATTAATATCCCGTGGTTTTAATTCCAGAGCTTTTTGATAGATTTGAATGGCATAATCGAACTGATGGCGTTTCATCAAAACATTTGCTAAGTTAAGATAGCTATTAAGATGATTGGAATTAGCTATCGTCGCTTGTCGATAAATTGGTTCTGCTCGCTCAAACTCTTGATTTCTCAAAAAAATATTAGCTAAGTTTTCATAAGGCTCTACCCACTGGGGAGCAAGCTCGATTGCTCGTTGATAAGCTTGAATTGCCTGGGGAATAGCACGAACTTTCTCCAGAATCTTAGCCATATTAAAATGTATAACTGCTTTTGATGGATCAAGCTCTAAAGATTTTTGTAGTAGCTCTAGCGCCTCTTGATACCGCTCAGTTGCGTAATACAACATTCCCAAGTGGAACAAAACATTGGTCTGATTTTTATTTAATATAAATAGCTTTTTATACTGAGATTCTGCTTCTTTATAACGTCCAGAAGTTTCTGATTCTAACGCTTCTTGAAATAATTCATCTAAGTTTTTTGTCGTTTGATTATTAAGATCATTCAATTTTTGCTCGTCCATAATTCCAGTTAATAAAACTTACTGAATCTAGTGTTGAAACTACCGTAGTTGAGTTTCAATGGGGAAAATAGGGTTACAAACGCCTTTGGGAGAGTTATGCATCTGGCGAAACTGTGAGGCTAATTGTCAACTACGACTACTTGTAGGCAGAATAATTTGCTGACTACTTGAGTGTGCTTGCATTAATATGTTCTTCAAATAGACGCGTCTACCAAAAGTTAAAAAATGGCTTACCCAATTAATTTCAATACTTCTCGGTTAAGCCATGTCTCCTTCCCAAATTTGAGAAGGAGAAATAGCTGAATTCCTTTAAATTTTGCGAGTGAAAATTACTCACAATTTCTTCAAATTGAGTCTAGGACTTACGCACTGTACAAATTTCCCGTCATGTGTCTAAGAGGATGTTTGAAAAGTATTGGGCGAATATAATTCGCTACTACACAAAACTTAGTCCCTATGGCTGACGCCATAGGGTGAACCCGAAGGGAGGTTCCCTCCGTTGTTCGCGCAGCGTCTCCGCAAGGAGAAGCATCTGGCGTGCGACTTCTAGTCGCTTGGGCAAGTAATATATTAGACTTTTCAAACAACCTCTAAACGAAATTGCGCTGTTTCAGGCTTTTGAGGATGAAGTTCAGATAAATAGCGATTGGCTCCGCCAGTGCCCCTTGGGCAATCGCTCAAAAATCATCGAGAAATCACGTTTAAATGCCTGAAACCAATACCTCATATTTGGTATCTTCTGTCAATGCGTAAGTTCTAGATTATTAAGTACACATCATTGCATACCGGTAGACGAAACCTCGGAATTTACATCTACATCTACATTAAGACCCGCCACATCCACATTAAGCTCTACACCAATTCCTCCATAAATACTTTGCAGTTCTTCATCAGTTAAGCTGTGCAAATTTTCCAAAAACTCCTCAAATTGAGGATTGTTGTTGACGAGGTTTTGATTATCCATAACCTGCTATTCCTTTCACAAATTAGTTTTTGCTATTTTATCTAGGAATCGTAAATAGATCTACTTGATTCCTAGTTTTAGGCTACCTTATTATGACATGAGTTCGACGCGTTGAAAATGGCACAAAAAAAGCTGAGACTGTCATAAAAGTAAAAAACAAACAAGGTGTCTCAGCAATGTCCATTATTGTATCTTGACTCGATGTAAGGGCATTCGTGAGAGGTTAGAGTGATTGCACATTTGTCAAGAGGGTGCAGGAAAAGGAGACTATGACGACATCTATATTCACCCAAAAGAATCGGCTAAAGCATAGATAAAAATCAATACTTAACTTATCACTGATATTACGTGTTAATTATCAGGTTTATTTAGAGGTGATAATAAAATATCAGTTATAAAATATCATCCATGTCTTGACAACGATTTAGGAGTGATAATATAACTGATAATATAAGTGATAGAGAAAAACCTAAGGGACTTCCAAAAAATAAAATATTCCAAAAAAGATAATAATAATCGGTATCAAAGAGGGTGGAGGAAGGGCAGGCGTCGCCTGCCCTTCCTCCACCCTTTTGTAGTAAATTCAGTAATGATAGTTTAGTTTTTGGGTGCACAGGGGTGTCTATAGTATTAACTTCTTCGCTTAAAAAGTTATTGAAACAGACAGCAGTTCAATTAAAAGGTGCAGCAAAGCGTAAATTTATAGCAGAAACAGTCCTGGGGTTAGGTCTGGGAGGACAGAGACTTGTGGAAGAAGAGTTGGGATGGAATCGATGCACCATTCGTAAAGGAATCAGAGAATTAAAAAGTGGTATAACTTGTATAGATAATTATCTTGCTAGAGGGCGGAAGAAAATAGAAGAACATCGACCATCCCTAATAGAAGATATAAAAAATTTGGTTGATTCTCAAAGCCAAACTGACCCCAGCTTTAAAAGCCAGAGACTATACACACGATTAAGTGCTGCCGAAGTCAGAAAGCAATTAATTGAGAAATACGGTTATAGTGATGAAGAGTTACCAACTTCGGAAACGATTCGTCTTAAATTAAATAATTTAGGATATCGTCTCAAACGGGTTGCGAAAGTTCAACCTCAAAAAAAATTCCAGAGACAGACGCAATCTTTGAAGAACTAGCAATAGTAAATCAAAACGCAGACTTAGACCCCAGTATTTTACGTTTAAGTCTTGATGCGAAAGCTCGTGTCAACATTGGCTCATTTGACCGAGGTGGTAGAAACCGAGCGGCGACCGAATCTGAAGACCACGATTATAATCCGAAAACAACCGTAGTCCCTTACGGTATCTTTCTCCCAGAGCTTGATGAACTCTTTTTATATTTTACAGAGTCCAAAGTGACGAGTGATTTTATTGTTGACGTTTTAGCAGATTTTTGGAAATCAGAAAATTCTCGCTTCTCCCAAATTAAAACATTGGTTATCAATCAAGATAATGGACCCGAAAATAATTCTCGGCGCACTCAGTTTATGAAACGTATAGTTGAGTTTGCTCAAGAATATAAACTAAATATACGTTTAGCTTACTATCCTCCTTATCACAGTAAATATAATCCCATTGAAAGAACTTGGGCAGTTCTAGAAAACTTTTGGAATGGTAGCATCCTAGATGAAGTGGAAACGGCTTTAAACTTTGCTCAAAATATGACATGGAACGGGAAACATCCAGTTGTTAAGCTAGTCACTCAAACTTATGAAACAGGAGTTAAGCTTACGAAAAAAGCTATGTCAAAAATTGAGAGACAAATCAAGCGCTTGACCGATTCTACACATGATTTTTTTCCGAATTTAGGGAAGTGGTTTATTGATATCTGTTGTGGAGCAACGTAATTTTTTTAAGTAGTTATACAAGTTTTTTTGACCAGAGTTAACAATATTAACACATTATAATAGCACCATTTGCAAAGCAATTGAAGTGCAAACTTTTCATGCGTATTTGGGGAAAGAAAGGGTTGCCGTTGGCAACCCTTTCTTTCCATCTTTTACAATGATTATCATTCTGACAAAAATGTCGGTTCTTGAGTTTTTTGGGATTATTTATTTTTTGGAAGTCCCTTAGCAGACTTTGCCTCTAATCACAGCTTCCGTCTCATTACCCCCAGTAAAGGGACTTTGGTAAATTTTAGACAAGCGATGATAGAGTTTGGAGTTGACCAAAGACTAATTGAACGCACAGTAGAAATCGCTAAGGAGCGAGGTGGGTTTGGTTCGTCAAACCGTGTCGCAGTTATACATAATCTCCATGTAATTGCACGTTTGTCTGTTCCAGCTTTTTCCCAACTAGTTTCTTAAACCCTCCTCGTTAACGATCGCTTTGTCTAGTTCTTTGTTATCCCTTGTTTTTTCCTATTCATATTATCTCTTATTTGTCAACCATTATTACTTGACCGGCTCTCTAACTGAATCAGAATACTAAACTATTTGTCAAATTCATATTTTTTACGTAACATCGATTTTTAAGTGAGTGTGCAACCCTGTACTACTCAAAAACATACTTAAGAACGATGAACTATTTTAATTTGCTCAAAAATAGTTCCAAAAAATTTATCTTTCATTGAGATTCAGTCATCATTTTTATCTCTCTTACTTGATTACAAGAAAATCGCGATCGTCAATTTTTTCTGGCGATCGCCGGAGGCCGACCGCAGCTTTATCGCCGACAACGCAATCTGCGTTGTCGGCATTTTAGTTCAAGCGTACTATGAAAACTCTACTCAAGTTTTGGGTAGGTGCGCTTATATTTGATGTACATCAATCGCCGTAAAGGTTTGGAGTTTCGCACCGCAAACTAGTCTAAACTCCAGATTAAAGCTTCTCCAAATTCTGTTTCTTCCTCCTTATCATTTCCCTATTATCATGCTCGGTAAACTTCCCAAAAAACTAGAGTTCTATCAGTACTGGTATTGTTTGAGCTTGGTTGCAATCATCACTGCAATGCCAGTCAAACCACTGCAAGCACAAGTCGTTAACACAACGCAAACATCAAACGAACAACGCGCCCAAACCCTACCCCAACCCACTTTACAACGGGAGAACCAACCACCTTCTACCCAGCCAATACCAGAACAACCGCCTCCCTCCCCCTTACCGCCACCAGAGGAATTACTTCCTCCACCCACCACAACACCTCCCGGTTCCGAACAACCCACACCTAGCGACATTCCTCAAACTATCACTGTTAAAAAATTTGAAGTTACGGGCAGTACAGTCTTTAGCCCTGAAGATTTTGCCCAGATCACTGCACCCTACACCAACCACCCCATTACATTTGCAGAATTATTCGAGGTGCGAACGAAAATTACGCAACTATATGTTAAGAAAGGATACATTACATCCGGAGCCTTTATCCCAACGCAGAAGCTCCAAGAAGGAACCGTAGAAATCCAAGTAATTGAGGGTCAAGTAGAAGATATCAAGATATCAGGTACACGCAGACTCAATCCTGGCTATGTGCGAAGTCGCATTGCTCTAGCCACAGGTAAACCCTTGAATCGAGAGCGCCTGCTCGAAGCATTGCAACTTTTGCAACTCAATCCCCTTATTGAAAACCTGTCAGCAGAATTATCTGCAGGTTCGCGTCCGGGGGTGAGTTTGTTAGAAGTGCGAGTTAGGGAAGCAGATACTTTTAACCTACAAATCACCCTAGATAATGGGCGTTCTCCTACAGTTGGTAGTTTTCGCCGCCAAATCCAAGTGAGCGAAGCCAATCTGTTTGGATGGGGTGATGGCGTCATTGCTGCTTATACAAATACTGATGGTAGTAATACTTTTGACTTCAGCTACTCTGTGCCTTTCAATCCTCGCAATGGCACTGCTACCTTTAGCTTTGGCATTTCTGAGAGCGATGTCATTGAAAGACCCTTCAATATCCTCGATATCCAATCCAACTCTCGCTACTATGAACTCACGCTACGCCAGCCCATTATACAATCTCCAACTCACGAATTGGCATTGGGTCTGAGTGCAACTCGGCGGGAAAGCGAAGCCAATTATATTGATGGGGAAATACCCTTTCCGGCTTTTGGTGCAGACGAGGAAGGAAAAACGCGAGTAACCGCTGTGCGTTTTTTTCAAGAATGGACTTCTCGCAGTAGTCAGGAAGTTCTTGCCTTTCGTTCTCAATTTAGTTTAGGACTTGATGCTTTTGATTCCAACAGTTTCTTCACTTGGAGAGGACAAGCACAATGGGTGCGCCTGTTAGCTCGCGATACCGTCCTGTTACTCAGAGGTGATGTGCAGCTAGCAGACCGACCGCTTGTTCCATTTGAACAATTTGGCTTAGGTGGTCTAGAAAGTGTCCGAGGCTACCGTCAAGATGCCTTACTCAAAGATAACGGCATTTTTGCTTCTGCTGAAGTGCGAATTCCAATTGTCCGCTTCTCTAAACGCAACAGCCTTTTGCAAGTTACCCCCTTCTTCGATGTTGGCACAGGCTGGAACCGTTCTGGCAGACCCAGCCCTAATTTTGAGCTAGATACGAATACACTTGTTTCTGCTGGATTAGGGTTACGTCTTCAACTAGAAGATTGGCTGACTGCTCGCTTGGACTGGGGTATTCCGATAATTTCAATCCCTGAGAATAAAGACACATGGCAAGAAAACGGTTTGTACTTTTCCATCATTGTCAATCCTTTTTAACAACGCTACGCGAACGCAATTGACTTGTATTCAAACGAAGTTGATATCACCTATCATCTTGAGATATTAATTTTTTAACTTTTGCGTAAATTGCGTGATTTGAAACGATATGTAGCAGCATTCTTCACAGGGAATGGAATTAGGCAACTGGAAGAACTGGCAATTCAGACAAAAAGCTAAATTCCAATCTCTCATGCTATACAAATAGTGTTGCTAGCTTATAGTAGTTCATCTATCATTTGATGGAGTTGAAATCCTATCTAAAAGGAAACTACTGCAAAAGCGAACGTCAAACATACACAGGTGAACTATATTGTTAGCATGAAATTCCAACTGTTCCTAGTCTCTCTAGTTTCCCACATCAAAGGACGCCATTGGTGGCTTGGTATCCTTATATGGATAGCTATGATTGCCCCAGCTCATGCATCCGTCATCATACGGGTGGCAATTCAAAGAGATGTCAATCAGGTCAAAGTCGGTAGTTCTACTACTGCGGTTGTCAAGGATAGTAGCGGTCGTACTCTGGGACAGTTGCCAGGAATGAGTTCTTACTATGCCCAAGCAGTTCCTGGTGGAGTTGCTTTGGATAAGTGGCGATCTAATTTATTTTGGGTTGAGCCAACAGGTAAGGGATTAGTTTATATAGGCGATCGCTGGTATCGCGGCAGAACTCTTGTTGTTCCCTCAGAAAAAGGCTTATCTGTTATTAACTGGGTTGATTTGGAAGAATATCTCCCCAGTGTTATCGGTGGTGAAATGGACTCCAGGTGGCCCTTAGAAGCTCTAAAGGCTCAAGCGATCGCTGCTCGTACATATGCTCTTTACGAGCGGGAAAGACAGCGCAATAATCCCATTTATGACTTAGGTGCTTCACCAGATCGTTGGCAAATTTACAAAGGTGTCATCAGTGAATCTCCTAGTACCTACGCTGCAGTTGATGCTACAGCTGGGAAAGTACTGACTTACAACAATAGGATTATTCTCTCTGTCTTCCACGCATGTTCTGGCGGACACACCGAAAACTCGGAAGATGTTTGGGGAAGCAGCGAACCATACCTGCGGGCTGTTCCAGATTTTGACCAAAATATCCGTGAGTGTAACTGGATCAGATCTTTTTCCCCTACGGAAATTAGCGCCCAAATTCCAGAAGTCGGAAATGTCAAGCAAATGATTCCTGAGAGTACATCGCGTTTTGGAAGCGTGAAAACCTTGAAAATTGTCGGTGACAAGGGCGAGAAAGTACTAAGAGGTGAAGATGTGCGTACAGTTCTTAAGCTGAAAAGTACCCGCTTTACCGTCAGCAATGGGGATGGAAGCTTTACACTCAGAGGGCTTGGCTATGGTCATGCTTTAGGCATGAGTCAGTGGGGAGCTTACAATCTAGCAATGCGAGGATACAATCACCTGCAAATTTTGAATTACTATTACAAAGGTGTTGCTTTAGCACCTATTCGGGTGAAGTAGATGAGGGAGATGGGAATTGGGAATTGGGAATTGGACATTAGGAATTGGGAATTGGGAACCAAGAACTGGGAATCGAGCCTTGCCCCTTGCCCATTGCCCATTGCCCCTTGCCCCTTGCCCCTTGCCCCTCTACTCCCTACTCCCTCGCTGCAAGCGCTTTTGCCATTCAGCATCAATTTGTTGAGAACGTTCTATTTCCTGTTCTAATAAGTCAGTTTCAGTAGAGTAAACCAAATCTTCATCACCCAGAACTTTTTCTGCTGCAAACTGCTGAGCATAGGCTATTTTCTGCTGCAACGTAGAGTCTGCGCTTGCTAGTTGTCTGGCGCGAGATAGGCGATCGCGGTTACGTTCAGCAATTTTACTGTTGCGCCACTGAATCCAAAAATACCGTACTAAAGGGACAACTAAAAAACCTGTTCCGTAAGCCAATAATAGCCAATAAATTCCATGCACAAAAGCAACTAGTCCACCTATCTGGGCGGCTACTGCACCATCTCTCAACAAACTTCCTAGCACTAATGCACCAACAAAATTTGCGATACCCAACCCTGCACTTAGCATAATTTGTCCTGAATTCGCCGCACTAAAGCGCCACGAAAATTCTTCCAAAAAAGCTGATAGAGGCTGACGGTATTTTTTAGCTGCACTCACTTGCAATTCTGGAAAATAATAAACAATCTGTCCTTCGGGACTAACTTTGGGTTGTCCATTGAAGCGAGTGAGAACGCTCAGTATATAGTCTTCGTACTCCCTTGCAGAACCTTCTCCTATATCATCAAGATACGGCGCTATTTGTTCGGCTACGACAGCACCTCGGTTGTTATGAATCACCATAGCAATTTCTTGCCAGCGGCGTTCTTCTAATTTGGTATTGGGGTTACCATCACCAAACAAAAAGGAAAATACGGCTTCAAAGAAATTTAGATTGCTTTTCTCTCGCCGTCTTTCTCTCTGACGAGTATCATAATCAGGACTAAGATACCAAAATAAATCTGGGAAATAGAAAAAGCCACCACTAAAATTGCCACCTCTATTGTCGCTATTGCGGTCTGAGTTAGCTGCTGAGATGATTAAGATGATGCTAATAGTGATTAAGGCGATGGAAACAATTAAGAAAATTCCAAAGGAAATCCGAATTAAGTAAAACAGAACACCCCAAACCTTTTTCCACCATTCCTGTAACCTTAATTGCAAATACTTGTTACGTAAAATTGATCGGAAGTTTTTTGGAAATAAGTAAATAATATCACCTGTATCAGAAACCTGTAGGTGTCCGCCAGCATCAGACGCAAGAGCTAATAACCCTTGATTTACCTGAGCGACATTTAATCCTACCTGAGTTGCCACATCTCCAACGGTGACGCGGTAACCTAATTGTTCCACAGCTTGCATAATAGTGGGGTTTGGAGCCATCGCTCTTCCCTCGCAGCGAAAAATACTCTATACATCTTCCAGTATAAAGTTTAATTTTTAAGAACTTGGAAAAGCATAACCGAAAAAAGAACTCAGAACACAGAACTCAGTAGTCAGAATGATAAACGGTAAAAAGGGTACAAGCCGACGCATTGTCCACCGTGAGAAGAACGGGCAGAGGCTTAGGGTCTGAACAGGCAGAAACTGATTTGGTTGAACAAAAGACTGAAGTTATGAAGGCAAGCTAGAGCAGAGTTGATGGTGATAGATATTGCTCTTTATCCCATTACTCATCTACCCCTAGGTTATTAGCCAATATTTTGTGTTGTTGGTAATTCATCCAGAAGACAGATAGAGTGATTAAGCATAACTACATCTTGGAGAGAAGAAATGATATTCCTATACTTTCTAGAATGTTGGCAGTGTTAGATACGGAGTTTATTAGTTATGGCTTATCCAGAAAACGACCAAGTAAACAACCAAAAATCTGAAGAACAAAACACTGCTACTTCCGGTGGTTATCAAACCCCTGTTGATGCTGATACCCGCAAGACTGGCGCTGCTACCAAAGGCGATGCTAAACCATCTGCTGTACCAGAATCTGGTAGCAGTGATCAGTTGACTGAAGGCGGTGGTAATCAGGGAACTGAAAAGCGTTAAGTTTCAATTCCACTGAAACCAGTCGTATTCACAAAATGAGCAGGTGGAATGATGTGATACAAGTCGCATCTTTTTCCACCTATTTTTTTATTTTAAATGCTATGAACAAGCGTTTGATTATATCTAGATATCCTCTCACACCTTTTGTAAAGATATTTATTCAGCAATTTACCCAATATAGAGATACCTTTTTCAATCTCCTCCGGTGTGAGACAAAAACTCAACCGCATGGCTGGATAACCTTGCTTATCTGGAAAAAATACCGAACTACAAGCAACTAAGACACTTTGAGCCAAAGCTTCGATACGAATTGTCTTAGTAGGAATGTTCTCAGGTAACTGTACCCAAAGAAATAATCCACCATTGGGAACAGTCCACCCTGCTTCTTGGGGAAAGTAATGCTCTAAGGCTTGGAGCATTACGTTGCGAGTTTGAATGTACTCTGCACGCAGTTGGTTGAGGTGACGGCGCAGATGTCCCGATGCTAGGTACTCGCTGACTATTGCTTGGGAAATGGTGGATGTATGCAAGTCATGGAGTAATTTCTGCTCAAGAATTGCTTGATAATGTTTACCTGTCACCACCATATAGCCCACTCGTAACCCAGGCATCAAAGTTTTAGAAAAAGTGTTTATATAAGTCACCAAATTTTGTTTATCGAAAGCTTTGATTGCTGGTGGCACAGATTCAAAACACAATCCTTCATAAGCATTATCTTCTAAAATCGGACACTCGTATTTTTCAGCTAATCTCAGCAGTTGTTGGCGATGTGCTTGAGTTGTTGTTATCCCTGTAGGATTGTGCACAGTACTGATGGTATAGATTAATTTTGGGCGATGGCTTTTGAGATATTGCTCTAATAACTCTAAATTCATCCCCTCTGCTGTCATGGGAATGCCAATAATTTTAGCTCTTAATTTTTCTAGAATAGCGATCGCTCCAAAATATGTCGGTGTTTCAACAATCACCCAATCACCTGGTTGTATGTAATATTGCAATGCCAATGATAGTCCTTGCTCAGAGCCATTGGTAATAATCAAATTGTCTGCTGATACCTCCATTCCTTGTTGGATCAACATCTGAGCAATTTGCCTGCGAAGAGTGAGTTGTCCTTGAGGCAAGTCATATTGAAATAAGGTGTCAGGAGCTTGTCTCAGCGCTCGTCTAGCAATTAAATCTATGTCTTTTGGTGGATGAGGGGAACCAAGGCTAAAGTTAATCATTCCTGGCTGAGATTGTGCATACACCCCAGCCGTATACGTATCAAAAAAACAAATTTCTCCTTGTTCTGGAATAATGACATTTTGTGCAGGAGCAAATGTTGATTTTAGGTTAGCAGAAGGAAGAGAGACACTATTGACAAAATATCCTGCTCCTTGACGAGCACACACAAGACCATCCGCTTCTAGAACGTTATAAGCTTCAATAATTGTTAGTTTGTTAACTTGCAAACTCTCTGCCAAACAGCGGATTGACGGGAGGCGATCGCCACTTTGCAGTGCGCCAGATTTAATAAGACGACTTATGCGATCGCGTATCTGCAAGTATATAGGTTTGGGTGATTGCCGTTCCAATAAAATCTTCATACTGGCGCACTCATTAATGACTACAAAATCATCAATACTGGCAATATAAGCTATTTTTCCTCTCTTGAGCTAGTACAGTTTGTAGAATTTTTAATAGAACAGTTGTTCAGAGGCGTAACTGTATTAGTACAAATCTGCAACAAGTGTACCTTCTCAGTATTAGATTCCTAAGCGAAGGTAAAAGTAATAGTTCACAAAACTCAGGACTTCTAAAGTTCACTGAGGCAATTTGTTATGAAAACCTTTAATTTCTCAAAAGAAATATTGCCAAAAATGAAGAAAATTTGGCAACATTTTGTCATCTGGCTATTTAGCAGTTCAGATCTGCAAGTATGGCAGGAATCAGACAGTCGTGGTCGTATTTTTTGTTGGCACGCCTATGATCCATTAACAGGACGTTCTGCTTGTTTTGGTTCTGAAGAAGAAATGCGAATTTGGATTGAGCAGTGTTACTATAATTAAGCTATACTGCCACGCTTTCTCGCTTCTTTGTAAGAAGTTCCTACATTTTTTATGCCAGCTTTGATCATTTGTCTTTCCAAGATGGCAAAGAATCGCGTCTTATCCCCACCACGTACAACCGCCTGATTGTGCGCTTCGGCGATCGCTACTGGATACCCATATCCTTTCTGCACTTGTCCTAACATGAGTCCGAGTGCTTGGTCAAACATAGCTGTGTTCTGGGCTACCCATGATGGGACTTCTATTCGGGCAATTTCGGTACCTACGTGTACATAACAAAAGTAAATTTGCTGGTCTTGGTACAAATCAAGAATACGAACATTGCTGCGCCATAAGCAACCGCGTTGTCCTGGTTTGAGTAGGGTAGACAAAAGAGTTGTGTCTCGTAAGGGTTCAAAAATCTTGCAAGGGACTTTTTCGAGTTGATTTGGGCAAAAGCTAGCACAATCTGGTACTGAGTGAGGACAAGCTAAAAGACGCAAAAAATTCATTCCTTCAACGTTGCGAGAAGCACTAAGATAACCCATAAGGGGAATTTGAGCATCACGCAACTTCTGCCAAGCTTCCAGGATGGGGGGTAAAATGCGATCGCGTGCTTCAGAAGGTAATTGCTCTAAAAACCAGTAAATCAACGAACCATCCACCATCGCCAACATAGGAACCTCTTCTCTCCCCTCGTCCCCTTGTCCCCTTGTCCCTTCATCCCCTTGTCCCCTACTCCCCTTGTCCTCTTTTACACCACATGCCAATTCTGCCAGCACCGTTGCTTCACTTGCTGTGCGGCAGAAACTCATCCATTCTTCGGTACGAATACCCCATTTGCGAGAAAAATATAAATCTTCAGGGCGGTAAAATATCTCCGGCAAACTATCTAGAAGTGGGTAACGATTTTGTCCATAGTGTAAGATAACTCTACCAATATTAAGAAGATAGCAGTAGGCAATTTCGTGGTGACTGGGGGATATTTGGGAACCATCGGTTGCAATGACGGTATGAATTTTCGGGGGAACCGGAATATCAATGCAGGTGTTGAGTGGTTCGATGGGGGTAGCATTGGCAAACAGAATGCGATCGCGCCATTTTTCCTGTCGCTGTACTAACTCGTCCTGACACTCCAAAGCGTTTTGAAAATGTTTGTGAGCCAATTCTAAACGCTGGCGACTAGCAGCAGCCTCTTGCGTCAGATGTTGACTCAAACCCTGCATTTGTCCTGCAAGTTTAGTAAGGTCAAGCATAATCTTAAAGCCATTCAGAAAAATCTTGAGCAAACCCAGAGAGTGATAATACCTGAATTTGCGGGTCATTTTGGGCAGTTACTTTTTCTGTTGGAGTATTGTAACCCCAATCTGCAAGAAAGAGTTTTACTTCCTTAAGGTCTGGTTGCTGTTGAACAACTTGTAATGTTTTCAGTCGGTCTTCTACAAACCATACTCTATCTGGCAAAGTATTTGTTTTCTGAATTAATTCTCGCATAATTTCGTATTTGGGACGCTTAACCTCTTTGCCAAAAATGACTTCTCGCGGTAAATCGACTCCTCCTTGTTGCAATAGCTGCTGTGCAAAACGTCCTTCTTTTGTTGTGATGATGTACAACTTAGTTGTGCTACAGACTGTTGCTTGAATTTTCTCGATTACACCAGAATAAAATTTATGCAAACTCAACCAACTGTCTAAATCGGTCGCGATCCATTCATCCCGAATCTTATCTAGTTTAGTACCAATTTCTATCGCCTTGAGATTGTCTTTTAACAAAACTTCTTGAGCAATTTTTGTCCATTCGAGAAGATTTTTTTCTTCAGCAATTCCTTCTACCAAGGCTTTGATTAAAACGGGCATTTCCCAACCTGTTTCAATGACAGGTCTGAGTTGATAGAATTTTGAGGCTAATTCATGCTGTGGTGTTTCTTGCTCAGGTAACCAAACTTGACAATAGGTACGCCAAGCGACTTCAAAATATTCAATTAATCCATCGCAAATCACACCATCAAAGTCTAGAGCGAGAATTGTGGGAGTACTTGCTGTCATTGTTTTGAGGTACATCAACAGATTTAACAGTTATCAGTTATCACTGGGCAATGGGAATTGGGCATTGGGCAATTGAGGATTAGTCAAAAATGATTCTCCCCTGCTCCCCTGCTCCTCTGCCCCTCTGCCCCCCTGCTGTCTAAATGTGCAAATTAGGTGTTTAACAGCTTATCAACATAACCCTTTGAGAAAAGTGCCGACAAAACATAACGACTCTGGCACAGATAGAAAGCATTGCCCCAGGTGGGGAGCATCCCAAATGTGTAAATTTATTGGCGTTGCTGATTAATGGGATGAATTTTCCTCACGCATTCGGCGGAGCCGTTCTCGCAGAGTAGGCGCAAAGGCGAGCCAGTACTGCAGGAGGGTTTCCCTCCGTAGGTATCTGGCGTCGCAAAGAATCTATCTTTAGCCTTAGTCAAAAATCTCAATTCATCCCGCATTTATGCAACGCCAATTTTTTATGGGAACCCGTCGGTGCTTGCAATTCATCCCACCCTTGTAAAGGGATGGGCTTTCTTGCTTGACTACTGTAATTTTGTTGCTAACCATTAAATTTGAAATTTTTATATAGTCCTTGGGATAGATGTGATATCTTGAGATCAGGGAATATAGTGCTAGTATAGCTGCACTATGGCTGGTCGGCGCAAGTTTTGGAGGTGGCGCTTAAGGGGTGCATAAAGTAGATGAAAATACCTTGTTCACAGGGAGTTTGGTTAATTCCAACTTCATAAAAGGAGGCATCAATACCTGGAGCAAAAGTATCTCAACCCTTGTTCAACACCACTTTATTTGCTGAACCAAGAAAAATTATGAAGATTGCTCAAGTAGCTCCCTTGTGGGAGCGAGTTCCGCCTCCTACTTATGGAGGAATTGAACTCGTAGTGAGTCTTTTGACTGATGAACTAGTGCGTCGCGGTCATGATGTCACTCTGTTCGCTTCAGGCGACTCGCAGACATTGGCTAAGTTAGAGTCTGTACATCCGCGTGCGTTACGCTTGGACTCTGATATTGAAGAAAAGTGGATGTATAACTTTCTCGGACCCAGCCAGGTTTATCAACAAGCGGAGGAATTTGATATTATTCACTCTCATGTAGAACTTTGGGCACTACCTTGCGCGAGTTTTGTGCAAACACCCACAGTACATACCCTGCATGGTAGCTTTACAAGAGATAGGCGCACAATATTTACCCAATATCGAACGCAACCATACGTCAGCATTAGTGATGCTCAGCGTACATTAGACCTGAATTACGTCAGCACAGTTTACAACGGCATTCAGATTGAAGATTACCCATTTGTAGCGCAACCAAAAGAGCCACCATATCTGGCATTTTTGGGACGTATGTCGCCAGAAAAAGGACCGCAACATGCAATAGCGATCGCAAAACAAGCGGGTTGGCGCTTAAAAATGGCAGGGAAAATAGATGTCGTAGACACAGAGTTTTTTGAAAAAGAGATTGCTCCACTCATTGATGGTAAGCAAATAGAATACTTGGGCGAAGTAGACCATGCTGCCAAAGTTGAACTGTTGGGCAACGCATCGATCACTCTGTTTCCTATTACCTGGCGAGAACCCTTCGGCTTAGTCATGATTGAATCAATGGCAACAGGGACACCAGTCATTGGGATCAACATGGGTTCGGTACCAGAAGTCATTGCTCACGGAAAAACAGGTTTTGTTTGCCACAGCTATGAACAGATGGCACAAATGATCCCAGCTGCATTGGAATTAAATCGTCGTACCTGTCGAGAATATGTGGAAAGTAGGTTCACCGTTAGTCAAATGGTGGATGGTTATGAAGCGGTCTATGAACAAATCCTCAAAGATCGTACTCACGGCAATGGACTGATTCATGCTCTGAGAAGCTCATTGGAATCAATAGTTTTTGCAAAATGAAGCTGCCATAATCAGCCTTCGGGACAAAGGAGATAAAGATAAATATGAAAACGACAACGAATAGTTGTCCGTGTTGCGGCAGTTGTTTGCTGCGTCATGTGCGTCATAATGGAGTTTACTGGTTTTGTCAATCCTGCTGGCAAGAAGTACCGTCTTTACCTGCGCATCAGCCTGATTCACTGAGTTACAGACATCTGCAAAACCGTCCAGTTTCATCTCAATTCATCCTGGCGCGATGACTGCTTAAGTGCAGCAATAACTAGCTGTCATTTGCGCTTCTACCTCCAATACACCTCCAACTAAGTCAAATTAGGATGAACTACTCACCCCTACTTCGTTGAGGGGTGAGTTTCTACATCCACCCCAGTAGAGTTGAATTTTTGACGCTTCATTTGCCCTAGTTGCTTCATGCTTCCCGCTTGTTTGCAAGTGCGTGAAGTA
>JAHHHH010000103.1 GCA_019359415.1 Iphinoe sp. HA4291-MV1 | reverse complement strand
TTGGTTCGAGATTATGAATTACTACCTGAAACATCGGAGACTTTTATTTATATTGCCATGATCCGTATCATGGTGAGGCGTTTAGCATAATTTTTGACCTCTAAAAACTTTTCAAACAACCTCTAAGGTTATCTAAAATTTTCCACACAAATATTCTTTCTGGCAGTTCTTGTATTTGGTAAATGGCCAGTAAAAAACCGTAGTACTATAGTCTTCGTCAAATATCTTGATTTTACATAAGTAAGTCGGCGCTAATATTTCAAGCTATGTTAAGAAATTTAAATGTAGGGGAGCCAGTGCGGTGCGGTGAGACCAATGCTGCAGGAGGGTTTCCCGACAGAGGCATCTGGCGTTAGCGCAGCGTGTCCGGAGGACATACCCGGAGGGGGGTTCCCCCCGTTGTAGCACAAGCGCGTTGTGTTGTCGCGCAGCGCAACGCACCGTCAAGAAAAGGTGCGCGATTCCTATGGCATAACACAACGCCACTTGCTTTTCCTTGCGGAGACGCTGCGCGTTCACGAAGTGTGCCCGTTGGCGCAGCCTCTCCGACAGGAGAAGGACTTACAACGCGGGAAACCCGCGCAACGCAGTGGCTCCCCTACGGACAATTTATATTTCTTCATATACATTGAATTTTTCTCGCCGACTTAACTTATGTGAGTTTAGATAGCGTTAGACACTTAAGGCATGACTTAACATTCTAGCAAAAATTACTCAAATTAGACACCAAAATAATACGCGCGTTGCATTCATACGTATCACCTCACCCTGCCCTGTCGGGCTTCCCTCTCCTTCAAGGAGAGGGAAAGATTTTAGCGCACCCTAAAGCGAGGGTGAGGAATTGAGCCGCAACTTGGTATAAGACTCATTAGGGAGAGAATTCAAATAGTTGAGTCAGTCTTTAAGCGCTTGTGCAAGAGAATCTGGCGTGAGCGTCTTAGAAAGAATATATTTAAATGAGATTCTATTTTATGCTTTTGATATCCCAGTTTGAAATAGAGCTGCTGTGCCTGATAGTTATTTTCCAAAACATGGAGGTACAAATCTTGAAAACCCCAGGAGAGAGAAACTTTTTCACAAGCTGTTAGTAAACCAGAAGCAGCACCCTGTCTACGATATTCTGGGTGTACAGCTAAATTAGACAAGTATGGAAAACTCTTACCTACTTGCATCCAAGAATCACTAAAACGCACACCCAATTCTACAGTTCCAACTATCTTATTTGCGGCATTAGCAGTCATGTCAACAGCAACCAAACAGACATGATGAGGCGCAGAAGATGCTAAACGATGCCTTAAGTCTTCGTATATACCCAAACGCAATAATGGAAAAAGCCACCCTAGTATACCACTTTGGGAATGAAAGCTTTCAGCAATGACTTGGGCAACACCAGTCAAGTCAACGGGTGTTGCCGCACGGACTTGGAATTGGCAAGAAGTTGCGCGGGCGGCTAAGACTGGTTCTTGAGGAGATGAGTGAAAAAACAAGGGTTTCAAGGCTAGTTTAGTTCTGATTTTATTCAACAGAAATGTTCTCAAATATCCTAAAACACCATCAGACCTGTAGGAAAACTTAAAGAATGCTGATAGATACTGAGCAT
Organism: Iphinoe sp. HA4291-MV1; assembly: GCA_019359415.1. Taxonomy (GTDB): domain Bacteria; phylum Cyanobacteriota; class Cyanobacteriia; order Cyanobacteriales; family Nostocaceae; genus Brasilonema. The sequence goes on along the minus strand of JAHHHH010000103.1, from coordinate 19,825 downwards.
TGTTCCTCTGTAGTCGTTAAGCCTGAGAGCGTATGCAGTAACCAGCAACATATCTTGTACTGTCTCTTGTAACATAGTTCTATCGCAAAAAGTATTGCTGACAAAATTATTTTGTAAACACATCAAGGCAAAATCTGGTTTATAACTAATACATTGCTAAATTATAAGTACTAAGTGCCTGGTAGGATAAGGGCAACTGGGAAAACGTGACTCAGAACTCAGTACTGATAAACCCTCTACTGCAAGCAAATGATTTAGCGTAGCATGCTGCTGATGGTCCCAATTGCTAAATTGGAGGTAGTTGTTTGTTCAATAGTATACTTTGCTCTTTAATCTAATTGTTGCCATATCGCAAACTTTACCATGACTGCTATAAATGAAACTTACCTACAATTGTTAACGCGCTTTACTGCATTGTCTTCTGCAACGCAGTGGCTCCTCAGAATACATGGCTTAGTATGACACAATCGGTTGCTGACAAAACTCCTATTCCAGATAAAGCATGGAGGCGACACACCGATCCACCGCTTTTATGGATTGCTGTAGCCACAATTTCTATTACCCTCCACTTACTGATCTTTCTGATCTTTTGGCTGTTGCGCTCGTATTCGTATAGCCTCTCTCAACGAAGTTCGTCAAATCCTATCCCTGTAGATTTTGTAGAGATTTCTTCACAACGAAAAGCGCCATCAAAAGCAAAACCAGTTTCGCCCAAAAAACCTTCGACAACTGAAAAGTCACCTGTAGTAAGATCACCAAAAACAGCTACTCAAGAAAATTTAACTGCAAAATCTACCTCTGTAGGAGAAGATAGCAACGCGATCGCTCTCGCAACCCCCAACGAAGCAAGAACTTCTCAACCTCAAACAGAGGATACAACTCAGCAATCTTCAAAAAGACGAGTTATCGAGCAAGAAGAAACACAACCATTATCTCAACCTCTTGCAACGTCTGAACCAACTCGCCAATCTGAACCATCTATAGCAAAGACTCCAGAGCAAACACAGCCAGAACCATCACCAGAGCCAACTCCAGAAATCACTCCACAAGCGCAACAAAGCGAGCCAACTCCAGATCCAACAACTTTAGCGGATAATCCAGACACACAAAATCAAGCAAATCAAGAATTCGGTGAGCAAACTCAGGCTTCAAATCCGCAGAATAACACCACAGATTCAACTCGTACTGATTCCTCACCCAAAACGACAGAGCAACCACAGCCATCTCATGAGTCTACAAGTCCCAGACAACCTGATGATCAGGTTATTGTTGGGAAAGGAACACCGTTAGAAGATATTGCTCAACCAGTAAAACCAGAGCAGTCGCCACTGGATGAGCCAAAAGGTGGAAGAGTCGCGTTAGCAACTTGGCAGATAGAAGCTGATGCTGTAAAGAAAGATATACAAGATCACCCTCCTCAAATAGTGGGAGACATCAAGGAAAAAGAACTGAACTCTCTTGCTCTCAACAGAGAACTCGGCGGCGATCAGCCCATAGAGTTTAAAGCTGTACTAATTGTTGATTCTGAAGGAAACTTGAACAGTATATTTCTTGATCCTAAAATTCCAGAACCACAAAAAACGCAATATAAGGAATACGCCGAGGAGATTTTTAAAGGTCAAAAATTTATCCCCGCAAGCAATAACAATGGAAGTAAGCCTGACTTGGGTGAGCTTGTTGTCAACATCAGAATACAGCGTAAATCTGAGAGGTCATGATTAAAGACTTGGCATCTGGTTAAGATTGTGTTATGCTACAGTGAGCAAATTTGCGGGCATAGTTTAGTGGTAAAACCATAGCCTTCCAAGCTATTGATGCGAGTTCGATTCTCGCTGCCCGCTTCAAATATGAGATTCCTTATAGTAATTGAAGCAGAGAGCTGCATGAGGTTGAGGCACGGCGCACGGCAAAGTAGCTCAACCGTCCTTACAGACGTGGGACGGGTTGAGGAGATATCACAATGTTAGTAGTGATTCAGGTTGATTCCAGCTTCTTTCGCCATTGCTTCTAACCCTTTGATTTCTAGGGTTTTGATTGCTTTAGTGGATATGCGCAGTTTTACCCAACGCTTTCCGCCTTCCCACCAAACGCGCTTGTTTTGCAGGTTCACATGCTGAAGGCGCTTGGTGCAGCGGTGGGAGTGGGAAATAGAATTGGCGTTATTTGCTTTTTTACCTGTTAATTGACAGCGACGAGACATTGACAGAAACTCCGATTTTTTTCTAGCACAATCCCTCATTATATAAAATCGTCCTCCAAGTCGGATAAAATTTATCCTTCCGCTTTGCGCCACCCCCTAACAGCAGTTTGCAATTCCACCGACAACCAATCATCAAACTGTGGATAAACTGGTAATCTTGGCACTAACTCCCACTTAGCAGGCTCTAATATTTTTTGCAATTCCTGAAGCAGAGGATGAGGATAGTCAGGATTCACTTCATCTTTTGGTCCAATTCCGCCTAAATCTCTCGCGCCAGCTTCTATGCAAGCTAGTAGGGGCACAACATGTGGTACTCCGACTGTATCGATAACCAAATTCGGCGGAATTTGGATGGTAATATCTGGTGGTAAAATTTGACGTGCCTGAGAAATAACTTTTGGCAATTGATTGAGATCAAAGGGGGGTGCGTCAAAAGTTTGTTGATTTCCAGGACTATGGGGTTGCAGAATGACTTCTTGAATGTGATGGTAACGTTGATGAATATGGGATATTGCTTCTAATGTTTCCCACCAATCTTCTTCTGTTTCCCCGATTCCTAACAGTAACCCAGTGGTAAAGGGTATCTTTAATTCTCCCGCCCACTGTAATTGCTGTAAACGCACTTCTGGTAATTTACTTGGTGCGTGTTTATGTACTGTGTTCAACAACTCTGGCGCTAACTGTTCCAACATCAGTCCCATTGAAACGTTAACTTTCTTCAATTGTTGCATTTCCTCAAAACTCAGTGGTCCAGCATTTGTATGTGGCAAAAATCCCATTGTCAGAGCTAATTCACACAAATTATAAATTCGCTGAAACCACGCCTGACGTCTTGGGGAATGGGGATGTACCTCACCACTAAGTATCAATATTTCACAAACGTCTTTGCCATAAAGTTGTTTGAAAAGTTTTTCTGCCTCTGAAATTGTCATCCAAGGACTTTTACCCGGCTCTGTGCGAAAGTTACAGTAGGCACAGCGATTGAAGCACTCATAAGTTGGAACGATTGTATAAGCAGAACTGTAGGTAATTTTTTGGGAATGAGAAGTTGGCATATGGAGAAAAAGAATTTTCAATATTGAATTAAGCGTCAACATTCTTTGGGGCTATTCTGAGTTCTTCTCAACACAGTATTTCCTGTTGTTTAGCATAAATATTCTTCAAGTGCTTTTTAACGGTATTGATGGTAATGTAAAGCTGTTGCGCAATCTCTTTGTACGAAAGGTTAGCTCGACGCAGTAGCCAAACCTCTGCCTCGCGATTAGTCAAACCATACTTTTTGGCATCACACAACGCCATACTTTGGCTCATCTGACTACGATCTTCTAAAATCACCAACACAAAATTCTGCTCACTTGTAGCAAGTGGTAACCATCTAGCCCGAATACGTAATTTAACGCCTCTATCAGTTTCTAATTCTGATTCAATGAAAAATTTTTCCTTTGGGAAGAGTTCGCGGCTATCAATTAAAGACTGGTAAACACGCCAAACTTCCTCTGGTATAGCACTAGGAGAACTTCCCTCTGGTAATAATTGTCTACAAAATTGGCGAGCGCATTCATTTGTATGGAGCAACTCCCCCTCAGTAGTCAGTATCAAAATGCCATCTACAAAGCTTTCAACGACAGCTTGGAGTAAATCAACCTTAGACTCAGCTTGTAAATGCTCGCTTTTTGAATTTTGTGATTTAGATCTTTTTTCTTCAGTAAATGCAATGTTATCGTTTTGTTCTTCATACGATAGGGACATATTACCCTCCTGTACAATGAAGCACACACGACAAAAATGAGCACTAGGCAAAATTAATCGGATGCTTTGTCTGACATTCTCATTTTTCGGGTTCTGTAGTGTCTATGCCCTAAGCTGTATGCTCATCAATAGCATCGAAGAAAATTCTTGTGAGTTGAAGTTTGTGGAACTTACCTGAAGCAGGGTGAAGTTTTTCTAAAAGAAGTCTAACAGCGCTTGTAACTGCGAAATAATAAGGTTACATTGCCTTGGCTTGTCATGAACTCGTATCAATGGTTGATAGCTTTTTTACTGTCAGCTATTGATGATTGACTCATGGCTATCAGTAATGCATGTGCATTTGTATCAAGCTGTACAAGCTTGGAAATGTCTGCTATAGAGTTCTATCACATGAATCCAGCAAGCATCGACCAATGGTTTCCAGTAGAGCAACAACTCAAGTACGTTTCTTTGCTTCAAGGACGAGTTGGTATTACACGCCGTCGCGCTGAATATTTCGTGAGATTGTGGGCTTACCTGCTACTTAAACAGCAGCAAGAACTGGACAAGCGTATAAAGCAACCTTTAACTCAACTGGAGTTACCAGTGGGGTTTGTTCCTTGCTCACATCGAGAAGCTTATGAAATTTTCTATGCTCACAAGAATAACGGACGGGGAAGCGATCGCGCAGCAGGTTTGATGATTGATCAACTTGTTGCTTTAGGATTGATTGAAAAAGATTTTGATGGAAACACAACATGCATTCGCATTCGGTCTCTACTACTAAATCCTGACGAATCCACCAATACTGTACAATCCATACAGCTGGTACCAGATGACTTCAATCACCGAATTGACACTATTCCCGTTGCCAATTTTCTGGCTCACGCCTTTGCTTTGGATAGAAATACAACTATTGCACCCCATAAAATTGCCAGAATATTACGAATTTGGGCAGAACAATATCCTTTTGGTATGCGGGTGCTACGTCGCTGTGACAATCAACAGATAGTTGGCTTTTACGCCATCTTTCCAACAACCAGAGAATCTGAAAAAAATTTCTTTCTTCCCCCGCGCAAAAGCCTCTACCTTCTTAACTCTAAGAAGGAAACTGACTCATTCAAAATTGCTCTACCAGGTGACCCACATTGTACATCTATATTTATACGAGCTTGGCGAATAGGTACTCCATATCAACAAAAAGTTAACATTTGTCAATTCTTAGAGGATGCAAAAACAACATTAATTCGGATGCAATCTGACTTTCCTAACCTTTGCGACATTTATACGATGGCAATGGATCCAGTTAATGAACAACTTGCTTTCGCACTAGGGTTTCAGAAAAATAGCTACAATTCGCAGCGATCGCTGTTTTGGATGTATGTACCTCTAGATAAGTATTTGGCGATCAATATTGAACAAGCAGTGTCAGTCCTGCAAATTGATTAACAAAGTCCTGAACAAGAGCACAGTAAGGAGAGCAAAGCATTGTGCCTCACTGATCTACACCCTAGTACTTACGACCAACAATAGATTTTGCTGAAAAGACTTTACAAACTGCAATATATACCTTAATATAAGTAAACAAAGGTAGACACACTACCTTAAATACATCTGACGTACATAACGCAATCATAAGAACCATGACAACTGCATTACAACGCCGTGAAAGCGGCAACGTATGGGAGCGGTTCTGCGAGTGGATAACCTCCACCGAAAACCGTGTATACATCGGTTGGTTCGGTGTACTGATGGTTCCCACCCTTTTATCCGCTGCCATCTGTTTCATTATCGCTTTCATCGCAGCACCCCCCGTTGACATCGACGGAATCCGTGAACCTGTTGCAGGTTCGTTAATCTACGGCAACAACATCATCTCTGGTGCTGTTGTTCCTTCTTCTAATGCTATAGGCTTGCACTTCTACCCCATCTGGGAAGCAGCTTCCTTAGATGAGTGGTTGTACAATGGTGGTCCATACCAGCTAGTAATCTTCCACTTCTTGATTGGTATTTTCTGCTGGTTAGGTCGTCAGTGGGAGCTAAGCTTCCGCCTAGGGATGCGTCCTTGGATTTGTGTAGCTTACTCTGCACCAGTAGCAGCAGCAACCTCTGTATTCCTGATCTATCCTCTAGGACAAGGTTCCTTCTCTGATGGAATGCCCTTGGGCATCTCTGGAACATTCAACTTCATGTTTGTGTTCCAAGCAGAGCACAACATCCTGATGCACCCGTTCCACATGTTGGGTGTGGCAGGTGTGTTCGGAGGTTCACTGTTCAGTGCAATGCACGGTTCACTAGTCACCTCTTCGTTGGTTCGTGAAACAACCGAAAGCGAGTCTCAGAACTACGGTTACAAGTTCGGTCAAGAAGAAGAAACCTACAACATCGTTGCAGCACATGGTTATTTCGGAAGACTTATCTTCCAATACGCCAGCTTCAACAACAGCCGCAGTTTGCACTTCTTCCTAGCAGCATGGCCTGTGATCGGAATCTGGTTTACCGCGCTGGGTATCAGCACGATGGCGTTCAACCTCAACGGTTTCAACTTCAACCAGTCGCTGATTGATTCTCAAGGTCGTGTGATCAACACCTGGGCAGATGTGCTCAACCGTGCCAACCTGGGCTTTGAAGTAATGCACGAGCGTAATGCTCACAACTTCCCCCTCGACTTAGCGAGCGGCGAGATTGCTCCTGTTGCGATGAGCGCCCCTGCTATCAACGGCTAATCCTTAAATAATACACCAGACGCGATGTATCATCGCGTCCTCCACAAGTGAAAAGCGTCCTTCTTGAGCAAGAAGGACGCTTTTTAGTTTGACTACAGAAAAAATTATTCTTTGCTTTTGTTAGCTTGTTCAATTCTTTGCTTAATAGCTTCTTCAGCTATGCGAATATTTTCTTCTATTGGCGTACCGTCTTCATTAGCCATCGGTCCGTACCATGTTGCTTCTGAGTCGGGAGGATTACGGCGACTGTACAAGACACGCAAAGGTTCTAAATCCTCCCGATGTGCAAGTGCATAAGCTATCAGTTCTTTGTTAGTCATTGCTTCAAAATTCGGTCCCATCTAAAAACCTCCAACCTCCATTAGGAGGTACGACAATTTGAAGTTCCTCGCCTGCAATAATGAATACAACCCCAGTTTGTTCGTCAAAACGAAATAGCTCAATATTCCGATAGCTATTAGATAACATTTGGCAAACTCGCAGACAGGCTTGTGCTTGTGCGACAGTTGGATATATAGTCCTTTCCTCAATTGTGACATAGACACTATAAGGCTATCTATGCCGACTTACCAACAATTTTAAATTTAACTTTCAGAACCAATCTTTCCTTCTTTCTCCTCAACTATACGCTTGAATAATTCAAATTGTTCTTGCTCCTCTTCTTTAGTCTTTGGTGGATGGAATATTATCGCTTGCGAGTTTGGCTTGCGGCGACTAAACAACACACGCAAAGCTTCTATATCTTCTTCTGAGCGGTGTTTCAGTGCATAAGCTTTTAGTTCAGCGTTAGTCATTTGTTCAAAGTTTGGTTTCATAGAAACTCCCAGAGTCCATTAGGGGGTACTATAATTTCTAGTTTCTAGTTCGTCGCGATCGCCTTTGGCGGCTCCTGTTCGCGTAGCGTTCCGCAGGAAAGGAGCATCGCGCTGAACGTCTGGCAGAGTAACTGAGGGTAATAAGTATTAATCCGGATGAGTAAGTGTTAACTTTAGGAATTATTCTTTGCTTTTGTTAGCTTGCTCAATTCTTTGCTTAATAGCTTCTTCTGCTAGGTGAATATTTTCTTCTATTGGCGTACCATCTTTAACGAGTGGAGGCATTGTTTTCCATTTGAGACTAGGGTGATGAAACAGCGCACGGATAGCCTCAATATCATCGCGATGTTCCAACACATAAGCTCTTAAGTCGGGTACGCTCATGTCTTCAAAATTCGGTTTCATCCAAAAACCTCCAAGGTTCGTTAGGGGGTACGATAATTTGAAGGTCATCGCCTGCCAAAATATAGATATCTCCGGTTTTGTCATCAAAACGAAATAGCTGAATATCCCGATAGCAATTTGATAACATCTGACAGACGATGAGACAGGTAATGGCTTGCTCGGCTGTTGGGTAAATAGTATTTTCCTCAATTGTGACATAGACAATATAAGCCGTATGCAGCAACAAAAGTTATTCTGCGGTTTCTACTGGGAATAGCTTGTAACTAGGCGATAATAAATAAGTCTGCCGATAGAAGCACAGTATATGATATGCTGGCTCAATCCAGCTTGCCACAATCCGCCTAATCCTGATGGCACGATGTTTTGCACCAACTGCGGCATAGGGCTGGTCGTGCTGAGAAACCGCTATCGCCCGATAAAAGCATTAGGTGGCGGCGGATTTGGTAAAACTTATCTGGCAGAAGATATTGACAAACTGAAGGAAAAATGCGTCATCAAGCAATTTGCACCACAAGTACAAGGAACTGCCGCACTTCAGAAGGCAAAGGAATTGTTTGAGCAAGAAGCAAGGCGTTTGCAGCAGTTAGGGGATCATTCACAAATTCCGACGCTGTTAGCATATTTTGAGCAAGATAATCGTCTGTATTTGGTGCAACAGTTTATTGATGGACAGAATTTATTAGATGAATTCAAACAGCAGGGTAAGTGCAGCGAGCAGAAAATTCGGGAATTGTTGCTTGATTTGTTAGATATCCTCAAGATTGTTCATCAGCACAAAGTTATTCACCGCGATATCAAGCCAGAAAATATTATTCGTCGCAGCAGCGATCGCAAATTGGTACTGATAGACTTTGGTGCTTCCAAGCAACTGACAGCAACGATAATGTCTGGACAGGGAACAACCATTGGCACCTTTGGTTATGCACCATTGGAACAAATGCAGGGTGGCGAAGCGTATCCAGCGAGTGATTTATACAGCTTGGGCGCAACTTGCTTTCATCTGCTGAGTGGAATTAACCCTTGGGAATTTTGGAAAAAACAAGGTTATGGCTGGATTCATAGCTGGCGACAGCATTTGCAACAAAGCGTAAGTCTGGAATTGGGGCGTATTCTGGATAAGTTGCTGGAAGAAGACTACCAGCAGCGTTATCAGTCAGCAGGGGAAGTTTTACAAGATTTAAATCCTGCACCGCCCTCCGTACCTCCCACAGTACAGCCGCCTCAATCATCATCACCGTCACCAACTCCACCATCACCGCCGCCTGCACTTTCAACCAGACAGAAAGGCAAGTTAAAAAACCCATTGTTAACAGGTGGTGTCATCCTGTTGCTGGGTTTGGTAGGAACTGAAATCTATGGATATTTTCGATATGAAGTATTTCCGGTTAATCCGATATTTCTCATTACCAGCCCACCTAGTAGTTTCTTCCTGAAAACTACCCTGACTGGGCATACCAGTTTGGTTTATTCCGTCGCCATCAGCCCGGATGGCAAGACTTTGGTGAGTGGAAGTGGCGAGACTATCAAGATTTGGAATCTGCAAACGGGTAAATTGAAATCTACCCTGACTGGGCATAACGACAGGGTTAATTCCGTCGCCATCAGCCCGGATGGCAAGACTTTGGTGAGTGGGAGTTGGGACAAGACTATCAAGATTTGGAATCTGCAAACGGGAAAGTTGAAATCTACCCTGACTGGGCATACCGACTGGGTTTTTTCCGTTGCCATCAGCCCGGATGGCAAGACTTTGGTGAGTGGGAGTTGGGACAACACTATCAAGTTTTGGAATCTGCAAACGGGAGAGTTGCAATCTACCCTGACTGGGCATAACGGCAGGGTTAATTCCGTCGCCATCAGCCCGGATGGCAAGACTTTGGTGAGTGGGAGTTGGGACAAGACTATCAAGATTTGGAATCTGCAAACGGGAGAGTTGAAAACTACTCTCACTGGGCATACCAACTGGGTTAATTCCGTCGCCATCAGCCCAGATAGCAAGACTCTGGTGAGTGGGAGTGAAGACAAGACTATCAAGATTTGGAATCTGCAAACGGGAGAATTGAAATCTACCCTGACTGGGCATACCAACTCGGTTAATTCCGTCGCCATCAGCCCGGATGGCAAGATTCTGGTGAGTGGGAGTTGGGACAAGACTATCAAGATTTGGAATCTGCAAACTCTTGAATTGAAATCTACCTTGACTGGGCATACCAACTGGGTTTATTCCGTCGCCATCAGCCCAGATGGCAGGACTTTGGTGAGTGGAAGTCGTGACAAGACTATCAAGATTTGGCGAATGCCGTAGGGATTTGAGGATTTTAGATTTGAGGTTGCTGCACTTCGTTGGCGATGCTTGGCAATTTTGGATGACTGATGGTGCGAATGAAAACGCGCACTCACTTTCTCTACTCTTACAGCGTTCTTCAATTAAATGTATCACGCGGTAGGGCACCTCTCAATACGGTTCGGATAAGCATTTTGAACTCAGAATTGGATTTGGGAAAAGGTTAAAGGGTAAGGGTTAAAGGTTTTTTCTTACCCTTTCCCCCTTTCCCTTTCCCCTTTAACCGAACCGTATTGGGGCACCTCTTGCCCATTGATGTCAACAATCACGTTCAAGCCTTGATTCAGTTGTAAAATTCGGACAGCAACAGACAAAGCTAATAGCGACCTTGATTCCAAATAAGACTAACTTTGGCAACTTGGTATAAGATGAGAGTTCAGTTTAGAGGAGCTTCACTTGATGACTTTACAAGAAATTATTAATTCTATTAACAGTTTGTCCACAGAAGAACGGGACTATTTATTTGAGTTTCTGCGGAAAAAAAAGGAGGAATCTAGAGGAGATAATTTTTGGGAGGGATTACAAAAATTTAGAAAGGTAATCCAAAGTGAGGGGATTATCTTTACTGATCAGGATTTCGCTGAACTACGAGATCCTAGTGTGGGAAGAGAAATTGATCTATGATCTGGAAATTCTTACTTGATACCAATATTCTTTCAGAGCCAGCACGTCCTATTCCTAATGCTAATATTTTGCAAGCCCTAGATATTCATAAGTCAGAAATTGTCATTTCTAGTGTTGTTGTTCATGAACTTCTATATGGTTGTTTGCGGTTGAGCGAATCTAAGCGGCGAGAGTCTCTTTGGAATTATATTCATGAGTCTATCTTAAATTTACCAGTCTTTGATTATGATTTAAAGGCGGCACAATGGCATGCTCAAGAAAGGGCTAGATTATCCAAGATTGGCAAAACTCCTGCTTTTGTAGATGGTCAAATTGCGAGTATTGCTTACAGTAATAATTTAATTTTGGTAACTAATAATGTTTCTGATTTTGAGTTTTTTAATGATTTAAGGGTTGAAAATTGGTTTGAAAGTATTGGTGAGGGTGAGGTTCCGTAAGTCCTGCGAACAGGCTGCGCCAACAAAGTAGCGTCTCGTAGAGAGGGAATTTTGAGTTATTCGATGACTTGTGTGTACACCGTAGCCTTAGTAAGGAGAGGAGAGGTTTTGTCTTGCGCCAAAACCGGGGTGAGGTTATGCGACAATTATGGACGAGTAGAATAAGGCATAATATGACGTAACAATAAAGGTTTCAGCTTCAGTTGACACGTATGGGCAAGAGGTGCCCCTACCAAAATGTGTGGTTTAATTAACTGAAAATAGCTGTAACTGGTGACAATCTTTTTTGTTTTATTGCCGGATTCGCTGGGCGATCACACAGAGTACCCGCCAAGAGCGATCGCTTCCTCTAGTATTATGGTGAACAGATTCGCTGCATTCGCAATGCAGGTCGATGCATTAACAATCCCAGTCGATGCATTAACAATCCCAGTCGATGCATTAACAATCCCAGTCGATGCATTAACAATCCCAGTCGATGCATTAACAATCCCAGCCGATGCATTAACAATCCCAGCCGATGCATTAACAATCCCAGCCGATGCATTAACAATCCCAGCCGATGCATTAACAATGCGCCGACTTGCTCCGCTGCGCGTTAGCGCTAGCTCCTCCGTAAGTCCTGCGAACTTACGGATACGTTCAAGGGACGATCGCGAAAAGTTAATAGTCGCTCGAACCTATGAAATCTTCATAAATATATAGGTTTTGGATATAGGTTTTGGCACTGTTGATGATTTATATTACCGAGTGAGCGGCAAAAAAGCTAGTCGTGTTTAAATATGGGAGGAAGCGCAGCATAGTTCTGATAACTAACCCTCTAGTACCATCGTCAACAGACGTCAGCGTCATTTACTCTATATAAGAAGTCATCATTTCTGCTAAACTGCAAGCGTTTCAGTCTAAACTAAAAAGTCGGTTTTCACCGAATACCTCTAGCTTTAAAATAAGCAATCATGTCTAAGGTTCTTGTCTCCGATCCAATTGACCAGGCTGGGATTGATATTCTTTCCCAAGTTGCCACTGTAGATGTGAAAACAGGATTAAAACCAGAGGAACTGGTAGAAATCATTGGTGAGTACGACGCGCTAATGATTCGCTCTGGAACCCGCGTTACCCAAGAAATCATTGGAGCTGGAACGCAGTTAAAAATCATCGGTCGTGCTGGTGTGGGTGTGGATAATGTAGATGTTCCCGCTGCTACTCGCAGAGGAATTGTGGTCGTCAATTCTCCAGAGGGGAACACAATTGCTGCTGCAGAACACGCGCTGGCGATGATGCTGTCTTTGTCTCGCTACATTCCTGATGCGAACGCTTCAGTGAAACGTGGTGAGTGGGATCGTAAAAGCTTCATTGGAGCTGAAGTCTATAAAAAAACTTTGGGTATTGTCGGCTTAGGTAAAATTGGCTCTCATGTTGCTGCTGTTGCGAAGGCAATGGGAATGAAACTGTTAGCTTTCGACCCTTTCATTTCCACTGATAGAGCAGAACAACTTGGCTGTCAATTAGTTGATTTGGATTTATTGATACAGCAAGCAGACTACATCACGTTACATATTCCCAAAACTTCAGAAACTACCCACTTAATCAACACCGAAAGATTGGCAAAAATGAAACCCACCGCCCGCATTATCAATTGTGCTCGCGGTGGCATTATTGACGAAGAAGCATTAGCGATCGCTCTACAGGAGGGTAAAATTGCCGGTGCGGCGCTGGATGTGTATGAAGCAGAACCATTGAGCCAGTCCTCATTAAAATCACTCGGGAAACAAGCTATCCTCACTCCACATTTGGGCGCTTCGACAACAGAAGCACAAGTGAATGTCGCAATTGACGTTGCTGAACAAATTCGGGATGTGTTGTTAGGACTTCCTGCGCGTTCAGCGGTGAATATTCCCGGACTGAGTCCTAATGTGATGGAAGAACTCAAACCCTACATGCAGTTAGCGGAAACCTTGGGTAGCTTGGTAGGACAGTTGGCTGGTGGACGAGTGGAGTTGCTCAATGTCCGGCTACAAGGCGAATTGGCAACAAACAAGAGTCAGCCTTTGGTGGTAGCAGCCTTGAAAGGGCTACTTTACAAAGCTCTGCGGGAACGGGTTAATTACGTTAATGCCAGTATTGAGGCTAAAGAGCGGGGAATTCGCGTTATTGAAACGCGGGATGCTTCAATTAAAGACTATGCTGGTTCCCTGCACCTAGAAGCTACGGGTTCTTTGGGGAATCATTCTGTCACAGGTGCTTTGTTGGGTGATGGAGAAATTCGCCTCACCAACTTGGATGGTTTTCCAATTAACGTTCCCCCCAGCCAACATATGCTCTTTACTCTACACCGTGATATGCCAGGGATTATTGGCAAACTCGGTTCCCTACTTGGCAGCTTTAATGTCAATATTGCCAGTATGCAGGTCGGTCGCAAAATTATTCGTGGTGATGCGGTGATGGTTCTCAGCCTTGATGATCCCTTGCCTGATGGGATTTTACCTGAGATTACCAAAGTGCCTGGAATTCGTGATGCGTATACGGTAACACTATAGGAGTCACCAAGTCAGAAGTCAGAAGAAATTATTTCTCCTGACTCCTGAATTCTGAGTTCTTTATAAAAAGGTAGGCTGAAAACCCCGCGTCTTCAGGCCGGGGACGCCACATGCCTCAACGGGGGGAACCCCCGCACGGCAGTGGCTCATGAAAGCCACGATGCAGGGTTTACCCTGCGGTGATGTTTGGTTTGGGAAGCTTAGAAATGTATTTCCGAACTAGGTCAGACATTGAACAACCTTGTCTTTCCGCTTCTTGTTGTAGTTGAAGGAATTCGTACTCAGATACTCTAATATCTAGCTTTTTTGTTCTTGACATATCCCGCCAATTGTCAGTACAATTAAGTATAACAGGCAAGGTAATTAACCTGTATAAAAACCTAACTGCCTAGCGGCAATCTGAACCTTGACAACTGAGTCTATGCGGTTCTACTGCATTGTTCTAGTTTCTTCCTAGCAGTAGGTAAAAGATTCATAGGGGCTAGACAAATCAGAATTTTGAAACAAATCGTTTCAATAAAACAGGACTTGCAGTAATGCAACTACCGAGGGGCACTCGGAAAGTTAACGCTTGGGAGCCAGTGCGTTGCGGGGGTTCCCCCCGTTGTAGCACCTGGCGTGGAGAGTCCCACCTCTGGGTTAGATGACGCAAGGAACCTAATCTAAGTGGTCTCGATGAACCAAGAATCCCCTGGCTTTAAGTTAAGATGAGCAAAGCGAAATCTTAACAGCCAGGGGAGTGTCAATATGGCAAACACTTGGTGGGAACTACAAATTCTTTGTGAGCCAGAGCTAGAAGATTCTGTCTTTTGGCGACTGGAAAATTTTGGCTGTCGCGGAACAGCTAGTGAACGAAAAGGAAATAACTTTTTGATAAAGAGTTACTTACCGCAATTCCAAGCACAACCTTCAGATCTAGCAGTGCTCTCACAGTGGTTGCGTCAAGATGCTCTATGTATGGGGCTTTCTGTACCTGTTGTGCAGTGGGAGGTGATTGATGAGCAAGATTGGGCGAGTAGCTGGAAACAATATTGGCAACCCCAGGAAATTGGCGATCGCTTTCTCATCAACCCTGCATGGCTACCAGTCCCAGAAAATTCTGACCGCCTCATCCTTCGCTTAGACCCAGGTGTCGCATTTGGCACTGGCGCTCATGCTACGACACAATTGTGCCTGGAATCCCTGGAAATGCGATTTAGCGAAGTTAATAAGCCTTTTTTGGAGAAGGAAAAAGAAAGTCAAAATGTGGTTATTGCGGATATTGGCTGTGGTTCTGGTATCCTTTCAATAGGCTCACTGTTATTGGGAGCAACGAAGGTTTACGCAGTAGATGTTGATCCCTTAGCAGTCAAGTCAACCGCAGAAAACCGTGCACTCAACAGCATAAGTCCAGAACGCTTGGTAGTGGCGGAGGGTAGTTTAGACGTTTTGACAGAACTGCTTGAACAACCTGTAGATGGTATTGTCTGTAATATTTTGGCTGATGTCATTATAAATTTAGTTCCAGATTTGAGTGCGATCGCTAAACCCAGTACTTGGGGTATCTTTAGTGGCATATTACTTGAGCAATCTAAAGCCGTCGTCGATACTCTAGAGAAACATGGTTGGGTTGTTGCAAATATTTGGCGGCAAAACGAATGGTGCTGTATCAATGTGCGACGTTCCTAAATAACGTCAGTTCGATAGGCAAGTCATTAGCAGCGGATTTGGTAACGGATGAAACGGATGAATTGCTTGAAATTCCAACAAAACTCAGGACTTACGCAAAGAAACCCGGTTTCTACCAAAAATCGTTTGTTTTGTAACCAAATACGAACGAAGAAACCGGGTTTCTGACAGATTCTGCGTAAGTCCTAAAAACTATCTGTTACATCCGTTTTTAATCCGTTGCTAACTGTCGCTCGAATTCACGTTAAATGAAGGTTTATCACCGGGATATATCACTGGAGAAATTGAGCTAGTTGTTCCAACTTCTTCCAAGCTTCTCCACTTTGAATAACATCTTTAACAAAAATTACGGCTTGAGAAAAAGTGTTTGAAAAGTCGCCACTATCTGTTATTGCTTCACCAACATACAATGCTAAAGCAGCATTTAACGCAACGACATCTTGCTGTGGTGCAGTCCCTTTACCTTGCAAGACTGCTTTAAGAATGTCTGCATTTTCTTGAACATCTCCACCTCGTAGTGTAGTAATTGGAGCGGGGTTTAAACCTAAATCTTGTGGATCTAGTTCGAGCAGGTGTATTTGTCCGTTTGATAGTACTGCCAAGTCAGTTTTATCTGCTAATCCTGCTTCGTCTAATTTTTCTCGTCCGTGAAGAGTAATTCCTCGGCGAGTTCCCAGTTGATTGAGAACTTTGGCAAAAATCTCAATCATTGCTGGGTCGTTAACCCCAATCACTTGTCCTGTAGGTCGTAGTGGGTTGAGCAGCGGACCGAGTAGGTTAAAAACTGTGCGTACTTTGAGCGTTTTTCGTAAAGGAGCGATCGCTTTGAGAGCGGGATGCCAATCTGGTGCAAACAAAAAAGTCATGCCAACTGTCTCTAAGGCGGCTTGAGCTTTTTCGGTGTCGGCTTTGAGATTAACGCCTAAAGCTTCCAATACATCTGCAGAACCAGTTTTCCCAGAGGCGGAACGATTGCCATGCTTTGCAACTTTTACCCCACAAGCTGCCACCACAAAAGCAACGGATGTGGAAATATTGAAAGTTGCTGCTCCATCTCCACCAGTACCACAGGTATCGACCAGGGGTAAATTACCAACAACGTGATCCCGTAACTTTGGTTTGATGGACTGAGAGTGTAAAACTTCGACCATGCCAAGTAACTCTTGGGCAGATACTCCCTTAGCTTGAATCGCTGCTAAAATTGCACCAGATAGCACACTTGGAATAGCTTCTGTGAGCCAACCGTTCATTAAATGAGACGCTTGGGAAACAGAAAGTGATTGACCATTAAGCAATTGCTGCAATATTGCGGACCAATCGGGGGGATTGTTAGTGAGGGGATTTTGTTCAGTACTAGTTTGTACCATAATTTTGCAACCAGTTAGCGAGCTATCTAGAAATGAGTAAGAATAGGTAGGCATGGGTAAGAATTCACTTACAGATTCTAACCCCTAGTTTTTAGCTTATTGGATCATAGAAAAGTGGAAATATTAAGAAGATACGAAGTCATTAGTCCTCAATCATGAAGTCTAAGCACTAACGACTGATAACTAATGACTAACGACCCTTCGGGAACGCCCGTCGCCTACGGAGGGAAACCCTCCTGCAGCGCTGGCTCACTAATGACTAAAGATTGAAGTATGCGTAATTTTCTCAAACAAACTTTTGCCAGTCTACTCGGAAGCCTACTAGGACTGTTCATTTTCTGCGGTCTAGGAACGACTGGACTGTTATTGCTGCTGTTTACAGTAGCTTCATTCAAAGATGGGGGTCCTGTTGTCAAAGATAAATCAGTGCTGGTTTTTGATTTGTCTACGAACATCACTGATGGTGAGCCAAATTCTAGTGAATTGCTTCAAGAAGCATTATCAGGTGAGGATGACAAAAGAATATCACTCCATACAGTTCTAGAGGCTTTGGAAAAAGCACGGCGTGATAAACGAATTGTCGGTATATACTTGGATGCAAGTCGCACTACAGAAGATAGAGTTACAGGCTTTGCTACTCTTAAGGAAGTCCGTCAGGCGTTGGAGAAGTGCCGTGCTGCTGGGAAAAAGATTGTAGCATATGGTATGGATTGGGGGGAAAGGGAATATTACTTAAGTTCTGTGGCTGATACCATCGTGGTTAATCCGCTGGGAGCAATGGAAATCAATGGTTTGAGTGTTCAGCCCTTGTTCTTCGCCGGTGCTCTACAGAAGTACGGCGTTGGCGTTCAGATTGTACGGGTAGGTAAGTTCAAAGGAG
Organism: Iphinoe sp. HA4291-MV1; assembly: GCA_019359415.1. Classification (GTDB taxonomy): domain Bacteria; phylum Cyanobacteriota; class Cyanobacteriia; order Cyanobacteriales; family Nostocaceae; genus Brasilonema. The sequence continues at coordinate 2,097 of JAHHHH010000103.1, read as the reverse complement.
CTGTTGAACCGTTGATACTCAAAAAGCTGAGTCCAGAAAACCGCCAACAAACTCAGCAACTGTTGAATGATGTTTGGGCAGAGTGGCGTGCTACGGTAGGAGCAAGTCGCAAAATAAATCCGCCACAGTTGCAGGCGATCGCAGATAATCAAGCTTTGTTGTTGGCAGATCAAGCCAAAACAAACCGCTTGGTGGATAAAGTCGCATATTTGGATCAGGTGGTTGCTGACCTTAAGCAGTTGACCAACAGCGACAAGAAAGATAAAACCTTCCGTCAAATCAGCCTGAGAGAGTATGCGGAAGTTCCAGGGAAGTCTCTAGGTGTAGAACGCGACTCGCAAAACAAAATTGCGGTTGTTTATGCCGAGGGGGAAATTGTCGATGGACAAGGAGAAGGTGGAGATGTGGGTGGCGATCGCTTTGCAAAAATTTTCCGGCGATTGCGACAGGATAAAGATGTCAAGGCTGTTGTCTTGCGGATAAATAGTCCAGGTGGAAGCGTAACAGGTTCCGAAGTCATACAAAGGGAAGTACGACTAACTGGTCAGGAGAAACCCGTTGTAGTGTCGATGGGTAATGTCGCCGCCTCTGGTGGCTATTGGATTGCTACAGACTCTAAACGCATTTTTGCTGAGCCTAACACAATTACAGGTTCGATAGGTGTGTTTGGACAAATACTCAATCTCCAAAAATTGGGGAATGATAATGGTATCACCTGGGATTCAGTCAAAACTGCTCGCTATGCTGATACTCAAACTGTTGCTCGCCCCAAATCTCCGCAGGAGTTGGCAATATATCAGCGTAGCGTCAACCGAGTTTACGATGTATTTCTCAACAAAGTAGCACAAGGTCGCAAACTACCAAAGCAAAAGGTAGCTGAAATTGCTCAAGGACGAGTTTGGTCAGGTGTAGCGGCGAAGAAAATAGGTTTGGTGGATGAAATTGGCGGCTTAGATGCTGCCATTAAATACGCTGCTGTTGCCGCGAATCTGGGAGACAATTGGGAATTGCAAGAGTATCCTAAAGAAGGCTCTTTCGGAGAACGCTGGTTTGGACGGGTTACTGAAGAAGCGCAAACTGCTTTCGGCGTGGATAAAGCGCAACTCAAAGCACCAGATCCGTTGATGGCTGAATTCCAAAAACTACAACAGGAATTAGCAATTCTGCACAAGATGAACGATCCACAAGGTATATATGCTCGTTTACCCTTTAACTTGCGGATTGAGTGATGGGGTGTGGTCAAAACGTGTTGGTGAGAAAATGGGCAATGGGCAATGGGCAAGGGGCAATGGGCAATGGGCAATGGGCAATGGGCAATGGGCAATGGGCAATGGGCAATGGGCAATGGGCAATGGGCAATGGGCAATGGGCAATGGGCAATGGGCAATGGGACAAGGAGGACAAGGAGGACAAGGAGGACAAGGAGGACAAGGAGGACAAGGAGGACAATTCCCATCTCTCCATTGCCAATTTCTGACTCAACAAAACCAACTTCGTTTACTATAGCAATCCTATTTAATTTGTAAAAATTGCGAATTCCTAGAAACCCGGTATCTTTGAGATACCGGGTTTCTCGCCTTTTACGAATGATGCGTGGATTGCTATAGTTTACAATATTGAACGGGAAGCACTAGAAATTTCTCAAAAACCAGGCGATCGCTCCTTCTATACTTTCTTGTTGCACACGTGCCAAACCCCGGTTATTGTACGCTAAGCGGTCTAATCTTCAACTGAAAATTTGGAATTTCGAGCTTTGAACTCGGCATTTCGAGCTTTGAACTCGGCATTTCGAGCTTTGAACTCGGCATTTCGAGCTTTGAACTCGGCATTTCGAGCTCTGAACTCGGCATTTCGAGCTTTGAACTCGGCATTTCGAGCTTTGAACTCGGAACTTCGAGCTTTGAACTCGGAACTTCAAGCTTTGAACTCGGAACTTCAAGCTTTGAACTCGGAACTTCGAGCTTTGAACTTTGGGTTAAGCGTAGCGCAACCCAACAATAAACGTTTTGTGTTAGGCTATCTCGGCGCAGGACAACTAGCAGGTGTTGGCTGCGGGCGTTGTACACCAGTCTTGGTGGGGTCATAAGATACCAGCAC
>JAHHHH010000008.1 GCA_019359415.1 Iphinoe sp. HA4291-MV1 | reverse complement strand
CAAAACCCGCATCGAAGATTTCATCAACTACTTTAATCGCACTATGGCGAAACCATTTAAGTGGACTTATAAGGGCAAGGTTTTGGCTGCTTAATGGTAACTCTATTTCCGCCGTGTTGTACTAGTACGTCATGGCGGAAATAAGGCTAGGATCATCAAATAGGTAAAAAGCTTGCTGCATCTTGATTCTTTCTTTTTACCCTTCTCCTGTCACCCTTCGGGTTCACCAGATACCTCTGTCGGGAAACCCTCCTGCAGTACTGGTTCACCAGACGCACTCGCGTAAGTCCTGCGGAGGCTTGAGCCAACGGGTGTCTCCTCCAACAGAGGCTACGCCAACGCCCTTCTCCTAAGGGAGACGCGCAAGGGACAAGTTCGCCAGATATTTCTGTCGGGAAACCCTCCTGGAGCTTACGCTCACTTTTTACTTTTGCCTTGTTGTACTAGGTGTACTTATCACTGTAGACGCGATCGCTGCTTTCCCTGGTCTACTTGAATCAGATTTGCACCCATGATTTTTCATCTCTTTTGTGGAAGTGCCAGTCTACAACCTTCATAGCTTCGTTAAAGTCTCGTTGTAGTACTAGGCAAAGCCATTGCAAATGGATTTGACATCAAACACTCGTGCGCGAGTCTTTGATACTGGTAAATTGCTTCTCTATTTGCAGATATTGAGGCACACCGATAAGATTTTGAAACTCCTTGAACTCAACTAAGTCTTGAAAATGAGCCGTAGTTCCCTGTTCTTTCAGTTGACGCAAGCAAGCAGTCATGACTTTTGTCGCTGCAAGTAAAGCAGAAACTGGGAAAAACACAATCTTAAAACCTAACTGTTGCAACTGTGACGCCGAGAGTTGGGGGGTTTTGCCACCTTCAACAATATTAGCTACCAGAGGGATATCTGGAAACGCAGAAACGATTTTTTGTAGTTCCTCAACAGATTGAGGCGCTTCAACAAACAGGATATCTGCTCCAGCATCAATGTAAGCTCTACCACGACAAATTGCTTCTTCCAAACCTAATGGAGCACGAGCGTCAGTGCGAGCAATAATTACCAAACCACTGTCACCACGCGCTTGCACAGCTGCGCGAATTTTGCCAACATGTTCAGCCATCGAAATGACTCGTTTTCCCTCAAAGTGACCGCATTTTTTCGGCCATTCTTGGTCTTCTAGTATCACTCCCGCAATTCCTTGTTGTACAGCGTCCTTTACAGTTCGGATGACGTTTAAAGCGTTGCCATAGCCAGTGTCCATATCAGCAATCAGGGGTATACTCACTGACTGAGCAATTCGTCCTGTGCTGGCAAGTATTTCTGTAGCTGTCATTAAACCGTAGTCTGGTAAACCAAGTGTGGAAGCAGCGATACCAAAGCCACTAGTAGCCACCAATTCAAAACCTAATTGTTCAGCCAGTTTTGCTCCCAGACAATCGTAAACGCCAGGAATGATGAGAATTTCAGGACGTTCCAGCAATTGTCGCAGCTTTTGGCTAGAAGATTGCATGAGAATGCTTTACAGTGTTAAAGTTTTGTCTCGTTAAGATTAGCACAAAAAGTCCATAGCGATATAATCAACGCCTACTATATATAGGATTCCTATTTGATTTTTGCTCAGCTAGGTGCACCTTTATTCCTTCTTAAGAGTTCCCTGTTCCCTCCCCCTACGAGTTAGTTCACCAAATCAAACCGGATTCCTATAGCAATCCTAAATAGGTTGTGAAAATCGAGCATGTTCACCCTTCCCGACTTCATAAGAGTTGTCGGGAATCTTGTTGTTCACGCTCTTATTTAGGATTGCTATAGGATGACGGATTCGCTATTAAACCAAAGGTAAACAAGTTGGGACATTTTGCGGAAATTTGTGTGGTGCTGTTGAAGTTAAAATTTAACCTAACAATTTAAAAAGAGAGTTTGATAGTCCTTGCAGCTGAAGGCTATTGAGCAATTATCACTATCCCAAGGGATGCATACAATGACGCGTTTATCAAGCTCAATTGAAAATTTAAAAAATCATTATACAGTTGTCGTGATTGGCTCTGGATATGGTGGTGCGATCGCTGCTTCGCGTCTAGCGCGTGCGGGACAGCAGGTGTGCGTGCTGGAACGAGGGAAAGAACTCCAACCAGGTGAGTATCCTGACACCGAGATAGAAGCAGTTTCCGAAATGCAGGTGGACTTACCAAAGGAACATCTGGGTTCACGTACGAGCTTGTACGACTTTCACGTTAATGACGAGATTAACGTATTCGTTGGTTGTGGGCTAGGTGGCACATCGCTTGTCAACGCTAATGTGTCTTTACCAGCCGAACCCCGTGTCTTGGCTGATTCGCGTTGGCCCCAAGGCTTGCGTAATGATGTAGAAACTCTATTATCAGATGGGTATCGCCATGCTGAAGAAATGCTCAAACCCACGCCGTACCCACAAGATTTTCCACCATTACCAAAATTACAGGCATTAGAAAAGTCTGCTCAATACTTAAATGAAAAATTTTATCGAACACCCATCAATGTGACTTTTCAAGATGGAGTCAATCATGTTGGGGTAGAACAAAACAAATGTCATCTCTGTGGTGATTGCGTTTCTGGTTGCAATCATAAAGCAAAAAATACGACTTTAATGAATTATCTGCCTGATGCTAAGAACCACGGTGCAGAAATTTATACTCAAGTCTCTGTACGGCGAATTGAAAAGCAAGGCGAACGCTGGCTCGTTCATTACCAATTAATCAACTCAGGACGCGAGAAATTTAATGCTCCAACTTTGTTTGTTAGTGCTGACATTGTTATCTTAGCTGCTGGTACCCTTGGCTCTACGGAAATTCTCCTGCGCTCTGCAGTTTATGGTTTACCTGTGTCAGAGCAGTTAGGATATCACTTTACTGGCAACGGCGATGTCCTGGCTTTCGGTTACAATACTGACCAAGTTATTAACGGTATCGGTTTTGGTAACTATCCCGCAGACGAAATGAAACCTGTCGGACCTTGCATTACCGGAGTTATTGATATGCGCGAACAGCCGCAGTTAGATAACGGGATGGTTATTGAGGAGGGTTCCATTCCTGGAGGTATCTCGTCCTTGCTCCCCGAAGCCTTTGCTAAAGCAGCCAAGCTGTTAGGCAAGGATACAGACAGCGGTTTAGCAGATCTTGTCAAAGAACAAAAGCGTGAATTAGAAAGTTTGTTGTTTGGGGCATACAAAGGAGCAGTTAATAACACTCAGACCTACTTGGTGATGACTCATGATAACGCTAACGGTAGGATGTACTTAGAAAATGACCGTCTGCGTATCGACTGGGACTATATAGGTAAGCAACCCATCTTTGAACGCGTGAATAACCGTCTCGTGGAAGCCACGACACCTTTAGGCGGTACCCAAGTTCCCAACCCCATCTGGAGCACACTTTTCCAAAAAGACTTGATTACTGTACATCCTTTGGGTGGATGTATTATGGCAGAAGATGCCCAAGGGGGTGTTGTTAACCACAAAGGACAAGTATTTTCTGGTGGTCATGGTACAGCGGTGCATGAGAGTTTGTATGTTTGCGATGGTTCGGTGATTCCTCGTTCACTTGGTGTTAATCCTCTGCTGACCATTTCAGCAATAGCAGAACGATGCTGTGCCTTGATAGCCAAAGACCATGGATGGAACATTAACTATAATTTACCCTCGACCCCCGCAACACCACCGCTACCACAGCAACCAGGAATTGAGTTCACCGAAACCATGCGTGGTTATTTCTCCACTCAAGTCAAAGATGACTATGAACGTGCAGCAAAACAGGGTAAGCAGGATGACTCTCGGTTTGAATTCACACTCACAGTTACGTCTGACGACTTGGAGAAGATGCTCGCAGATGAAAACCACAAAGCCAGAATGGTTGGTACTGTCACTGCACCTGTACTTTCACCCCAAGCATTGACTGTAAGCGATGGAGAATTTAACTTATTTAGCATTGACCCGGAACGGGTAGGAACTCGGCAAATGCTCTATCGCATGAAAATGACTGCCGAAAATGGTAAAGTATACTATCTTGATGGACTCAAAATTATACACGACAATTCAGATTTTGACGTTTGGACAGACACCACCACCTTGTATATTACCGTGCATGATGACGATAGTATCAACAGCTCAGTACTGGGTCGAGGAATTTTGAAGATTCTACCAGCAGATTTCCTGCGTCAAATGTCTACGTTACGGGTGACTAACACCGAAAATATCAAGCAAAGATTGGAACTCACAGCTCGCTTTGGACACTTTTTTGCTGGTATATTATTTGATGTCTATGGAGAAATTTTCGCCAGATCTACTGTTTTCAATCCTGATGCACCACCCCGCAAGAAACGACAGTTGCGAGTCTGCGCCCCCGAAGTCTATTTCTTCAAAACCATTGATAGAGTGCAACTGCGGCTGACTCGCTATCAAGGCGGTTCCAAAGGACCAGTAATGCTGGTACACGGTCTTGGGGTGTCAAGCTTGATCTTCTCAATTGACACTATCGAAACCAACTTGCTTGAGTATCTGTTTACTCATGGTTACGATGTCTGGCTGCTAGATTATCGTGCCAGTATTGAGTTACCAGTATCTGTCTCTCACTCCACTGGCGATGATGTCGCACTGAAGGATTTTCCCGCAGCAGTAGACAAAGTGCGTGAAATCACAGGCGCTAAAAGCGTGCAAATGGTCGTACACTGCTTCGGTGCAACCACTTTCTTCATGGCGATGCTTGCAGGACTACAAGGAGTGCGTTCTGCGGTTTGCTCCCAAATAGCTACTCATATGAAGGTACCAACCATGACTTGGCTTAAATCTGGTTTGCATCTACCTTCGCTGTTAAGGACTTTGGGTATAGAATCCCTAACCGCCTACGTTGATACTCACGCAAACTGGATAAACGAGCTTTTTGACAAAGCTTTGAAGTTGTATCCTGTTGATGCAGGAGATGCAGACATTAGCCCAGTCAGTCGGCGGATTTCCTTTATGTACGGACAGTTGTATGAACTCGACCAATTGAATACAGCTACGTATAATAATTTGCACGAACTTTTTGGTGTCGCTAACATCAGTAGCTTTGAACATCTTGCCTTGATGGTACGTAAGGGTCATGTGGTCAGCGCTAATAGTGCGGAAGATTACATTCGTTACATAGAACGATTGGCAATTCCCATTACCTTTATTCATGGTGCTGAAAATAATTGCTGGCTACCTGAAAGTACCCAAATCACTTATAGAATATTGCAGGGGATCAATGGGAAGGAATTATATAAGCGTTATATCATACCCAATTATGGACATATCGATTGCATCTTCGGTAAGAATGCGGCAAAAGATGTGTATCCTCTCATCTTGAAACACTTGGAAGCAACACTTTAACAGTTATCAATGGGCAATGGGCAATGGGCAATGGGCAATGGGCAATGGGCAATGGGCAATGGGCGATGGGCAATGGGCAATGGGCAAAAATTATTCTTCTCCTCTGCTCCTGTGCTCCTCTGTTCACTGTTCACTAGTTTAATGCTGAGTTTTCTCGTTCTGCGATAAATAGTCTGGGAACGAGTGAAAAGCTAGAGGAAAGAGAGAAGAACAATGAGTATCGAGAAAACGAAAGCTGAATTTCTTGCTGTATCCAACGATATGACACCAGTGCATGGATTTGTAGATGTAAATGTTCCTATTAATATTATGTGGGAAACTTTTGTGAGTCCCAATACTTGGCATCAATGGAATCAATGCTTTTTTCGAGCATTTAATCATGAACTTGTGCTAGGTCAACAACTGATTTGGTTCTTTCAACCGATTCGTGGATTGTTTCTTTATAAAATGCCAGCGATCGCTAAAATTGTCGAACTCGAAGATAAGCGCAAAGTAACCTGGGAAGTCACAATTCTTCCTGGTTTTTATGCTCGTCATACTTACTACATGGAAGACTTGGGAAATGGTCGCACCCGCTTTGGTTCTTGGGAAAAAGCAACAGGATGGAGCTTTCGCCTTTTGAAGTGGTTTTGGATTCCCCACTTTGTTTTTGTTAAGAATCGTTCTTTAGAGGGAGCACGTTTTCTCGAAAAGCTATATTCTCAAAATGGCAAAATGGGCTTACTTTCTTTTCAAAATAAACCGCAAATGCACGCGGATGCACGCGGATAAATTATCTGCGTCCGTCTCTTGTCCATCTGCGGTTCAAAATACTAAATAAGGAGTCACTCTCATGGCGAACCTCTCACCCTTAAGCGAATCATTCATGTTCGGTGTTGCAACGGCAGACCACCAATGCGAAGCCTATGACTCTCGTTATGAAGATATTCGGGATGTGTGGGAGCGTCGTCGCGCTTTAACGCTACGCGGTCAAGCCACTGACTTCTGGAACCGCTACACTGAAGATATTGCCCTAGCAAAGTCTCTAGGTTGCAAAGCGTTTCGCTTTTCTATCGCTTGGTCGCGAGTAGAACCATTGCCAGGTGAGTTTAATGAGGAAGCCTTTAACCATTATCGCCAACTGATTGAAACTATCCGATCGCATGGGATGGAACCTATCGTCACCTTGCATCACTTCACCCATCCAATTCATGTAGAACAACGAGGTGGTCTCATTGTTGATGATTTTCCCGCAATTTACGCTGGTTATGTCCATGAAGCAGCCAAGCGACTGGGTGATTTAGTACGCTACTGGATTACTTTTAACGAACCAAGTCAACTCATTTACGGATATGTCAAACCTTGGTGGGAGAGAGCTTATTTTATGCCTCCTGGTCTTCCTAGAGGTGCAAGCATGGCACAGCAGATGAACGCTGTAGGCGATTTGATGCGAAATTTGTTCATTGCACACACCAGAGCCAGGACGATTATCAAGGAATTATATCCAGATGCTCAAGTGGGAGCAAATCCGATGCTACTCGGTTTACCTCTGTGGTTGCAAAGACTAGTAGACCTTAACGTCACTCGTCTTCGCAGCAAGGAAGACCTCATTGCTCAGGGGAGGCGCTTCACTGAGCGAGCATTGTTAGAAAAAGGACAGGTAGATGTTGTAATTGCTACCTTGACTGTGACGCCGGAGCGAGGAGAACAAGTTGCGTTTTCTGAAGCTTACTACGTGGCGGGTCAAATTATACTGGTGAAGTCACAAAGTTCTATTCAGCAACTTCAAGATTTAGATGGGAAAAAAGTTGCTGTGGTAAAAAGCACTACCGCAGAGATGAGTGTTAATAGGCTGCTGTCCAAAGTTGGCGTTGAGATAGTACCTGAGTACGAGGAAGCGCAAAGAATGCTGGACTACGAGCAGGTGAGCGCTATCCTAGCTGATGATACTATCTTGTTAGGAATCGTACAACAGAATCCGGGGCAGTATCGGCTGGTGGGCAACAAAATGACGCAAGAACCTTACGCAGCAGCGGTTGTAAAGGGCGATCGCGAATTGCTCAATCAGGTAGACATAGCAGTGCGACAATTTAAAGAATCAGGGTTATGGGCAGAAAGCTTTAAACGTCACTTCCCCGGTCAACCTTTGCCAGAACCACCTCGTCTTGGTAGGCGATCAACCCTAGGAAATATCACTGGTGAAGCTGTCGGACAAACCCTAGTACCGGATAAGCCTCTACCTAAACCCCTGCTAAGTCGCATTCAAAACCGGGGTCACTTGATTGTTGCTGTTAAAGACAATGTGCCAGGATTTAGCTACCGTGATCCCAAAACTGGTGAGTTCAGTGGCTTGGAAATCGATTTGGCTCGTGCTGTGGCTCGACAAATTTTCGGTGATGAAAGCAAAGTGATATTTTATCCGGTTAAAAGCGAACAACGCCTGCCCTTGCTGCGTTCTCTTGTGCAAATTTTTGAACCTGTAGCGAAGGTTGTCAGTATTCTTTCAACCGCACTAACTAGTAACTGGTGGCATCTTGGCATGGCTGGTAAACTACCGACCTTCCTTTGTCCCCCAGAGTGTGTTGGTCAACAGGATTTTGTTGGTTTGGATTACTACTGGGGCATCAGTAATTTACGTATTCCCCGTATTAGACAGTTAATGGATGCAGCTTTTGGTCGCTATGGCAATGCACCAGTTTGGTCGGGTGTTCTCTATGATATGCTTAAGTTTCACGCTAAGCTGTTTCCAGGTAAAGAAATTATGATTGTTGAAAACGGCTGTGTTGATGTGGCAGACCATACTGTCAAGCGTGAAGATTATATTCGCCAACACCTACTTGAGGTGCAACGTGCTTGTCACGAAGGTGTGAAGGTAAAAGGTTACTTCTGCTGGGGCATTACCTCTAACCGTGAGTGGGGTCTGAAATTTGATTCAAACAGTGATTTTGGCTTATACCATATTGAGCTAGATAGTGATCCAGAACTCAAGCGCAAACCAACCAACGCTGCACAGACTTACCGTGAGATTATAAAGAAACGTGGTGTTTAAGTAACTCTCTTCGGGTCTAAAGGGTATAAAACTTTGCACTTGTGCTCTCACCGAGTACTTGCAACTTCAATTTTCTATTTCACAATAGAGATAGAATACTTTTACCTAAATTTCTATTAATGCAATCCCCCTCCGCAGCCAGTCCCGATCTAATTATTATCGGTTTTCATGCTCTTTCTGATCCACTGAGGATTAGCGTTATCGAGCTACTGCGAAATAAAGAGCTTTGTGTGTGTGACTTGTGCGATGCTTTAGGGGTCAGCCAGTCAAAATTGTCTTTTCACTTGAAAACTCTCAGGGAAGCTGGTTTGGTTCGCTCTCGTCAGGAAGGACGCTGGATTTACTATAGCCTCAACATACCTCAATTTGCTGCATTAGAGCAGTACCTGTCAGAGTTCCGCCGCCTATACCAAATTTTGCCTACTCGTTTCTGTCAAGACCCTTCCTGAAATATCGATTTTTAGATTAATTTGTGTAAGCTGTCAGATTGTATATCTTGATAAATCAATTTTTTTTGAAATGATAGAGATATACTTTAAAATTGATATCCAAGTCGTTTATCGTTATCAGAAATCCTACAATGAAAAAAGTGATGTTTGTTTGTAAGAAAAATTCTCGTCGTTCTCAAATGGCAGAAGGATTTGCTCGCACATTGGGAGAAGGCAAAATTGCCGCCAGTAGTTCTGGATTGGAAACAAGTTATGTAGATCCGACAACTATCCAAGTCATGTCAGAAATTGGCATTGATATTTGTAATCAGACTTCCAAGCCTTTAAGCGATTTCAAAGCAGACGATTATAGGACTTACGCACCATCTGTTAGAAACCCGGTTTCTTCGTTCGTATTTGGTTGCGAAACAGACGATTTTTGGTAGAAACCGGGTTTCTTTGCGATTTCAAAGCAGACGATTACAATGCTGTGATTTCTCTTTGTGGTTGTGGAGTCAATTTACCTGAAGAATGGATAGTCAGAGATGTGTTTGAAGATTGGCAACTTAAAGATCCAGAAGGTCAAGATATAGAAACCTTCCGCCGTGTTCGAGATGAAGTCAAGGAACGAGTTGTGAAGCTGATTGAATCGTTAAGTTAACTTGAATAGAAAACTGGAATGTCCAAGTTATCGCAATTTCAGTCAGAAAAATAGATTGAGTAACACATCATATAAAAGTGATACGTGACAGCGCACAAAGTTGTGTAAAAAGTAAAAGTAAAAAGTAAATCCTCTTCTTTCTTTTGCTTTTTAACTTTTAACTTTTTACTTGAAGCGTTCGCCCAACGGGCGACGCCAAGGGCGAACGCGCAGCGTCTCCCTTAGGAGAAGCGGAGGTGACTATGGTCTTTGAGTCGCGATCGCTAATTTTGCTCCCTCCACTCGCCGTACTCTATCCATTGCTGCTACGACTTGACCGTGATGCACTCCTTCATCTGCATTTAACACAACCATCATTTGTTGTTGTGGTTGCATTTTTTGTCGCACACCGTTTTCCAGCTGTTCCAGACTAATCATCTGCTTATCCAAGAAGATTTGCCCACTTTTATTGATTGTCACTGTGACTTGTGCTGGACGCTCTGTTTGTGCTGTCGCCGCTTTGGGTAAGTTAACTGGTAATCCCTGCGATCGCGTTAGAAATAGCGTTGACATGATAAAAAACGTCAAAAGGGCAAACGTCACATCAATCAACGGCACAACGTTGATTGTCAGCGGTAGTTCCGGTTCATCTTGTAGACGCATAAGCTCTGTCTCCTCGTTGATAACGACGGCGGTAGAGTAATTCTAGCTGTCCGCCATACTCCTGAATGAGCGCGATTTGGCGCTGGTACAGTCCCCGAAAGGTGTTGGCAAATAGCAATGTAAAAATAGCAACGACCAAGCCACTAGCAGTAGTAATCAGAGCTTCACTAATCCCTGCGGTGACTGTTGTCGTTTTAGTACCTCCCACGTCACCGATATTTATCCCAGCAAACGAGATAATCAATCCCAGAATCGTACCGAGAAGACCCAAAAGCGGTGCCAGACCGATGATTGTCTCAAAGATGTTTTGAAAGCGCTTGAGCAAAGGTATCTCGGCTTGCGCTTCACTTTCTAATGCCAGACGAAATTCTTCTGGAGTTGGTTCCTCTAGTTCTAAAGCAGCCAGAAAAATGCGTGCGATTGGTAAATCAGCATTTTTTTGAAGTTTATCTAAAGCACCAACAACATTATCGAGACGGTAAAGGTTCAGCACCTCTCGCACCACGCGGTTTTGAGGAGTATAAGTCTTTGCCCAAAATCTAATGCGCTCGACAATCAGAGCAACTGCTAGAACAGATAAAGCTAGCAGTGGCCACATCACCACACCGCCTGCTGCAAATAGATTGTTATTTAGCATGTACTATTTCTCAAGCCACTAATTCTGTTAGACTACCAGATTCTCAGTAACAACTGATATAACTTCTCAATATAAATTAAAGGAAATGAAAATTCATGTCAAACATTATATATCTCTGACTATCAACTTTTTATCTAATTTTTTTTCAATGACTACAGATACTAAATTTAAGCGACATTCCACTCTACAAAAGGTTAGTGATGATGTTAAGAGCCTAATTGACATTTATCAGTAAATGTTTTAATCTACCTAAGTTGCTGATAATCGATGGCATTAAACTATGACCTTTTCTGGTACGGCTATAGAGCAACGAGGTAAAGAAGCAAAGGCGCTGAAAGCGTTTCTCGCTTTCAGTTTGATAGGCTCATTAGGGCTGCACGTTGGTGTACTGGCTTCCGGTATAGTCAATAATTTTTTGAAGCGAGTCCAAGAATTTGACGCAGAACCCATAGAAGTGGCAGTTATTGATACGCCTGCTCCGAAACCAGTAGAAAAACTTATAGAGCCAGTCAAACCTCTTCAACAGGCTCCGAAACCAAAGGTTGTAGAGCCAATAAAACCCTTAGTTGAACAGCCGAAACCAGTGCTGCCCAAGCAAACAGTGGTGGTGCCCAAGCCACCAGTGCAGCCCAAACGAACAGTGGTAGTCACAAAACCTGTAGTGCCGCCGCCAAAAATAGTAACACCACCAGTAGAGAAGCCAGAGCCTTTACCGAAAATTCCTCAATTAGATACACAAAGCAAACCTGATCCTGCTCCAACACCACAGCCTGCTCAAAATTTAAAACGGACGTTGCGGACTTCGCGAACCCCCAGAGTAATTCCAGAACCTGGTGGCGGTGGCGGGGGTAATAGTCCCCGTATTCTCACTGGTTCTGGAAGTGGCACTGTAAGATCTGGCACAGGAACTGGTACTGGCATTGGTAGTGGTTCAGGTTCAGGTATCGGTTCAGGTATCGGCTCAGGGACTGGCTCAGGTATCGGCTCAGGAACTGGCAGTGGACAAGGAAGTGGTAAGACACAAGTCGCTACAGCTCCCAAACCAAGAACCCCTGCCCCTTCACAATTGGATTTTACACAGTGTGTCAAGTGTGACATTAAGTATCCAGAAAGGGCTGAACGGCAAGGTATTGAAGGCAGACCAGGTGTTGCTTTTGATGTTGACAAGAATGGTAATGTTAACAACGTCCGGCTTATTCGCCCTAGTGGTCATAAAGAGCTGGATGAAGCACTGGTAGACCAAGCAAAACACTTTAAATTAAATTCCGCAGCTGCTGGTAGACAAAACGTACAATTAATTGCAAATTTCATTCAGAAGGGATCACGGAGTGAGCGAGAAGCTCTACAGCGTCAAAGAGAAAGACAAGAAAGACTAGAAGCTCAACAGAAAAGACAACAAGAAGCACAACAGAGAAGCCGCGAGGCTGCTAGTGAGCAAGAAAATTCTGGACGTAGAAGACGAGCCATATCAACAACTCCAGAAGCAGCTCCCCAAACCACGCCAGAAACTGGAACCAGCGGCAGGCAAGATATACCAAGTACACCTACACAATCAAATTCCGAACAAGCAACTCCACAGCCAGTGACTCCAACTCAGTCACCAGAGCAAAGTTCTTCCGAACAGAATGAGCAGCAACCCTCCTCCCGGCGCAAAAGAAATATAGAACCCATTTGAGATCTTTTTAGTTGACAGCTAATCTTTTGAGCATCAATTGATCCGCCGCCAAGGTTAGTTGGCGAAGTTCTTGCTGCTCTTGAGGGGTGAGTAAACCATCTTGATTTCGCTCTAGAAGTGCCATGTGCCGATCTTGCTGAAGCGGCGACACCTGACTTCGAGCGATTTGCCGTAATGTTTCAACACTCAGAGTTTGGAGTTCAAGCAGTTCAGCTTGGATCTCAGAGGGAGCAGTTTCAACAGCAGGGGGTAAATTCCCGGTAATGCTCTGGACAATCAAATCCTCCAAAGATTGGTTGGTTAACTGTGCAATCACAGCCAGTCTTTGAAATGTCTGTTCGGGAAGATCTATCGTCAGCTGCATGGTTTGGTTGAGATGCGAGGGGATGATAATTTTATCTTAAGATGACCAAGCTGCCAACATACAATAGTTAATACCAAGTGACTTATGCTTCGGGTTTGTGTATGTATACAAAAGAGCGATCGCTTTCACTAAGGTCAATCAGTAAAGCGATCGCATTGAAGAAGCCATCGCCGCAGCCAAGATTGTTGGTGATGAAGAAACTATCCTCGCCCCAGTTGACATAGTGCAAGCAGTATGCATACTGCCATTAACTGGAAGCGATCCCCGGCAAATCTCGTTGAAAAAGAAGAAAGAATTGTGCGATCACTACACTGAATTGCTCAGAAACGTTGACAGCCGCATCACCACCACCTCTGTACGCTATGGAGACAGCGCCCAAAGGATCATTCTCGCCACCAGTGAAGGAACTTTCATTGAACAATCTTGGGTGGATATGGAAATGCGTTTTGCAGCCACAGCAAGAAACGGCGAGACTGTGCAAACTGGAAGGGAAACAACTGGTTCGCGCAAAGCTTTTGAAGATTTAACGGCTTTGGATGAACAAGTCAAAGAAGCAGCACAAAGGGCAGTTGCAGCTCTATCTCTGCCATCTGTCAAAGGCAATACTTGCCAAAGCATGGGAATACCTTTAGCGGTGAACATTCCAATCAGGTATGGCTGGACTTTATACCATAGATTGCGATCGCCTTCTTGTAATAATTCATTATCGCGAGTGATTTTGCCAAAGTGACAGAAAAAGCGGGAGTGGTCGTGATTTTCAATATATTGCAGAGCTGTCTTTGCGATTTTGTCACCGTTGTTTGTGATTTCTACAGGATAGTTGTCAAGACCTAATTTAAAACCAAAATTTGCTAAATGGTCTCTATTTCCAAACGCGACCTGTTTAGCTGCATCTAGAGTTTCATTTTGCCATGTACAGTTAGTATAAGTTTGTTCAAGAATTTCTCGTGGTCCTTCTAATTTAGGACTTACGCATTGACAAAATTTGCAAGATATGGAGTGAGAGGAATCAGGAAAAAACAGGCGATGCTCCAGCAGGGAGCCGCTTCGCGATCGTTAGTCCACAGGAGACTGAAAAGAGAGATAATTTACGTCCAGAGCCGATTTAGGGGATGAAAAGTTTCGCGCAGAGGCGCAGAGTGTAAGAGGTCTATTTTTTCTCAAGCTGTTGGCGAAAGGTTAACCAAGCTGCTGTGGCTTGTGGATTAGGGGTGGTTGCTTTTTTGAGTAGAATGACGCCATCTCTAAAGTCAATGATTCCATATTCCCGAGTGTTGGTAAGTTGGTTAAATAGTTGTATGAGTTCGTGTAGAAGATTACGTTCTTCTTTGAATGCTGGTTGATACTGTTGTAACTGCCAAAGGTCTGCGATCGCATAATCAACTTTTATCACCTGATGTGTATCGTTTCGCAGTTCTAGTGCAGGTAAGCGAATGATTTCCCGGCGACTGGAAAGCTGAGGGACAAGGTAAGTGGTTGCAGAGACGCTAGCATCTGGTGGAATTTGTTTAAGCATTGGGCGAAACTGCAATACATGATGCCATTGTTGAGGTAAAGATACGTACACCAAAGGATGAAACGAATCTGGCAAGAGAAAATAGAATGCTCTATTTAAGCTAGAACTACTGGAGGTAAAGGAAAATAGTAAAGAAAGACTCATACAGACTGCCCAAAAACGGCGAAATGAGAGTTTAAATCTTTTTGGATGCTGCCACCACCAAAGAATAGCGCCGTAAAATAGTCCAGGAACGACAGTTAAAGCATAACGAACATTGATTGCTAACACTGTTTCTCCCTTCCCCAAAAAGAGTTTCAGCAGGGGGAAACCAGCAACCATCCAAGATGCAGGAGAAACAGCAGGTACAAACGCCAATGGTAACCATTGCCCAAGTAAATACTTGATTGTACGGTCTACTGGTGTGATGAGTTCTACAATCAATCGCCAAGGATTGCTAATTATCCCCCAAATAATTTCCAGGGTGGAGGCTTTATCATCGCCATCTCCAAATTGTCCAAACCGTTCCAACATAAACCGCCGAGAAATATCCTCAGAAAACAGCGGCATAATTGCATTGGTAAGGAGTAACATATAACCAAAACTGAGAATGCAAGCAGCAACTCCAGTGCGGGGAAAGCGTCTACTCAAAATCATGTAAACGCCAACGCCAAATAAATTCACACCAGCATCTTCCCGAATTGCCAAAATCAAAACTGCTAGCACCCAAAACAGCCACCACCAGCGCTTTTCCATTGCGAGTAATAAGCCAAACACAAACAAGGGAATTTGGCTAATGTCATGAAAGTTACTTAAGGTGGGACCAAGAACAGCATTGGCGGCGTAAAAGCTGGCAGTTATCATGACTGCTAATGGTGATTCTAAATACTGTCGTGCCAGCACGTACAAAACCAAACCCGCAGCAGTGATGAATATAACCTGTAAAACTCCTAAAGTCGCAGGAGAGGGAAACAGCGCATAGATTGGTAGCCAAAGTAACAACGCTGGAGTAAAGTGTTGACCGAGGCGGTGGTAATAAACTGTAGGAACTTCTCCAGAGTGAACAACATTGGTGGAAAGGCTGGAAGAAAGGGAACTTTGAAAAAATCGACCGTGAAGATTATTCCAGAAAACTTGGTTAAAAATTCCTTGATCGAAAGAGGCGTAAAAACTGTAGTAACGATTCAGGGTAATTATGAGACAAAGGACAAAGAAGACTGCTACCAATGGCAAGACAAAGTTAATATCAGTACGTGTCCTTGAGTTCAACTCTAGGGTGACTCGCAGCTTTTTTCGTAATTTTGATAACATAATTTATTTACCCTGATTCAGGCAAATGAGGAAAAACCTATTGTTAAGACGTTATTTTCCACACACTCTAACAGGGATTTTAAGCGAATCCAACTGCGTATTCCTTGATTGCGCGACGGTTCATTAGGTGATAAGGTACTGTGTGGACCATACGTTCAAATCTATACTGCTTACCATCCAACAGATCCTGCACTATCCAAGAATTTAGATGTGCTTGTTTGTAATCAATTTGCCTTTCAATTTTGTAATAATATTTTGAAACTTAAAGGAATAACATTATGCGTATTGGCTTCATCGGTGTCGGAAACGTGGCA
The DNA here is from genome assembly GCA_019359415.1 of Iphinoe sp. HA4291-MV1. GTDB lineage: Bacteria > Cyanobacteriota > Cyanobacteriia > Cyanobacteriales > Nostocaceae > Brasilonema. The sequence goes on along the minus strand of JAHHHH010000008.1, from coordinate 118,130 downwards.
ACCAATCTCGGAAAGCTCTTTGACCAAGCAGGACACAATGTCATTTATGGTTCAAGACATCCTTCGGAAGACAAGAAAAAATTGGAGACTGTATTCAATAAAGAGGTGGAAGTAGATAATTTTGAAACTGCCGCAAAGAAAAGTGATGTGTTAATTTTTGCCATTCCTTATTCGGCGGTAAAAGAGGTGGCAGAAAGCATCAAAGACCAACTTGATGGGAAAGTCGTCGTAGATTTAACCAATCCCTTGAATTCCGATTGGTCGCCTGTGTTACTGGGTGTGGAAAATTCGGGAGGAGAAGAAATGGCAAAATTGCTTCCCAACGCCAAGGTGGTAAAGGCTTTTAACACTATTTTTGCGGATATGATGAAAGCTGAAAAATTGAGCTTTGGGGATGCTAATCTGACGGCTTTTATTTGCGGAAATGACAGTAATGCTAACCAAACAGTTGCGGACTTGGCTTCGGATGCAGGTTTCGCCCCTCTGATAGTGGGAGATATTAAGAATGCTCGGTATTTGGAAGCAATAGCACATTTGAATATCCAGATCGCAATAGGTATGAAAGGTGGAACAGATGCGGGATTTAAGTTCTTCCAAAGATGATTCTAGCGTTCCTTGCTAAATGGCAATGGGCAAAACAATTCAAAATTCAAAATTCAAAATTAAGAATCCAATTTCCAATGCCCATTGCCCATTGCCCATTGCCCATTGCCCCTTGCCCCTTGCCCATTGCCCATTGCCCATTGCCCATTGCCCATTGCCCATTGCCCATTGCCCATTGCCCATTGCCCATTGCCCATTGCCCATTGCCCCTTGCCCCTTGCCCCTTGCCCCTTGCCCATTTTCATAGCAAGGTTTGTGAAAGCTAGTTCATGGGGGACGAACTTGATATCATTCAGTGGCAGGTCATAGCAGCATAATTGCACAATAAAATTAGTTCCTCATTGTTCCCTACAAATGCTGACCTTACTTGCTGACGCTCAAAATTTACTTTCTGACCTACTTAAGCGCTACTCATTCGGTGTAGATTATTTGATGATTCGCCTTGAAGAAGCTGAAGGAACTGATATCTTGTTGCGTGGCGACAAAGTAGAAACCCTTAGTGAAGGTATCTCCGTTGGTGGACAGATTCGCGCATGTTACAAAGGTGGATGGGGCTTTAGCAGCTTTAACCAGCTTTCGACAATTAGCGATCGCATTGAAGAAGCCATCGCCGCAGCCAAGATTGTTGGTGATGAAGAAACTATCCTCGCCCCAGTTGACATAGTGCAAGCAGTATGCATACTGCCATTAACTGGAAGCGATCCCCGGCAAATCTCGTTGAAAAAGAAGAAAGAATTGTGCGATCACTACACTGAATTGCTCAGAAACGTTGACAGCCGCATCACCACCACCTCTGTACGCTATGGAGACAGCGCCCAAAGGATCATTCTCGCCACCAGTGAAGGAACTTTCATTGAACAATCTTGGGTGGATATGGAAATGCGTTTTGCAGCCACAGCAAGAAACGGCGAGACTGTGCAAACTGGAAGGGAAACAACTGGTTCGCGCAAAGCTTTTGAAGATTTAACGGCTTTGGATGAACAAGTCAAAGAAGCAGCACAAAGGGCAGTTGCAGCTCTATCTCTGCCATCTGTCAAAGGCAATACCTATACTGTGGTGATAGACCCTATTCTCTCTGGGTTATTTGTCCATGAAGCCTTTGGACATCTTTCCGAAGCAGATATGGCGTACGAAAACCCAGATTTACTAGAAGTAATGACCATTGGGCGTCGGTTTGGACCAAAAGAATTGCAGATTTTTGATGGTGCTGCACCACAAGGACATCGAGGTAGCTATTTTTACGATGATGAAGGTACACCTGCAACGACAACCCAAGTCATTGAAGATGGGATTTTGATGGGACGTTTACATTCCCGCGAAACGGCTGGCAAATTGGAGGAAGCGCCGACGGGCAATGCACGGTGTCTCAACTATCACTATCCACCGATTGTGCGGATGACCAATACCTGGATTGAACGGGGTAAAACACCAGTTGAAGACTTATTTAATGGTATTAAAGAAGGAGTGTATGCTCGTAACTGGTTGGGTGGGATGACTAATGGAGAAATGTTCACCTTTAGCGCCGGGGAAGCGTGGATGATTAGAAATGGTAAGATTGCCGAACCAGTGAAAGATGTGACGCTTTCCGGGAATGTTTTTCAAACGCTGGCGGATATTGAGGCGATCGGCGATGATTTTTACTGGGATGAGTCCGGCGGTTGCGGGAAGGGTGGGCAAAATGGTTTACCTGTAGGTTGCGGTGGTCCTAGTTTAAGGATACGTGATGTGGTTGTGGGAGGGGAAGCGGCTTAGAGGTTCTTCAACTCCGCTCTCTCGCTCCCATGCTCTGGGTGGGAGTGCCATACAGGAGGGCTGCTGCCTCTCATAATTATATTGAGGCAGTGAAGCTTTGCCTCAAGTTATGCATCCCCTGGCTCTGCCAGGGAACGAGGAACAATTATGGTTACAACAGCAACACCAGCAGAAACTAGGACAATACTATCAAACATCAGCTGGCAAACATTTAAAACCATGCTGGCAGAAATGGGTTCGGAACGGAAAAACCGACTTGCCTACGACAATGGAATATTAGAAATTATGACACCACTGATGCCGCACGAAAACTCCAATCGTATTATTGAAGGTTTTGTTGTTGTGTTGTGTGAAGAGTTGGACTTGGAGTTTAAACGTGCTGGTTCGCTGACTTTAACACGGGATAATGTCGAGCGAGGGGGTGAACCAGATAGCAGCTACTATATTCAGAATGAATCTATAGTAAGGAACAGGGAAAACATAGATTTAGCAATTGACCCACCACCAGATTTCGTATTGGAAGTTGAATACTCCAAACCCAAAGTTGATAAGTCAAAAATTTACGCCGCAATTGGTGTCCCAGAATTCTGGCGATACAACGGCAGTGTATTACGAATTTATAGACTTGATGATGGTCAATACACAGAAGTTCAAACTAGCCCGACTTTTGCGCCGGTACAAGTAAAGGAAATTCCCCGATTTATTCAAGAAACTAAAAAGAATGGAGAAATGGCAACAACCCGCGCTTTTCGTGCTTGGGTGAAACAACAGATTGCTTCGTCAACAAAGCAATAAAAGAGACTTCTCAGGTTGAAAAGTTGACGTTCCGAGTTCTGAGGTCGGAGTTCCGAGTTCTGAGGTCGGAGTTTCGTGTTCTGAGGTCGAAGTTCCGTGTTCTGAGGTCGAAGTTCCGTGTTCTGAGGTCGGAGTTTCGTGTTCTGAGGTCGGAGTTTCGTGTTCTGAGGTCGGAGTTTCGTGTTCTGAGGTCGAAGTTCCGTGTTCTGAGGTCGAAGTTCCGTGTTCTGAGGTCGAAGTTCCGAGTTCTGAGGTCAAAGTTTCGTGTTCAAAGCTCGAAATTTTGGACTTGCCAGATTGGCGACATCACGAAGTAATTGTCACCGTCCAGATACGTCCGTAGTTACTGGGAATAGTGACCCAATATTCAACAAGACTGGGAACATTGATGAAATTATCTTGTCCGTGAAGTTCTTCCTGATAATTTCCAGCAATAGGGAACCAGAATGGAACTCTTTGCTCACTATCACCAAAGTTAAGTGCGACTAGGCTAAACTTATTAGCATGTTGACGAGAAAAAAGCAGGACATTTTTGGAGTGGTAGCAGTCATAATTGTTGTAAAAGAAATGATTCCCTTCACGAAATTGAGATTGCTGACGTCGCAGTTGAATCAGTTTCCTGACTAAGGCAATTAGGCTGTTACCAACGAAATCGTAGAAATAATCCCATCGCACAGGTCTAAACAACATGACTCGCCCAAAACCTTGTTCTGGGAGGTAATAGTTTTCTCCAAACTCCTGACCTTGCCAAAGCATGGGAATACCTTTAGCGGTGAACATTCCAATCAGGTATGGCTGGACTTTATACCATAGATTGCGATCGCCTTCTTGTAATAATTCATTATCGCGAGTGATTTTGCCAAAGTGACAGAAAAAGCGGGAGTGGTCGTGATTTTCAATATATTGCAGAGCTGTCTTTGCGATTTTGTCACCGTTGTTTGTGATTTCTACAGGATAGTTGTCAAGACCTAATTTAAAACCAAAATTTGCTAAATGGTCTCTATTTCCAAACGCGACCTGTTTAGCTGCATCTAGAGTTTCATTTTGCCATGTACAGTTAGTATAAGTTTGTTCAAGAATTTCTCGTGGTCCTTCTAATTGTTCAGCACACTGAATCAAATTGATAATGTCATTGTTAAAAAACTTTTGCCAATGACTACCAGCTTCTTTCTTTTCTTCAACTGTTTTATAAGTATGAAAAACCAGATTAGCGTACCCGTTCCCTAGAGAGCCATCCCAGTAATTGGGAACACAGTCATACCGAAAGCCATCAACATGATAAGTATCAAGCCAATGATAGTTTACTGTATAGAAAAAGTCTTGGGTAAACTTGCGATTAAAGTCTGTACTCTCGCCAAAGTAATCTTTAGCAAATGAACCCATGAAAGGGTTCTCATGGTACTCTAGTTGTCTGTAAAGATAAGAGTAAGGAAAGCTATCACTGGTGTGACCATAAACGGCATCCAAAATCACAGCGATATTTTTTTGATGTGCCGCATCAATCAATTTTTGCAAATCTCTCCTTTTACCAAATCGCTCATCCACACCAAAGTAGCCAATTGGCAAAAAGCCCCAATCTATAGTCATGGCTACGTTGGAAACTGGCATGATTTCGATGCAGTTAATTCCTAAATCTGCTAGATAGTCTAATCGCTCAATAGTTCTGTCAATATCTTCAGCAAACTCCTGGAGCATCAATTCGTACATGACAATATCTTTTAAAGCTGGAGTTTTCCAGATATTTTCGTTTTGACTCCAAACATAAGGTTCATATCCAAGTGTGAATGCGGATAATTTACCGACACCAAACTCTCTGGCAAAAGGGTCAATAATCCAATCGATTCCTCCTTTATGAGGATTTTCTAGATAATAGCGGTAAACATACCTTCCTGGTTCTCCCCATGCAGATTTTGGGTGTGGTTTTGGTTGGTTCTTGATATTTACCTGAGTTGACCAATAATCTCCATACTCTGGATCAATTGAATAATCCATCTCAAACATGAATGGCTGAATGTCTTGCAGAAATTGGTCTTTTTCATGGATGATTTTAACCCACAGGCGATTTCCATCGTTTTTAGAGACCCAAGGTAAAAATACTCCAAAATTCACAATACCGTTAGCTTCTCTTGCTCCCAGTTTATCCAAAGGTAGAAGTTTCATCTGGCACTCCTTAATTTCTCTGCATTCTTCATAGGTGTTAGCACAATTAACTGATGCACTTATCGCGCTTTTCAATTGACTAGACGAGGACAAGCTGTGGGGTGGGCATGATCATGCCCACCCTACCTTATGGTGCAACAACAGAACTGCTATTATATTTATAGCCAGGTTAGTTGCGATCGCTCTTGCACCACCTGCTTGTACACATCCTCAGTTTGCTTGGCTAGTTTAGACCAACTGAAGCGTCTCTCTAAATCTTCATAAGCGTTATCAATCAGCCATTGCCCATAACCTGGATTTTTTAGGACTTCCAAAACTCCCCAAGCTAGAGAATCCGGATTGTTAGTGTAGGTTACTATGCCTGTTTTGGTGTGTTGTACAACTTCCGGAAAACCACCAGTATTAGAAACAACTACCGGAACGCGAGAGGCAAAGCTTTCTAACGCAACAATACCAAAAGGTTCATAAAGGCTGGGGAACACAGCACAGTCAGCAACAGTTTGAAATTTATCTAAGTACTCATCAGATATAAAACCAGTAAAATAGCACTTGTGCCAAATTCCTGTATCCCAAGCTTGCTTTTTGAGATGGTCGGTATTGCCACCACCGATAATGACAAACTTAACGTAACCCCCCATTTCCCACAACACTTTGGAAGCCGCACTCAGCAAAATGGATACACCTTTTTCATAGGTCATACGACCCACATAGTAAACAATTTTCTCACCGTCTTCGGCAAATCGGCGACGAAAATCTAGAGCGTGAAAATCTTGGTGGTGCTGTTTTTTTTCTGGTCGAATACCGTTATAGATAACATCAATTTTATCCCACGGAGTGTATAACGCCCGTTCTACTTCCCGCCGCATATAGTCAGTGCAAACGATAATTCGCCAGGCGTTGTAAGCGAGCTGTTCTTCTTTGCCACTAATGTAACGCTGGGTGTCAGTGTAAACACCGTTGTAGCGTCCGTATTCGGTCGCGTGAATAGTTGCAATGAGGGGGACTTTGAAGTAGTGCTTGAGAGCGATCGCTGCATCCCCAACGACCCAATCATGCGCGTGAATGAGATCAAACGGTCCTTCTTCCAGAATTAGCTTACCGCCGTGATGCCCAATGCTCTCGTTCAGATTCACAACCCAGTGAAAAAAGTCATGAGCAGGAGCCACAGGCACACGATGAACCCGTAATCCCTCGATTATCTCATACATTGGTGCATGACCAAACTCTGGTGTAATCAAGTGGATTTCATGTCCTAGCTTGACGAGTTCCGGGTATAACTCTCCTACATGACGAGCAATTCCTCCAACTAGCCGTGGCGGAAACTCCCAACTTAACACCAATATCTTCATATACTCCTATGCTCAACCCGTTACAAATCTATAATCTTCTACATTTATCTCAAGATACAAGTTTGAGTACTAGGACATGTCCCAAAATGGAAAGATTTTTTGACATTTTTATGAAAAGAGAGATGAAAAGTTTGCGCACCAGAGAGGAGTGTAAGAGGTCTATTTTTTCTCAAGCTGTTGGCGAAAGGCTAACCAAGCTGCTGTGGCTTGTGGATTAGGGGTGGTTGCTTTTTTGAGTAGAATGACGCCATCTCTAAAGTCAATGATTCCATATTCCCGAGTGTTGGTAAGTTGGTTAAATAGTTGTATGAGTTCGTGTAGAAGATTACGTTCTTCTTTGAATGCTGGTTGATACTGTTGTAACTGCCAAAGGTCTGCGATCGCATAATCAACTTTTATCACCTGATGTGTATCGTTTCGCAGTTCTAGTGCAGGTAAGCGAATGATTTCCCGGCGACTGGAAAGCTGAGGGACAAGGTAAGTGGTTGCAGAGACGCTAGCATCTGGTGGGATGGTCAACCTGTGACACCAGAACAGCTTGGATTGCCAAAAGGCATGATGACGCGTGGAGGCTCAATGCAAAATTAAGCTAAAATTCAAGCAGAGTAAGCATTTTCTGCTTTTGAATACCCCATGCTTGAAACCCTGCAAACCCGACTTTACGAACTAGAACAATTCGCTAACACCCTTGTCGCCAACCAACTCACGCACTTAAGTTTGCTGAGTGTTGGCGTCATTTTTATAGCTGGGTTGCTCACTAGCCTCACACCCTGTATGCTTTCCATGCTACCGATTACGATTGGTTATATTGGTGGTTATGAAGCGAAAAGCCGTCTGCAAGCAATTGCCCAGTCAACATGGTTTGCATTGGGACTGGCTACGACACTGGCAGGACTCGGAATTATAGCAGCTTTTGTTGGCAAAGTCTATGGTCAAGTGGGAATTGGTTTACCAATTATTATCAGTATCATTGCCATTCTCATGGGACTGAACTTACTGGAAGCCTTACCCTTACAATTTCCCTCTTTTGGTGGAACAGAGTGGATTTCTCAAGAATTACCCCAAGGAGTACGAGCTTATTTCATCGGTCTCAGTTTCGGTTTAGTCGCCTCTCCTTGCAGTACCCCTGTTTTAGCAAGCTTACTTGGTTGGGTTGCCAATACGCAAGATTTAATGCTAGGTGCTGTTTTGCTGCTTTCCTACACAGCAGGTTATGTCGCACCATTGATATTAGCAGGCGCGTTTACGGCTTCGATTAAGAAATTGCTAGAAATACGCCGCTGGTCAAGTTGGATTAACCCAGTCAGCGGTACTTTGTTAGTAGGATTTGGTGTGCTTTCTTTAATTTCTCGGATTCCAGTAGAAGTTTTTAAATAAATGACTATAGAAAATTCAGTTCCTAAAAAATCTATATGGTCAGCATTTGGGCAGTTATTACGGCAAGAATTATTGCCTGTGCTGACAGATTTACGCTTAGCAATTGTGATGCTGTTACTCATTGCAATCTTCAGCGTCACTGGTACAGTCATAGAGCAAGGTCAATCGCTAGCGTTCTACCAGGCTAACTACCCAGAACATCCAGCTTTATTTGGTTTCCTCACTTGGAAAGTTATCTTAACACTGGGCTTAGACCATGTTTATCGAACTTGGTGGTTTTTAGCATTACTTATCTTTTTTGGGACAAGCTTAACTGCTTGTACCTTTACTCGTCAGTTACCAGCTTTAAAAACCGCTCGTCATTGGAAATTTTACGATGAACCCCGCCAATTTCAAAAATTAGCTTTGAGTGCAGAACTAGACAATGGTTCAGTCAATTCCCTCACTCAACTTTTACAAACTCACCGCTACAAAGTTTTTCAAGAAAAAGATGATTCTCTCTACGCCCGCAAAGGTATTCTCGGACGCATTGGACCTATTGTGGTTCATGTGGGTATCGTAACAATTCTTCTGGGGTCTATTTGGGGAGCAATGACTGGTTTTCTTGCCCAAGAAATGGTTGCGAGTGGTAACACTTTTCAAGTGAAAAATATCATAGATACAGGACCTTGGGCAACAGCGCAACCCAAAGATTGGTCTGTACGAGTCAATCGCTTTTGGATTGACTACACCTCTTCTGGCGAAATTGACCAGTTTTACTCAGATATGTCTGTTTTAAACAATCAGGGACAGGAAGTTGACCACAAGACGATTTTCGTTAACAGTCCTCTGCGTTATCGCGGCGTGACTTTCTACCAAGCTGATTGGGGAATTTCTGCTGTTCGAGTCCGCGTGAACAACAGCCCAATTTTCCAGCTACCAATGGCGCAACTGAACACCAACGGTAATGGACGCATCTGGGGAACTTGGATTCCTACTAAACCGGATTTGAGTGAGGGTGTTTCCCTACTAGCAAAAGACTTGCAGGGAACAGTGTTGATTTATGATGCTACTGGTAAGCTGGTAGACACTGCTCGCGCTGGAATGTCTACCCAAGTCAATGGTGTCACGTTGAAAATTCTGGATGTCGTTGGTAGTAGTGGCTTACAGATTAAAGCTGATCCAGGAGTACCAATTGTTTATACAGGATTTGCCCTGCTCATGCTAGGTGTTATGATGAGTTACTTTTCTCACTCACAAGTTTGGGCGTTGCAGAAAGATGGTCGCTTATATGTGGGTGGTAAAACGAATCGTGCTCAGGTTGCTTTTGAGCGGGAGGTGTTAGAGATTTTGGATAGGTTAAGTTTACCGTAAGGATTCAGTTAAAAAGTCAAAAGTCACTCATTCAAAAGTCAAAAGAGAATTCCCCGCCCACGCTCCCCTATCGGTTGAGACGTGGGGCTTCTGCCCGATTAAGCTAATATCGCTCCAGCAGAAGCTTAACTTCCTCTGTTAATTCCCAATCTTTCATAGCTTCCCATTCCGCTTGACGCACTGCTAAGAAAGCTTGCGACAATTGTGGATTCAAAGCATTTAAGAGGACATCGTTTTGTTTAAGGTGGTCTAAAGCTTCCCTGAGGTTTGTAGGTAACGGTTCTATACTCATGACACGGCGCTCATCTGCTGATAAATGTCCAGGATCTACAGCGATTGGATTTCCTGGTTCTAGACTCCGTTGTACACCGTCCAATCCTGCAGCTATCACTGCACCTAAAGCCAAGTAGGGATTAGCTGTTGCATCTACGGTTTTTAACTCAAAGTGGGTTGAACCTACCATTTCGGGAGAACTTGGTACTCTTACAGCGGCTTCACGATTGTCCGATCCCCAACAGCGGAAAGCACCACTCCAACTGTGAGGACGGATGCGACGGTAGGAATTGACACTAGGAGTCGTTAATGCCATGAGTGCTGGTAGATGATGTAGGATTCCAGCAATAAATGCGATCGCTACTTTAGAAAGACCACAAACACCTTCTACATCGGGTAGCAAATTTTGTCCACCGTGCCAGAGGCTAAGGTGAATGTGACAACCACTACCAGCAGCCTCTGCAAAGATTTTGGGTAAGAAAGACGCTGTGAGGTTGTGGCGATAAGCTACAGCACGTACCGTTTCTCTAAACGCAATCTGCCAGTCAGCACAACGCAAAGCATTGGTGTATTGCATGGAAATTTCATGTTGACCAGGACCAGATTCTGGGTAATACTGTTCTACTGGTATTCCTTGGGCAATGAGTGCATCAGCAATTTCATCAATGACTTCTCGATTAATATCCATTGCCTGAGTGGAAGCAAAGACAGTCGAGTCTCTTGGTACAAATTCATGAGAGGTTCGCTGTAGCAAATAAAACTCATTTTCAAATGCTGCTTGAATTTCCAAGCCCTTGGATTTTGCTGCGTCAATCATCCGTAACAGGAAACGACGAGGACATAGTGTCCAAGGCTCCCCGTGGTGTACCATGTTTCCCATGACACGAGCATGACCAGGAGAATAAGGTAAAGGTGTGAGGCTAGACCAATCTGGCACTAATCTGATTTCGCCTACCGGACCAAGACCAGTTTCAGGAACAACAGCATCATACATCACAGGAATTCCTTGTTGTCCTGTAGATATACCCACACCATGTTCAAAGTAGTGGGATAGCATTCCCATATGAACAGCTTTGCCACGAATAATGTTGGCATTGTCGCACCATAAAATGCGGACAAAATAGATACCAGCATCTTGAAGAGATTTTTTAACTTGCTCAAATGTGTTGTCATTAGTCATTAGTCATTAGTCATTAGTCATTAGTCATTAGTCATTAGTCATTAGTCATTAGTCATTAGTCATTAGTCATTAGTCATTAGTCATTAGTCATTAGTACTAAGGACTAAGAACTACTGTTAACCAAGATGTATTGGTAGCTGTTTCCGAGAATATAAAGATTTATGAATTTACTACTAATATTTAGTAAATTTGCAGAGAAAATATATCAAAATTATAAAGTTTTACTAGATCAAAGCTATAGTAAGGGGTAATGCGAAGTATTTGAGATACCCATATTATCAGCTTTAGTCGTAAAACTGAGAAAACTTTTTAAAACTTAACAATGTCATCGTAACTTTACAAACAGAGTATAAAGAATTGGCAACATGAGGGAAATACAGTCAACAATAACCTTAGCTAAAGCTATAGTTTCGCTAACCTATGCAGCCAATTCGCACTTTTAACGTCTCCCCTTCACTACCGCAGCGACTTGAGCCGCTGCGGAAGTTGGCATACAACCTGCACTGGGATTGGAACGTTGAAACGAAAGATTTATTCCGACGCTTAGATCCTGACTTGTGGGAATCTAGCCGTCACAACCCGGTTTTGATGCTCGGTACCATTAGCCAAGCGCGTCTTGTGGAAGTTGTGGAAGATGAAGGCTTCCTGGCGCAAATGGATCGAGCAGCCCGTCAGTTAGAGGATTATTTGCAAGAGCGTACCTGGTATCAGAAACAAAGAACTAGTCATGCGTCAGGTGACAAAAAACAAGAACACTACGCCTATTTCTCGGCTGAGTTTGGGCTTGTAGATTGTTTGCCAATCTATTCTGGAGGCTTGGGAGTTCTTGCTGGGGATCACCTCAAATCTGCTAGCGACTTGGGGCTACCCTTGGTTGGTGTAGGCTTACTCTATCAGCAAGGCTACTTTGCTCAGTATCTTAACGCTGATGGCTGGCAACAAGAACGCTATCCAATCAACGACTTTTATAATATGCCTTTGCACCTGGAGCGCAATCCTGATGGTTCAGAATTGCGGATTGCAGTAAATTATCCAGGTCGCACTGTGTATGCTAGAGTTTGGCGCGTACAGGTGGGATCAGTTCCCCTGTATATGCTAGACACAAACATTGAACCCAATAATCCTTACGACCACGATATCACAGACCAGCTTTACGGTGGCGACCTTGATATGCGTATCCACCAAGAAATTATGCTGGGTATCGGTGGTGTGCAGATGCTAAAAGCTCTGGGGTATAATATCACCGCGTATCATATGAATGAAGGTCACGCGGCATTCTCTGCTCTAGAACGTATCCGCATTCTCATTCAGGAAGAAGGACTGAATTATCTTGAAGCTAAGCAAGTGGTGGCTTCCAGCAATATCTTTACGACTCACACGCCAGTACCGGCGGGAATTGACTTGTTCCCCCCAGACAAAATGTTGTACTACCTGGGACATTATGCTGATGTCTTTGGGTTGAATAAAGACCAATTTTTAGCCTTGGGGCGCGAAAATACTGGAGATTTGTCTGCGCCTTTTAGTATGGCGGTTCTAGCACTGAAAATGGCGACATTCTCTAACGGTGTGGCGCAGCTACATGGCGTCGTGTCACGGCAAATGTTTAAGGGTTTGTGGCAGAATGTACCGACAGAGGAAGTGCCGATTAGAGCAATTACGAACGGCGTCCATGCTCGCAGTTGTGTTGCGAAGTCAACACAGGAGTTGTACGATCGCTACCTAGGACCAAGCTGGTCATTCACACCACCTGATAATCCTCTATGGGAACGGATGGATGCGATCCCCGATGAGGAATTGTGGCGCAATCACGAGCGCTGCCGTTTAGATATGATTATGTACGTTCGGGAGCGTCTGGTGAAACATTTGCGAGATCGTGGTGCTTCTCCCTCAGAAATTGCCTCTGCACAAGAAGTTCTCGACCCAAAAGTTCTCACCATTGGCTTTGCTCGTCGCTTTGCAACCTATAAACGTGCTACTCTGTGGATGAGCGATGTTGAGCGGATCAAGCGAATTTTATTGGGCAATAAAGACCGTAAGGTGCAGTTTGTCATATCTGGTAAGGCACACCCTAAGGATATTCCTGGTAAGGAACTCATCCGCGAGATCAATCACTTCATCGACGAACAAAACTTGGAAAAGCAAGTTGTGTTTGTTCCCAATTACGATATTTATATATCCCGGTTGATGGTTGCTGGTTGTGATATCTGGTTAAACACTCCGCGTCGTCCACGGGAAGCTTCTGGTACAAGTGGTATGAAGGCAGCTATGAATGGTTTGCCAAATCTAAGCGTACTAGATGGTTGGTGGGATGAAGCTGATTATGTTCGTACTGGCTGGGCAATTGGGCATGGGGAAATGTATGATGATCCCAATTACCAAGATGAAATAGAGGCAAATGCCCTCTACGATTTGTTGGAAAAAGAAGTTGTCCCTCTGTTCTACGATCGCGATGTCGATGGTTTGCCTCGCCGCTGGGTTGATAAAATGAAAGATGCAATCCAGTTAAATTGTCCGTTCTTTAACACAGCACGGATGGTAGGAGAATACGCACAACGAGCTTATTTTCCAGCAAGCGATCGCTACCAAACTCTCACTGCTGATGACTATACCCCAGCTAAAGAATTAGCTGCTTGGAAAGAAAACCTCACAACACACTGGTACAATATCAAAATCAAAGATGTTGAAGTCTCATCAGGAACAGATATTGAGGTTAAGCAAACCGTTAACATCAAAGCCAAAGTTGACCTAGCAACTTTGACTAATAAGGATGTGCAGGTGGAACTGTATCAAGGTGCTATTGATGCTAACGGCGAGATTGTCAACGGTGTACCTGTAGTGATGGATTACCAAGGAGAAGATAAAGACGGATTAAGTATTTACACAGCTGATATTGTGTATAACACATCTGGTTTGCAAGGCTTGTCTTTGCGAGTGTTGCCAAACCATAAATGTTTATCCAGTCCTTATGAACCAAGGTTGATTATTTGGGCACAGGACTCTCCTGAACTTAAGGTAATAATGCAACCATTACAAACAGTATCAGAGCTTTCAGCTTCTACAAGTCAAGAAAATCTGTCTCAGAGCCGCTTGACATTGTAAACAAATTTTGGGTTTTAGATTAGCACTCGAAAATCTAAAATCTGAAATCTAAATTTCTTTGGGGATGACAATGTAACCTGTGGTGCGATCACCAAGAACTAGGTTACGTTGCTCCCCCCAATACCACCAGTATGCAGCGACATAAGCACAAATGAGACTATCGAGTTTGTCTTCGACTTCTTTAAGGGATGCGCTTGTGTTGGGAATTTCAAAAACGAAGAAATCGCCAAGATGTAGAGAACACAGAGGAAGTTGGAGAGAGGGTAAGATTTCTGTGATGTAATTGTAGAGTTTGATGAGTTCTAGGTAGTGATCGCTCAGGCGTCCTTTTTTATATTCCAATATCGCTAGTTAAGATAATTTATCGACAGAATTGGATGCGCATTATTAGCAAAAGAACACTTAGGGAATTTTGGGAAAAACACTCCAATGCTCAAACTGGACTTTTACTATGGTATCAGCGTATATCTAATTCTCAGTTTCAGAACTTTAACGACTTACGCCAAGTATTTCCCTCTGCAGACCAAGTTGGAAATTTTACGGTTTTTAATATTAGCGGTAATAATTATCGTCTCATCACATACATAGATTACGATTATCAAACAGTATTTGTCCGCGCTTTACTCACCCATGCTCAATATGATAAGGAGAAATGGAAAAATGATGAGTGGTTTGAAAACTCCTAGTAGCTATTATATGGAACTCGTTAATATCTTTCCCCCACGTCCGATTACCAATGAGACAGAGTTAATAGCTACACAGAATCGGATTCACTCTATCTTAGATAAGGGAAATATGACACAAGATGATAGAGATTATCTAAAGGTGCTTGGAACTCTTGTTTATGACTATGAACAGCAACACGAGCTTATGCCTACTCTCACAGGTGTTAAACTCTTGAAAGCATTATTGAAAGAATCTAATCTTCAGCCTAAAGATTTGGCTCACATTTGTGAAAGCGAGTCTACTGTTTTAGATATCCTAAATGGTCAATGTCAACTCACTGACAATCAAATCAAAGAATTGGCTGCTTTTTTCAAGATTTCCCCAAGTGACTTTGTTGAGTAAATTTATTTGAAATGTCAACTTTTGGTAATGTATCTCTATCTATGTCAAAGACGCGAAGAACAACTTTGTACCTTTGCGCCTGGTGCGACGCCAGATACCAAGTGAGGGAAACCCTCCTACAGTACTGGCTCACCTTTGCGCGAAACAAAAATCAACTCATTCAACTCACAGAAGATAATTGAAGACTTGCATCCTCCTCTTGTACTTGCTTTTGTTGCTTCCAAGCTTCCAGTTGTTCTTCTAGTTGCGCCTTCACCTCATGACGGAAGGTGAAGAAGTGTTCACCAACACCTAAAGCAACGAAGTAGTCATAAAATAAATGTGGTTTCTGGAATGCCATTGCCAGCATTTGCCACCAAAAGCGAAAACGTGTTGAGCGAACAAAACCTTGTCGCCAGCAAACTGCTGAGAATAACTTAAATTCATGCCAACCTAAAGGCCGTTTGTTATTAGGACGCTTGCCCTCTATCATACTGAGGTGATGGAAAGTACGCTTGAGATACGGTAGTGGTTCATACAAGTTCCAGAAAGCCTGGATATACTCCGTGACAATTTCTTCCATTGGGCGAGTGGGAACGAAATTGATCAGGGATTTCTGGAAAGTAAAGTAGTTGCCTAACTCTTCCAACAATCGCCCTTCCTGCTTCAGACGAGTCCACATAGAAGTATTATGCAATGCCTGTAGCAAACTGAGATGAGCTTGGGGAATACCAGTTTCCTCTATAAAGTCTTGAATGCGTTGTCCGGCTCCAGACTTCTCACCATCAAAACCGATGATAAAGCCAGACATAATCTGTAAGCCAGCACGAGTAATTTTATGGCATGATTCCATCAGAGACTGGCGTGTGTTTTGTTCTTTATGAATGACATGTAAGCTGTCCACATCTGGTGTTTCAATGCCCATAAATACCATTGTGAAGCCAGCTTGCACCATCAAGTCTATTAACTCGTCGTCCTCTGCCAAGTTCAAAGATGCTTCTGTCAGCAAAATAAACGGGTAGTTGCGCTCTTTCATCCACGGAATCAAAGCACGCAAGAAAACTTTGGCATTGCGCTTGTTACCAATAAAGTTGTCGTCTACGATAAATACTAATCGCCGCCAACCCATTTGATACAAGACTTCCAGTTCAGCCAGCATTTGCTCTGGCGTTTTCGTGCGCGGCTTACGACCATATAAGTTGATGATGTCGCAAAACTCACACTGGAACGGACATCCCCGCGAAAATTGCACTGTAATTGCCAAGTAAGTATCTAAATCTAGCAAATCAAAGCGCGGTATTGGTGTTTGCGTGACATCAGGTTTTTCTGGTGAGCGGAAAATCCCTCGTTCTTCACCCCGTGCCAAAGCTTCTAAAAACAAGGGAACAGTACATTCTCCTTCATCTAGAATGAGATAGTGTGCTCCTGCTTCCAAAGCAAATTCCGGTACTGAAGTAGAGAAAGGACCACCGACTGCAACTTTTTTCCCTAGCGCTACTCCTTTTTGAATCAACTCCCAGAAATCTTTTTTCTGGATAATCATCGCAGAGATGATTACTAAATCACACCATGCCCAGTCGTCATCAGTCTCTAGACGGACATTACGGTCAATCAACCGAATTTCCCAATCAGCAGGCAACATTGCTGCCACTGTGATTAACCCTAACGGCGGATTTGTTGCACGTAAATCTGCTAAGTCAAGCGTTTCCTGGTAAGACCAGAAGGAATTAGGCATTATGGGCCAGAGTAGTAAAGCTTTCATAAAGCACACACCCCGGAATGTAAAAAAAATTAACTAATATCAAGCTTACTGCTGCTTTGCCTCTAGAGATCTAAAATTTTGTCGATTTTTGTAAAGGATGGCAACGGATAGGTTGTCTGCAGGAGGATGAGCTTAATTATCAGCGACATCTTGGACTTTTACCATTGCCCATCTTTGCATGAAATGTAAAGAAATGTCAAACTAAGAAAATCAGTTTTATTCCCGCTATCGTCAGATTTGAAAACAGTATATTGAAGTTTATGGGCAGGCAACGAATTTTTTCTGGAGTTCAACCAACTGGCAATTTACATTTGGGTAACTACTTGGGTGCTATTCGCAATTGGGTAGAAATCCAAAGCCAGTTCGATAATTTCTTTTGCGTGGTGGATTTACACGCGATTACTGTACCGCATAAACCTGAGACGCTGGCGCAAGATACTTACGCGATCGCAGCTCTTTATCTTGCATGTGGCATTGATTTAGAATACTCCACCATATTTATCCAATCTCATGTTTCTGCCCATAGTGAACTCACCTGGTTGCTCAACTGCATCACGCCCCTAAACTGGTTGGAAGATATGATTCAGTTCAAGGAGAAGGCGCTTAAGCAGGGAGAAAACGTTGGTGTCGGTTTATTGGACTACCCAGTGCTGATGGCATCTGATATTCTGCTTTACCAAACGGATAAAGTGCCAGTGGGTGAAGACCAAAAGCAACATTTAGAACTGACGCGGGATATTGTCAACAGGTTTAATCACTTCTTTGCCAAACCAGATCAGCGAGTACTGAAGTTACCAGAACCTATGATTCGCCAAGAAGGCGCAAGGGTGATGAGTTTAACCGACGGTACTAAGAAAATGTCGAAATCCGATCCTTCAGAAATGAGTCGGATCAACTTGCTAGATCCGCCTGATGAGATTGCAAAAAAGATTAAGCGCTGTAAAACTGATCCTATTCGCGGTTTGGAGTTTGACAATCCAGAGCGTCCTGAAAGTAACAATTTATTAACACTGCATATGCTGCTTTCCGGCAAAACGAAGGAAGAGGTAGCAACTGAGTGTCAGGAGATGGGCTGGGGGCAATTTAAACCTTTGTTGACAGATACAGTGATTGAAGCCCTCAAACCTATCCAAGACAAATATCAAGCGGTGATGAACGATAAAAGCTATCTGGAGTCTGTGTTGCGCCATGGAAAGCACAAAGCCGAGGCGATCGCCAACCAAACTCTCACTCAAGTGAAAGCCGCTATGGGTTACTCTATGCCGCTATGAGCTTTTCTGTTAGAGGTGTCATGTGATATAGCTGTACCCAAAGACAGAAATCGTCATGATTATGCTGGATACCATAAATCCAACTGCTTTAACTTTTTTCCGTACAGCAGCTAAAGCTGGTCAATTCCTAATTACCGCCGAGGTAGCACCACCGAAAGGCGGTAATCCAGAACACATGGTAAAAATGGCGGCGACCCTTAAGGGGAGGGTTCATGCCGTCAATATTACTGATGGTAGCCGCGCAGTGTTACGGATGTGTTCAGTAGTGGCGTCAGCAATTTTGTTACAGAATGGCATAGAGCCGATTTGTCAGATTGCTTGTCGCGATCGCAACCGTATTGCTTTACAAGCCGACCTCATGGGCGCTCATGCTCTGGGCATTCATAACATCTTAGCTTTGACTGGTGACCCTGTGAAAGCTGGGGACCATCCCGACGCTAAGGGTGTGTTTGACCTTGAGGCTGTGCGCTTGCTGCAACTGATTCACAAACTGAATCAAAGCGTTGACTGCAATGACAAACCTCTGAGTGATGGTGCGCTAGACTTATTTCCTGGTGCAGCAGTTGACCCGCAATGTGCTAGTTGGTCTGGCTTACAAAGTCGGTTTGAGCGCAAATTAAAAGCCGGAGCGCAGTTTTTCCAAAGTCAATTAATTACAGATTTTGAACTGCTAGAAAAGTTTATGGACAAAATTGCTGCTGGTTGTCACAAACCGATTTTGGCAGGAATTTTTCTGTTGAAATCAGCGAAAAATGCACAATTTATCAATCGGTGTGTACCTGGTGTAAATATTCCTGAGCACATCATTGATAGATTAGCGCAAGCAAAAGACCCTCTTGAGGAAGGGATGAAAATTGCCGCTGAACAAGTTCAGATGGCACGTCAATTGTGTCAGGGTGTTCACATGATGGCGGTGAAGCGTGAAGACTTGATTCCGCAAATTTTGGATATGGCGGGTGTTGGAGTAGTAAACAAATAATAGTCTACGCTAAGGTGGACGCTATGATGTAGAGATGCGAAATTTCGCGTCTCTACAATATTGGCAGATAATATGATAAAAAAATATACCATTTGCGAATTTGTTCTTAATAAGCATAAACAATAAAGCTTGAATGGGTGTTAACGACAAGGAATATACACCATGACAGATTTGAAGAGCGACAACACAGAGTTACTTGACGAAGAACATTTAGATGAGGAAGACAATGATGAAGAGCAATACGAAAAAGTGGCTTTCCGGTATGATCCTGAGAAAATTAATATTATTACCAAAGAACCAACAATTGAGCAATTACTGAGAAGAATTGATGAGGAAGCCCTTGATTTAGCACCTGATTTTCAGCGTCAGGCAGATATATGGAAGGATGATGTTAAAAGCCGATTGATTGAGTCCATTCTCATTCGGATTCCACTACCAGCCTTTTACATAGATGCAACTAATGAAGAAAAATGGCTAGTTGTAGATGGATTACAACGGCTATCTGCCCTCAAGCAATTTGTTAGTGATAAGAGCGATAGGAGACTTAAGCTAAATGGACTAGAGTATCTCACAAATCTTGAGGGCAAAACTTATGATGAACTAGAGCCTAGATACCAGCGGCGAATCCTTGAAACTCAACCTACAGTATATTTGATTGAAAAAGGCACACCTATAGAAGTAAAATACAACATTTTTAAACGGATTAACACAGGGGGTGTACGTCTTTCCCCTCAAGAAATACGCCATGCTCTTAACCCTGGTAAGGCAAACAAGTTTTTGCGTCAACTTGCGGAATCTAAAGATTTTTGTCAGGTGATTAATCTTAGCAACTCGAAAAAAAAGCGTATGGATGATCGGGAATTTGTACTTGGTTTCTTAGCATTCATGCTTACCTCTTACAAAGATTATAAGGAAGAAACGAGAGATTCTTTTTTAAGTAAAGCTTTATCTAAAATCAATAATCTTTCGGAAGTAGAATTAATAAATATTGATAAAAAATTCAAAAAGGCAATGATTGCAGGTTTGGATATTTTTGGGCAAAATGCTTTTCGCAAAATTTCTAATAAAAACAGAAAAAAATACCCAGTTAATAAATCTTTGTTTGAAGTTTGGTCCGTAAATTTTAGTCAGCTAAATGATGAAGATATTCAAACCTTGAAAAACCGTAAGCAAGAATTAATTGATAAGTTTATCAGTTACGTAGATAATGATAAAGAATTTTTAACATCTATCTCTCAGGCTGCGAGCAAGGTTGAATATCGATTTCGTACCATTGAAAAAATAATTCAGGAAGTGCTGTCATGATTCATTCGCTTCGCTTGATAAATTTCAAACCTTTTGAAAATCAGTTCCTTGAATTTAGACCGCTAACCCTGCTTTCTGGTCTTAATAGCACTGGTAAGTCTTCAGTGCTGCAATCGCTATTGCTCCTGCGTCAATCTTATCAACAGAGCTTATTACCAAATACAGGCTTGGCGCTGAATGGTGAATTAGTTCGTATTGGTACGGCTCAAGATGCCCTTTTTGAAGGCGCAGGCAAAGATGATTTTATAGGTTTTGATATTGTTTGGGAAAATGGCTTAGAAGGAGTATGGCATTTCAACTACGACCGAGAGGTTGATGTATTAAATCTTGCATCATCACCTGTTGCTCAAGAAATTTATAAATCAAGTCTTTTTAGCAATAAGTTTCACTACATTCACGCAGAACGTATAGGACCTAGACCATTTAATGAAATGTCAGATTATCAAGTACGAAGACTGGGGCAAATTGGCACTATAGGCGAATACACTGCACATTTCCTTACTATTTATAGAGATAAAGATATTCCTAATGGTAATTTGAGCCATCCAAAAGCAAAGTCGTGGAACCTAAGCAACCAAGTAGAAGCATGGATAGGAGAAGTCAGCCCAGGTACACGCCTCAATATCACTCCAAAACCAGACGTTGATTTGATGAGTTTTCAATATTCCTATGGAGACAGCAATCCATATCGAGCTACTAATGTTGGATTTGGAATTAGCTACACCTTACCAATTATTGTGGCAGTACTCGCATCAGAACCAGGTACACTTATCCTCATCGAAAATCCAGAAGCCCATCTCCATCCTAAAGGGCAAGCAAAAATGGGTGAGTTGTTGTCGCTTGCAGCTAGTTGTGGCGTTCAGGTAGTGATAGAAACTCATAGTGATCATGTTTTAAATGGAATTCGTCTTGCGGTTCATAGCGGTAAGCTTAATCCTACAGATGTCCAGTTGCATTATTTACAGCGACAAGAAAAAGATGGATTAGCTTTTACTGAAGTTATATCACCACATATTGATAGAAACGGACGAATTGATCAATGGCCAGATGGCTTCTTTGACGAGTGGGAAAAAAGCTTAGATGCTTTGTTAGAACCTGCGGGAGAGTAGAAGGTGGATCTTGATCTAATATTAAATGAACTCTCTCTACAAAATCCTGCTCCTAATCAAAATATAGCAAGGCAATGGATATCTTGCTTTATTAAGACTATCAAGACAGTAAAGGCTCACGGCGTGAAGGCGAATCTTCGCACTAAGTACGACTTTCATACTACACTACTTGCACCTAACTATCCTATTCGTCGCTGGCTAAATGATAAGGAAGTAGACCAAGTAGAAAGGCTTTTTATGAAAACGCTTGCAACAAAAACACCATTTTCAACAGAAATTGCAAATGTAGAAATTCAAAGCATCGAAAGTAACGCAGGACTGTCTGAATTCTGGTATCAAGGAGAGTTAGTCGTTGGGCTTGGAGTTGCTCATATTCTTGACACAATCGCAGTCAGCTTAGTATCAGACGAACGATGGAATTGCAGTCGCTTACTGTTGGAACTCAGAAGAATAGATGAAAATGAAGATGGAGAGGTAACCGATGAAATTGTAGAAATCTTGCACGCCAGTTGTAGCGATCATGTACAAGAACACGCTAATTGGATTCAAAAGCGTATCCGTACAGGAGTTCTTGACGGATTAACTCTTTGGAATCGAAGAGATGAGTTATTCCCCAGTCTAGAGTTTTCCGATGATGTCTACAAGCAAGTACAAAACCTTGGTAGTGGTAACCCGATGCTACAGCAAGTTGTGAAACGGTTGTTTGAACTGGAGGAATCTTGCAAAAGCTGGACAGAAGGAGGGTTTAATATGGAAACTCTTCCTTGTAAGGTATCTCCGGAGAGTGATTCAAGGCTGAAGCGACTGAGCAAAGAATTAACTTTTAAATGTCCTGATGGTAGGGAGCGTGTGTTTAGTTTGCACGTTCGCATGACCCCAGGAGCTTGGCGACTTCATTTTTCTGTGGAATCAGGACCAGGAAAGATAATCATTGGATACATGGGTCCGAAAATTCAATAATCTCGACTTAAAAATAAACAGTTGTTATGAAATAAAGTTTCCTTTTCTCATCTCCACCAAGCGCGATCGCCCTTGGCGGGTACTTCGTGCCATCGCGTTGGCGCAGCCTGTCCGCAGGACTTACGCGAGTGCGTGTCCGGAGGACTCAGCGGGCGCTCTGCGCGATCGCCCTTGGCGGGCACTTCGTGCCATCGCGTAGCGTGCCGTAAGCCATTCGCTCAAGCAAGCTATAATCTCAACAACCTGTTCAAATCATTGGAAGTCAACTATGGCTCAACTTTTAGTTGAAGACATAGACCCTATTATTCTTGAAAAACTTGAAATCCTTGCAAAAGAGCATGATCGCTTTTTGCAAGAGGGATTAAAACAACGTGAGTACGATGAGCTTGAAGCTCTGAAAGACCTGGCTAGAAAAGGTTTTGGGAAATCGCAACTTCTAAAAGTTTGTAAGCTTATTGAAAATAAAGTCAGCAACTCCACCAATTCTGTTAATTATTGACTTTATTCTCAAAAATGATGGACATTTACTTTTATACTGAATTTCAATAAGCCATAAATTATAAGGCTTTCAGCTTCTAAAATCGTTGAAATCACGTTATGATGGGCTATTTGCATAAAGCTTTCAAAAGAAAGTTATTCCGACTTGTACCATTTGTGCTTGGTGTTCTCTTTACTCTAGTTGTAGGAAGCCACACTCCCGCACTCTTAACAAAATCAACTGAAATACTCTGGGATACTTACGGCATACCCCACATCTACGGCAAAGATAACGCAAGTGCATTTCAAGCCTTTGGTTGGGCGCAGATGCAAAGTCATGGTAACTTGCTTTTGCGTCTTTACGGTCAAGCGCGGGGACGTGCTGCCGAATATTGGGGAGAAAAATATTTAGAATCAGACCGTTGGGTACTCACGACAGGAATCCCAGAACGCGCTCGCTCTTGGTACACTGCACAGAGTCCCAGTTTTCGCAGCTACTTGGATGCCTTTGCTGCTGGAATCAATGCCTATGTCAAAGAGCATGGCGAACTGATTGATGATGAAGTGGAAGTCGTGTTACCAGTCAAGGCGGAAGATGTGCTGGCTCACCTACACCGAGTCCTGCATTTTACTTTTGTCGTTAACCCAGACGAGGTTACAGGTGTCGCCAAGGAAGAATCAAAAGCAGGATCTAATGGTTGGGCGATCGCCCCATCACATTCTGCAAGTGGCAAAGCGATGCTACTTGCGAATCCCCACTTGCCTTGGTCAGATTTATTTTTGTGGTACGAAGCACAAGTGATAACTCCTGATATTAATGCTTATGGAGCAACACTTGTAGGAATTCCTGTGTTGGCGATCGCCTTCAACGATAATTTGGGCTGGACTCACACCGTCAACACTTACGATGGTTGGGATGTGTACGAACTCAAATTAGTGGAAAATGATTATAGCTTTGATAGTAAAGTTCTTCCCTTCCAGACAACAACCGTCTCCTTAAAAGTCAAACAAAAAGACGGTACGTTAAGCGAACAACCCCTCGTCGTCAAACGTTCTGTTCACGGTCCTGTGGTGACAGAAAAAGATGGAAAAGCTCTGGCGTTGCGCGTTGTAGGGCTTGATCGACCTGGTGTCCTCGAGCAATGGTGGGATATGGCGCGAGCAAAAAATCTCACACAGTTTCAATCTGTTCTCAAGCGTTTGCAACTACCGATGTTTACGGTAATGTATGCAGACAGAGATGGGCACATCATGCACCTGTTCAACGGTGATGTTCCGGTTCGTTCTCAAGGTGATTTTAAATACTGGCAAGGGATTATTCCTGGTGACACGTCTAAAACACTATGGACGAAAATCCATCCCTACCAAGATTTACCCCGCGTCATTGATCCAGAAAGCGGCTGGTTGCAAAATACTAACGACCCACCTTGGACAACGACATTTCCTACTGCTATTAAAGCAGATAATTACCCTCCTTACATGGCACCTCGTTCTCTGAATTTTCCCGGCAATTTTCGGACAGAGCGTTCTATAAGAATGCTCTTTGAGGATGACAAAATTTCTTTCGATGAGATGGTGCGATACAAACATTCGACCCGCATGGAACTAGCAGATCGCATTTTGGATGACTTATTCCTCGCAGCGCGGAAGCAAGGAGGCTCCTTAGCACGGCGAGCTGCTGATGTCCTAGAAGCTTGGGATAGGCAAGCGAATGCAGATAGCAAGGGTGCGGTACTCTTTGCCTCTTGGGTGGAACAGATGGACTTAGATGACAAAGCATTCAGCAAACCTTGGAGTGAAGACTCCCCACGCACTACGCCAGATGGTTTAGCCGATCCAACAAGTGCAGTCGCAACACTGGAAGCTGTTGCGACCAAAGTGGAAAAGGCATACGGAGCGCTAGATGTGGCATGGGGGGATGTTTTCCGGCTGGCGATAAACAATAAGGATTTGCCTGCCAATGGTGGCGATGGCAGTCTTGGTATCTTCCGCGTCCTCAGTTTTGCTCCAGCTTCACAAAGTCACTTCCAAGCTGTTGCTGGTGATTCGTTCGTCGCTGCTATTGAGTTTTCTCAACCAGTCAAGGCGATGGCACTCATTAGCTACGGCAATGCAACTCAACCGGGTTCGCCCCATGTCGGCGATCAGTTGCAGATATTCGCTCGCAAGCAGCTGCGTCCAGTTTGGCGTCAGCGCTCAGACATTCTAGCCCATTTAGAAGAGCGCAAAGTGTTCTAAAGTCAGACACTAAGTACAGGGCATCATAAGCTGAAAATCTGATAATTTGCACAATTCATTTAAATAAAACTCTTGTGGGGTGAGCCACCCCTTCTCCTCCGGAGACGCTACGCGTTGGCGTAGCCAGTCCACAGGACTTACAGGGAAGTCAAAAGTCAAAATTAATATTTTTGACTTTTGATTTTTGATTTTTGACTTGTTTTGTCCGCCCGAATTGTGCAAATTAAAGGCACAACAGCTTAAAAAGGGTACGGAAATCTTAACTGTAGGTTGGCTCATATCTTGCACCAATGCCAAAAACCCGGTTTCTGGACCATAAATCAAGGGTTACAGGTTGTACCTTTCGCAAGAAACTGGATTTTTTCGGTTTTATTGAGAATGGTGCAAGATGTCTGTTGGGTTTCGTTCCAAGAGCGATCGCATTCCCAAGCCATATCAACAAGCGTGCGATCGCCCTTTGGGCGGCTCCCCTTGGGAGCATCGCGCCCAAGGCGGGTGCTCCGCACCATCGCGTCCCTTGCGCGTGTCCACATGAAGCAGCCTCTCTGATAGGAGAAGGACTCAGCGGGCGCTCTTTGCGCCATCGCCCTTGCCGGGGCTTTGCCCATCGCGTAGCGTGCGGTAAGGATTCGCTCAAGCTATAATCTCAACAATCACCTCAAATCATTGGAAGTCAACTATGGCTCAAATTTTAGTTGAAAACATAGATCCTGCTATTCTTGAAAAGATTGAAATCCTTGCGAAACAGCATGGTCGCTCTTTACAAGAAGAATTAAAATATATACTACAGCAAGCTGCGGAAAATGAGGTATATCATACGGGCGGTGATATGGCGAAGGCAAGAGAAGCTGTAGCGCGAGCTCAGGAAAGATACGCAGGGAGAACTTTTAGTGATAGCGCTGAGTTGCTTCGTGAGGATCGCCAACGGTGAGCCGCTATGTTCTAGATGCCAGCGTTGCCATAAAATGGTTTGTGCCTAAAATTTATTCCAATGCAGCTCGGCAGTTACTGGCAAGTGATCACAGCTTTTTAGTTCCAGATTTCTTTTTTGCAGAAGTAGGAAATGTTTTGTGGAAACGGGTACGTCGGGGTGATGATACTGCTGATAACGCACAACACAACAGACTCTAGCAGACTTGAACACAGTTCCTATAAAGGTGTATTTATCTCAGCCATTGATGCCTTTTGCTCTAAATATTGCTATACAAATGGATACGGCAGTTTATGACAGCCTTTATCTAGCTCTAGCTGTCACGCAGGGACGCCAGCTAGTCACAGCCGACCAAAAATTTTACAACGCACTCAAGAATAGCACTTTTGCAAGCTATCTCCTGTGGGTGGAAGAGATTTAAACAAGCTAAAATGACTGCACAGTATAAAACAGAATAAAACTCGGTAAGATAACTCTGGCTCTACAAAATTCTCTCTAAGTTATAAATCGTAAAAATTGTAACGTTGTTAAGAGTGTAAATTAAAATCCAATCTCCTCAATGCAGGGGATTCTTGTTTAAGAGGTCATTGTTTCAATGAACAAAGTTGATTTAGCTTTTACCCCAGCACTAGAACAAGCGCAATTAATCCGACGTCGAGAGGTATCGCCGTTGGAATTGGTGGAAGTTTATCTAGAACGCATTTCTAGGTTGAATCCTCAACTGGGAAGTTATTTTACAGTCATGGCAGAACAAGCGATCGCAGATGCGAAAGCCAAAACCCAAATGCTTTCCAATACCTCGGAATTACCACCGTTTTTTGGAGTGCCGATTTCTATTAAAGACCTTAACCCTGTTGCAGGTGTCCCTTGTACTTATGGAAGTCCTGCTTTACTAAATAATATTGCTGACTATGATGATGGGGTAGTCGTCAAAATTAAGCAAGCTGGGTTTATTCTTCTGGGCAAAACAGCAACTTCAGAGCTTGGTTCATTTCCTTACACAGAACCTACGGGATTTCCCCCAGCCAGAAATCCGTGGAATTTGGACTACACCCCAGGCGGTTCTAGTGGTGGTGCAGCGGCGGCGGTAGCAGCAGGATTATGCGCTATTGCTCAAGGTTCTGATGGTGGTGGTTCGATTCGTGGACCTGCAGCTTGTTGTGGTTTAATAGGAATCAAGCCATCAAGAGGACGAGTGACTCATGCACCAGTAGGCGATCGCGTCAGCGGTATTGCAACGAATGGTCCCTTGGCACGTACTGTTGCTGATGCAGCTGCTCTTTTAGATGTCATGTCTGGATATGTCACGGGTGATCCATATTGGTTAAGCGATCCAGAACCATCATTTCTTGCTTTTGCAAAAGAAAAACCAGGCAGTTTGCGAATTGCCTATGCTACGAGTCTCCCTCCTTTGGGGGAAGCTGATGCTAAGTGTGAGGAAGGTGTTCTGCAAACAGTACAATTATTGCAAGAACTTGGTCATACCGTCGAACAGAAAAGCATAGACCTTAGCGAATTAGTTGAACCATTTCAAGTTGTTTGGCAAACGAGCGTAGCTGCGTCGGGAATACCTGCTGAGGCTTTGCAACCAGTGAATCGCTTACTCTTAGCGAGAACAGGTTCTGCGGGTGAGTACCTGAAAGCGGTTTATCAAATGCAGGCGATCGCACGACAAATCATCGCATTTTTTGACACGATAGATGTGCTTGTGTTGCCAGTTTACCTACATTCACCCATTCGTGTAGGAGAATGGGCAAACTTGAGTCCAGAAGAAACATTCCAAAAGATTATTGGCTGGGTTGCACCTTGTCCCCCAGCTAATGCTACTGGACAACCAGCGATCGCTCTTCCTGTAGGTTTTGATGAGCTAGGTTTACCTCGGAGCGTCCAGTTGGTAGGACGTCCAGCAGCGGAAGCCACCCTCATTCGCTTAGCAGCGCAACTGGAAGCTGCAAAACCTTGGATTCAGCATCGTCCAGCTTTAGGATGAACGGTTCTCCTACTTGTGACACAGATATTGCCAAAGCCTTGACAGGTGATTATCGTGTTGAACATTTGTTTGTGCTAAAGCAAGAATTAAACCTGTATGAAGTTTATCAAAAAGAAATTGCTGCCATCGACATCGAAATTGAGAAATGTCTAGCTAATTTTGAACCTAAAACTGAAGAAGAACCTCCAATCACCTCCAATCACTAAAAAAACGCAGAAAAAAACCGACTGCGAATCACTCTGATTTTGAGGGAGCATCCCAATGCATGCAAAAAAGACGGGTATGGTGTGCCGGAAAGCTCCTTACTTTCTTACTGAAGCGGGCAGTCCGATCCCCACTACAAAATAAAATAAATTTACACATTTGGGATGCTCCCGATTTTGATACATTTAATACCCACGAAATGCATTCACACCACAACGAGAGGCATGGGCATCTAACCTGCTTAACGCATTCCAAGTAAGTGGGTCAATGATGCCATTGCTTGCTAAAGAGTGTTCTACTTGAAAAGCCTGGACTGCTGCCTCAGTTTTTACTCCAAAAATACCATCAATAGCACCAAAGTAGTAGTCACCAACTTCCAAGGCTTCTTGAGAAGCTTTCACTACAGTTCCACTACTGCCAATACTAAGTTTTGGCAAGCTGGCAAATCCGTTGCATAAATATGCCCAAGTTTCTTCTCCCACAATCCCGTTTATAGTTAAAAAAGCAAGACACTGCAAGTATTTCACAGCATCTCTGGTTTGGTGGTCAAAGTAACCTGTGGTAGAAACCGACAAAGGAGAGACTGATACAGTATCTAGTTGAATAAGCCGCTGATTTAAGGCTTTTTGCATTTCTTTAACGATTTGACCGCTGGCACCAAATTGCAAGGTTGGTTTCTTTGTAGGGAATTGAACTGTAATAGATAGAATCATAATGTCTCTTTAAATATGTAAAGCTATATAAAAGACTCATAAAAATAAAGACTTATAAAAGAATTATTAAAGTTCCCAAAAGTAACTACGTTAACAGACACTATCGGGTACAGCGCGTCCGTAAGACTCAGCGTCTGTGCTCTTGAGAAGGGCGTTGAAGAGTGGTGAGGATTTTTGATGTATAAAATCCTCATCAGACTTCTAAAAAAATGAGTATTTGTAGGGTTTACTCTTTTCTCTTTTAAAGTAGTACAATTGTTCTAGTTAAAGATTTTGGTCTTGGCGATACCCCATTAGGGCTGTACTCTGTGCAATGGCACTCCGTATCCGCCTCTGGCGCGATGCTCCCAAGGGAAGCCGCCCAAAGGGCGATCGCCTTTAATTAGGGAGGAGTTTCAAATGCTTAGCCGTTTGACGCACGTCAGTGTATTTGTGAAGGACTATGATGAAGCACTTCATCGAAGAAAGGAATAGGAAACAGGGAACTCTTAACAGTTTTCCTGTTCCCTATTCCCTCTGGGAGCCGAAGACCCCGACTTCTATAAGTGGTACGTTTCAAGTGGGGTCTAAATCCCCATTTGAAACAGTCTGTTGCCTGTTCCCTGTTAAGAGTTCCCTCTTTAATGGTATACCGATAAGCTTGGACTTGAATTACGTGATGTTGGTGAATACAGATCAGGCAATGGGTAAAGCCCCGCCTTGTCCTATCGGACACGCACTCGCGTTCGGCGATCGCTGGGTGACAGTCGGTTTCAAGGATCAGAATGATCTAGAAATTATACTTCACAAGCCCTAAACAGAATCAAAACTTTTACTTGTTGGCAAAACACCAGGTTTTGTCTTTAGCACTGAAGATTGCCATGCCCAAGTCGAACTCCTTCGCGCTCAGGGTGTTACAATTACTGGCGAACCAAAAGAAGTACCTTGGGGTGTGCAGGCTATCTTTGAAGACTTGTACGGTAGTACTCATGTCTTGAACCATCTAAAGACTTGAGATGAAGCCATTAAACAAGAAAGAAGAAAGAAGACAGCAAGAAAGAAGACGGCAACAGATGATTAACGGATATAACGGATAAATTGTTTGTGGAAGATACAAGTATCTTATCCGCTACATCTGCTACAACATTCGTGCTTCACATCGATCCTCTTCCTTTTTGTTAAAGCAGGCAAGGTACAAGGGCGTGAGGGAACAACAGACAAATAAAATACAGTAATATTTAATGCCATGATGACACCACTCAAGAGTGCAATCGCAGTCCAAAGTGACGAACAAGCAATTGCAAAATCGGATTTTGAGCAACAATATATAGAAGAAAGAGCTACTGCTATCAAAAGTATTGTGGATGATAGTATTTCCTTCCAAATGCTTGCTGATGCCACCGAAACAATTGTGCATCATGCCTTTTGGATAGCAAAGCAAAAACAGAGGCACTCTCTAAAAGAGTATAAAAGATTACTGATTGCTCAAGGTTGGAAAGGTGAAGAAAAAAGATATCTCAAGATTGCAGCCGCATTTCAAAAGTTTTCGCCTCAAGAGTTAGCACAAATTGAACCAAGCACTGTCTATCAACTAGCCCAGAACAGCGAGAAGTACAAGCAAGTCATAGATAGACTTTTAGACTTAACTGCAATCACCCAAGAAGCTGTACGTTCCCTAATGAGAGAACAGCGAACTCCCAAAGCACGAAAACCTGAAAAACCAAGTATTTGGAGGCGGACAAAGAATGGAGGGAGATACTGCCAAATTCCACCAATTCACGAAACAGATGAGCAGACTGGAACGACTTTACAAAAGATGATAGATGAGGAGGGGTTGAGCGCTCAGCATATTGTGGCAGAGGCTGTAGCTCTGCGGCAAGCGTACAAAGAAGGGCGGTTGGCACTTGTCGAAAAGGCAACTTAAAGTCACACCTTCTCCCCTATAGTAGAAGCAAAGATGTTTCTAAAAACTCATTTGACAGCCATATGGCTCGTACAGGTTATACTCTGCCAGTGTTTGCAGTAGCAGCTGCTAAGGCTGCTCTAGTGCATCTGCGTGAAAAAATAGACTCTCAACTATCGGTTGAGATTGACCTCCTTTCTGAAATAGCAGAGATTTCGATTTCTCAGGTAGCTGCTTTAGATGCTCAGAGTGCTTTGGCAGTGACACTCAGCGATCCTGGTGATAACTTAGATTTAACAAGGAACACACCTATTTGGGCTTGGGTAAGGTTGTCACAAAGGCAATCCCAAGCCCTGATTTTAGAAGCAGGAGAGGGTTTGGGAAAAACAATCTCTGGAGAACCAGCGATTTACAACTACGCCCGTCGCCTATTTGATGCTAATTTACTACCTCTAATTTCCCCAGAGCAAACAGCAACAGTATCAATTATTCTTCCTGAAGGTCGTCAACTGGCGCAACGTACCTCCAATGAAGCCTTTGGCATTTTAGAAGGGTTAGCTTTGTTGGGAACCAGTGGAATTTCTCAACCTCTATCAGCAGCTGACTATTTAGAAGAATTTCGTTTGTCATTGCAGGCGAAGGTTAAAGTTTGTCCTAATTTGGTGTTTTGTATTGGCAGCAATGGTATGCAAGTTGCACAACGTTTAGGCATACCAGAGTCAGCAGTTGTGCAAACAGGCAACTGGATTGGTGCAATGCTTGTAGAAGCTGGACTATATCAAGCAACTTCTGTTTTGCTGTTGGGGTACCAGGGCAAACTGATTAAACTAGCAGGTGGTATTTTCAATACGTCTAGTCATTTAGCAGATGCGAAATTAGAAATTATTAGTGCAGCAGTGGTTGCTGTTGGCGGTGATATACAAGCAGTACGGTCAATTTTAGATGTTAAGACTGCAGATGCAGCACACAAAAAATTAATCGAACTGGGACTTGCAGAATCAGTATTTGGGATACTAGCTGAAAAAATTAGTCAGAGGGCTACTGCCTACGTGCAAAAATATGCCAATGTTGCCCTTAAAGTTGGTACTATATTGTTTGACCGCAAAGGCGAAATTATCAGCCAAGACTTTCAAGCAAAAGAACTGTTACCGAGAATTGAAGAATGAAACGTCTTCTTATTCTTGGCGGGACAGGTGACGCGGCAGAATTAGCAGCTAAAGCCTCGGCTATCCCAGAGGTAGAAGTTATCACATCCCTGGCTGGTCGCACCAGTCAACCACCCGCCTTACCAGGAATCCTACGTATTGGGGGTTTTGGTGGTGAAGCAGGGCTGGTTGAATACTTAATAGAAGCAAAAATAGATGTGCTGATTGATGCGACTCATCCCTTTGCCAAGCAGATATCTTTTCATGCAGCAGCAGCTGCTGCTACTTGTAAAATACCGCATCTGATACTCATCCGTCCTCCTTGGGAGCGCCTTCGGTGTGACCAGTGGGTTGAAGTTGAGAGTGTGGAAGCCGCCGCCGCTGTATTACCTGAATTTGCCAAGCGGGTATTCCTGACTATCGGTAGGCAGCAACTTGCACCCTTTGCCAGTCTAAAGGATATTTGGTTCTTGATGCGACTTATCGAGCCTCCCGCCCCTGATGCATTGGTCCCATCAGGGATGATACTATGCGATCGCGGTCCCTTTGCCCTAGAAAACGAGCGAAAACTCTTGATTGAACATCAAATTGATACAGTCGTAAGTAAAAATAGTGGCGGTAATGCCACCTATGCCAAGATTATTGCAGCACGGGAGCTTGGGGTGAAGGTAGTGATGGTAAAGCGTCTAGCGACTCCACCAGGAGAACAAGTCAGCGATGTGGAGAGTGCTGTGGCGTGGTTGATAAATCAGCTACTTTGATACTCGCCGTCCACGCATGAGCGGCGATTCTTGGTTCAACGAGTCCACTTAGAACCATGTTATGTGCTGTTTTTTCGTAGGTTAACAAGTATCCAAATTTGTAAATCCCTATTGGGGATTGAAATAACTAAAAGCTTCTGACAAGTAATCAGCAGCAGTAGCAACGACTGCGATCGCACTTTCGTAATCTAGGCGCGTTGGTCCCAGAACTCCCACGCTACCTAATGATACAGAACCTCGACGATAAGTAGAAGAAATCAATGAGCAACTGCGTATGGGTTCTAAAGGGTTTTCTGAGCCAATACGAACCATGACTCGTCGTGGCTTACCTACCTTCTCCGCCTCCGGCTGTTCTTCAAATATTAATCGCCACAGTTGATCCTGTTCTTCTTCCAACAGGTGGATGAGCATTTGCGCTTGCTGTAACTCAGAAAACTCTGGCTGACGCAAAACTTCAGCAATACCGCGAACCATAATTTGTGTCGTAGATGGTGTGAGAGTGCGACGGGCGAGTTCTGCAAGTGATTTTTTTAAGAATTCGCTATATATTTGGAACTCTCGGTCTAATTCACTCCATTCCAGGTTAGCTAATTCAGTTATGCTGCGTCCCCGCAGGTGACTATTCAAAAAATTAGAGACAATCTGTAACTCGCGGTCGATGAGCTGTGTATCTGGTTGTGTATCTTCCAAAGCTTGCGGTAAATCCATCAATGCTGAATGTGTCTCATATCCATCCGTCACCACAATCAGCATCACCCGTCCCGTTTCTATTTGCACCAGTTGTAAATGTCTCAACGCTGCTGTCGCGGTTTGCGGCATCGTAATTAAGGTAATGCAACCACTTAAAGTTGCTAAAATATGCGCAGCTCCTTGCAGTAGAGCTTCTAAACTCCAATCCTCCCACTTGAGCCGCTTTTGCAGTGCTAGTTCTACCTCTCGTGCTGAAGTTTCAGAAGGTGTAATCAGATGATCAACATAAATACGGTAGCCAGAATCGGAGGGTACACGTCCAGCAGAGGTGTGGGGTTGGTACAGTAACCCGGCTTTTTCCAACACGCCCATCACATTGCGAATTGTTGCTGAGCTAATACCAAGGTTGTACTCCTCAACAAGAGCTTTAGAACCAACAGGTTCTGCTGTGGCTATATAATGACGTACTGTTGCCCAAAGTATGTGCTGTTGACGATTTGTAAGCTGGACTTGCATAGGAGGGAGGGAATTTTGTACTAAAGCCGTATCTTAAGTGAAGTTTAAAAAATTTGTGGAGATAACTCCAAAAAGGATTAGTAATTGTAAAACAAGATAGCAAATTGTTGGCTTCTACAGGAATAAGTAAAAAAACGAAATAAATGTAAAAAATCAGTACTGGTCTGATAAAAGTTATATTTTATATATGATAACAGCTTCAAAAAAGCTTTTGGATTTAAGTAAATTAGCGCCCTACTTATACATACTTCCATAAGCTTCTTGAACTCGCTGTATTTCAAGTTACCAATTTAGGTGACAGTCTAACAATACGCGCAGGTAGAGTACAAATATTTTCCAGTCAATACTTAAAGCGATCCTAGCTTATCCAAAGGATAGCGAAGACAAGTTGTAATCGTTGGTCTTAGCTGACAACATATCCACGCTTATGCAAAACAGGAGCTAGTATTGGGGGATTGAAGGGTCAACCAACGCTGAGTAAGCATCAATTCCACCCACAATGTTTTTCACATTTGTAAACCCTTGAATCATGAGCCACTGACACATCTGAGCGGAACGAATGCCATGATGACATAGCACAAGGGTTTCAGCATGAGGATCTAAGCGGGTGTTGACTTGATCTGCCCAGTCAGGAAACTGACTTAAAGGTAAATTGACAAAGCCATCAATGTGAGCGATCGCCACTTCTTGTGGTTCACGCACATCCACGAACTGAATTGGCTCTTTTGAAGATAAGCGTTGTGCCAGTTCCTCTACGCTAATTTGGGTAATGGATTGTTCGGAAGGTTTGCTTACCATGAAGTTTTGATAAAGATTCTATACTATATTATACTGGCAAAAAATCTTCGTTCTTTGGTGCTGGTAGGTGCATGTACCTTGACCAATGACAAAAACTGCCAGTACTTTATAACACTCACTCATCTCAACCGCCTCTGCCGTAGAAGGACTGAGGTGGTTTAGCCATAAGGAACAGTGTTTTAGTCATTGCTGTCCTATCCTGAAGATAGACTAGCACGCTCGTTTTCTTATTTTGAATGTGTGAACTTTGAATTGTTTAGTGTTGTGAGTGAGACTGTGTTTTTTAGCGTTGTTATTCCAACTTACAATCGCAAGCCAATTTTGGAAAAGTGTCTCAGAGCTTTGGAAGTGCAGCAACTGAGTGCGTCAAGTTCAGTGACTGGTTACGAAATTGTCTTAGTAGATGATGACTCTGGTGATGGTACGTTAGAGTGGTTGGAAGCGCACAAAGGTGAATTTCCCCATGTGAGAACATTCCATCAAAACCATCAAGGACCAGCAGCAGCGCGAAATTTGGGAGTAGAAAAGGCACGAGGGGACACTATTCTTTTTGTTGATAGTGATTTGGTTGTAACGGAGAATTTCCTGCAAGCTCATGGCTTAGCACTGGTACAAGGCAAGGAAAAATTGGGAAGCGATCGCTTCTTTACTTACGGTGCGGTGATTAATACTTGTAATTTTGACAATCCGACATCTGAACCATACAAAATAACAGATTTTTCCGCAGCTTTTTTTGCCACAGGAAATGTAGCCATTCCTAAGCACTGGCTAGAGAAAGCAGGACTTTTCGACACTCGTTTTCAACTTTATGGTTGGGAAGATTTAGAACTAGGAGTCAGACTCAAAAATCTTGGGTTAAAACTCATCAAATGTCCGGATGCTATCGGCTATCACTGGCATCCACCCTTTAGTTTAGAACAAGTGCCGAGCTTAATTGATAAAGAAATTCAGCGTGGACGCATGGGAGTTTTGTTTTATCAAAAGCATCCCACTTGGGAAGTGCGAATGATGATTCAAATGACTTGGTTACATCGCTTACTGTGGGGAATTTTGTCATTTAATGGCATCCTCAACGAACGTACAATGGCTCCATTTTTGCAATGGCTGATTCATTTAGGAAAACCACAGTTAGCCTTAGAAATTGCCCGAATTTTCCTTAACTGGTATAACGTCAAAGGTGTCTATCAAGCTTATGCTCAAATGCAAAAGGCAACCTGAGAAGAAAGTATGGACAAAGGCGGCTTCGCGCTTGTACAGGTGTAGTGATTTCCTCTTTGAAATGTCGTATTTTCTCAACATTTCTAATTCCCCAATAGCTGTCACAAGTATGCTACCTTAGTATGGTTCATTAATAATCTCGCAATAATCTCGCACATTCAGGAGTTCGGGTGTTTCCTTTTTTAGGAAATACGCCTGGATGGAGGTTTAACCCGAATAGGAGTAAAAAAGATGGCTGTTGTTTCATTGGCTCAAATGATGGAGTCTGGTGTTCACTTTGGGCATCAAACCCGTAGGTGGAACCCAAAAATGTCTCCATACATTTACACTGCTCGTAATGGAGTACACATCATCGACTTGGTGCAAACTGCCCAGTTGATGGAACAAGCTTATACCTACATGAGGTCACAAGCTGAGGCTGGCAAAAAATTCTTGTTCGTTGGTACCAAGCGACAAGCAGCAGGAATCATTGCCCAAGAAGCTGCCCGTTGTGGTTCTCACTACATTAACCAGCGTTGGTTGGGTGGAATGCTCACTAACTGGGCAACTATCAAAACTCGGGTAGACCGCCTCAAAGATTTGGAACGTCGGGAAGAAAGTGGCGCTCTCGATTTGCTGCCAAAAAAAGAAGCCTCAATGCTGCGTCGGGAAATGGCGAAGCTTCAAAAATACCTGGGTGGTATTAAAACTATGCGGAAAGTTCCCGATGTGGTCGTGATTGTAGACCAACGGCGGGAGTATAACGCAGTACAAGAATGCCAAAAGTTGGCAATTCCTATTGTGTCCATGCTGGATACTAACTGTGATCCAGATGTCGTAGATATTCCTATTCCAGCAAATGATGACGCCATCCGGTCGATTAAGTTAATAGTAGGCAAATTGGCGGACGCCATTTACGAAGGTCGTCACGGTCAATTGGATGTGGAAGAAGAGTACGAAGATTACGAAGGCGCAGAGGAAGACTTCGACTACGACGAAAGCGAAACCGATTACTCTAACTTGGGAATTCCCAACGACGAAGAGGAAGAATAGAAGAATAATTGAGTGCTGAGGAGCTTTTCGCCAGTGCCGAGTAAGATAGTAGTACTTGGTACTTAGTGGTACTTCCTATTGATGAGTCTCTAGCCGCAGGTAAAATCCTAAGTTAGTGCTAAGTGCTGAGTTCTTTTTACTTAGCACTCAGAACTCATTGCTCAGGACTTTCTTAAACTCAGGACTCAAAATTTTATTTGAGAGCGATTAAAACTGTTAGTCAAGTAGGATAGGAATTGAGGCAACATGGCGGAAATATCTGCAAAACTCGTCCAAGAGCTACGTCAGAAAACAGGTGCCGGTATGATGGACTGCAAGAAGGCGCTAAAAGAAACTGACGGTGATATGGAAAAAGCCATTGAGTGGCTGCGACAAAAGGGCATCGCCAAAGCCGAGAAGGGAGCAGGACGTACTGCGGCTGAAGGTTTGGTGGATACATACATTCAACCCGGAGGTCAGGTTGGTGTGCTCATAGAAGTCAACTGCCAAACTGATTTTGTTGCCCGTAACGAGGCTTTCAAAGCTCTGGTTCAAAATCTGGCGAAGCAAGCAACGACCGTTGAGAATCTTGAGTCTTTGATGGCTCAACCTTACATTGAAAATGAAAGTGTTAAGGTAGAAGGTCTCATCAAGCAAACTATTGCCCAACTTGGTGAAAACATTCAAGTCCGTCGCTTCACCAAATTTGCACTGGCAGAAGATACAAAAGGAGTAGTAGGCAGCTACATCCACACTGGCGGTCGAGTTGGTGTGTTAGTTGAACTGAACAGTCCCAATGATTCAGTGGCTGGTCGTGAAGAGTTTCAAACTTTGGCACGGAATGTAGCTATGCAAGTTGCGGCTTGCCCAAACGTTGAGTACGTGAACGTAGATGAAATTCCCGCTGAGGTTGCTCAAAAGGAAAAAGATATCGAAATGGGGCGGGACGACTTGGCAAACAAGCCACAGAACATTAAAGAAAAGATTGTTCAGGGACGAATTGAAAAACGTCTAAAAGAAATGACTTTGCTAGATCAACCTTATATTCGCGATCAGAGTATCACATTAGAAGAATTGATTAAGCAGAGCGCATCAAATCTGGGTGATGGTATTCAAGTTCATCGCTTCGTCCGCTATATCCTAGGGGAGGGCATAGAGAAGCAAGAGAGCAATTTTGCTGAAGAAGTTGCTGCACAAGTAGGCAGCAAGTAATTTAGTCATTTGTCATTAGTTCTAGACAAAAGACAAAGGACTATTTCCAAGACAGGTCAAGCAAGCTTAGCTGACCTGTTTTTTATTCCAACTCAGCTATACTTCAGATTTTAGATGGTATTTTGGTAATAAAAATTACTACTATTTGCTGAACGTTACTATAGATTAAAGTCTCTATCTTTGTGTCAATCCAAAATTCAACATTCAAAAATCCAAAATCCTTTGGGTAGTTATTTTAGAATAAGTAAGTACATTTGTACCAAAATTAAGGTTCAGATGGATAATAGCAAGAAGATATGGCGAAAGCAATCGAGCGAATTGAACGGGATATCCTAGCACTAGAAGAAGCGATACAGGCGATCGCAAAAGAACTCCAAAGCGCCTACACCAATTATCTAACTGCTTTGGGGCAAACTGTACAGAGGCAGCTGATTTTGGCGACTTATCAGTTGTGTACTCAAGGATATCCTGAAAACTTTTTGGGTTTGTCATTGAATCAGCAGCAACAATTGCAACAAGCCATGCGCAAGTTGGGTCAACAGATGGCTCAACAGTTGCAAGCTCTTATAAAAAATGAGCAAGAGCAACAGGAGGAAGATGAAGATGAAGATGAAGAAGATGAAGATGAAGATGAAGATGAAGATGAAGATGAAGATGAAGATGAAGATGAAGATGAAGAAGATGAGGAAACAGATGAACTCTCTTCGCCTACTCCCCCCGTAACTCTCCCAACTTCCCCCACTTCTCTCACTCCTATAACGACTTCTCCAACTTCCCCAACTCCCTTAACTTCCCCAACTTCTCCAACTCCCTTAACTCCTCGTCCAACTCTGTTGTCTTTACCTTCCCTTAC
Source organism: Iphinoe sp. HA4291-MV1 (assembly GCA_019359415.1). Taxonomy (GTDB): domain Bacteria; phylum Cyanobacteriota; class Cyanobacteriia; order Cyanobacteriales; family Nostocaceae; genus Brasilonema. The sequence goes on along the minus strand of JAHHHH010000008.1, from coordinate 79,117 downwards.
TCGCGTGTTCTCTTTTCCAAACACCTCTAATCCTGTAGAACTGGCAAAATGGCAACAGAATATAGAGAGAATGATACAACAGAAGCTCAAAGGAGTTTCTCGTGAAGCTAATCTTCGTTTACAAAAAGCAGGGATATTACCCAAAAAATTACCAGAACCGATTTTAGAAGCAGCTGCAGCTGCTTCATCAGAAGCATCCACCGAAGTGATGCCAGGACCTCCCAACCTACTAAACTTGGTTATTGAAATTGACAATGAGCAGCAGTCAGAAGACTCTAACGTGACACAAATCATGGTTATTAATCTGCGGCTTGTGGAAATTGAATTTGCTGACGCGACACTCTCGTCTTATCGCAAGCAGATTCGCAGTGTCTTAGTTCAGCTCAGTAGGCTAGGGCAGGAATATCAAAAAAAACAGCGGGAACGTTCTGTTGCCCAAGCTGAAGCAGCATGGCGTGCTGTTTGGTCTGATGATTAGTCGTTTGTGAGCCAGTGTCACCCAGTTGGAAACTAACTTAGCGGCGACTGGCTCACTAATGACCAATGACCAATGACTAATGACTAATGACCAATGACTAATGACAAACCAGATTGGATACGATTGCACAAAGCCTTAGCAATAGAAGCAGAAAAAGGCTTTACTGATTTGCTGGGCAAACAATACCGCTTTAGTGAGTTTCTCACTCTAACTTTTGGCAAATTCCCAATAGGCTTGCCTAGCATTGAACGTCGTCGCTGGCAAGAACTAGCAGCGCAATTTGCTAATTATGCCAATCTGGAACTGGAAGATAGACAACACTTAGTAGCAGAAACTCATAGATATTTATACCAAGTTCAGCAAGCGACTGAAGGAGAAGGGGAAGCAGGGGAGCTCTTGAGCAGAGGAGCAAAAGAGAATTCTCCTCCCTACTCCCCACTGCCAAAATCTCAAATTGTTGCTGAAGTCAGTCACAGACTTGCTCCTAACTTAGATCAAAAGTTGAGTGACTTACCAGAAATAGGGTTTAGAAAAGCTGGAAATTTAGCACGTCTTAGTTTATACACTGTGCGTGACTTGCTTTTCTACTATCCCCGCGACCACATTGACTATGCTCGTCAGGTGAATATTCAGGAGTTGGTAGCGGGAGAGACGGTGACACTAGTAGCAACTGTGAAGCGCTGTAACTGCTTTACGAGTCCCAAAAACAAGAAATTAACGATTTTAGAAGTGCTGCTACGTGATAAAACAGGTAATATCAAAATCAATCGTTTTTTCGCTGGTACACGTTATACCAGTCGTGGTTGGCAGGAAAGTTTAAAGCGTCGCTACCCAGAAGGTAGTATTGTGGCGGCGTGCGGGTTGGTGAAAGAAAGTAAATATGGTCTAACGCTGGAAGAGCCAGAATTGGAAGTTTTGGCACATCCAGGAGATACAATTGAGTCTTTAATGATTGGTAGAATAGTGCCTGTTTATGCTCTTACAGAGGGAGTGGGGGCGGATTTGGTACGACAGGCAGTTATTGCCGCTTTGCCTGCTACTGTTCATCTTAAAGACCCATTGCCCAGTGGTCTGCGGGCTAAGTATAATTTGATGGAATTGAAGGAAGCAATTCATAATATCCACTTTCCACCAGACAGCGCAAGCCTCCAAGCTGCCCGTCGCCGCCTCGTCTTTGATGAATTTTTCTACTTGCAACTTGGGTTACTTCAACGTCAGCAGAAAGCAAAGCAAACTCAAACCAGTGCCATTCTTGCCCCAAAAGGTCAATTACTGGAAAAATTCTCCGAAATACTGCCGTTTCAACTCACTAACGCACAGCAACGAGTCATTAACGAAATTCTCAACGACTTGCAAAAACCTGCACCGATGAATCGTCTGGTACAAGGGGATGTCGGTTCTGGTAAAACTGTTGTTGCCGTAGTTGCTATTCTTGCTGCCATTCAGTCTGGGTATCAAGCAGCACTAATGGCTCCGACAGAGGTTTTGGCAGAACAGCATTATCGCAAGTTAGTGAGTTGGTTTAATCTCATGCATTTACCTGTGGAATTACTGACAGGTTCTACAAAAACTGTAAAAAGGCGACAAATTCACGCTCAGTTAGAAACGGGTGAATTGCCGCTTTTAGTAGGAACTCATGCCTTAATACAAGACCCTGTTAACTTTCAGCGATTGGGTTTGGTTGTCATTGATGAGCAGCACCGTTTTGGAGTGGAACAGCGGGCGCGTTTGCAGCAAAAAGGCGAACAACCCCATGTCTTAACTATGACAGCAACTCCCATTCCTCGAACTTTGGCACTGACAGTACACGGGGATTTGGATGTGAGTCAAATAGATGAGTTACCACCAGGACGGCAAAAGATTCAAACAACCGTACTCACCAGTCAGCAACGCACTCATGCTTATGACCTTATCCGCCGGGAAATTGCCCAAGGACGACAAGCTTATGTCGTTTTGCCATTGGTGGAAGAATCAGAAAAGTTGGATGTGCGATCGGCAGTAGAAGAGCATAAAAAGTTACAGGAAAGCATCTTTCCAGAATTTCAGGTAGGACTGCTTCATGGTCGCATGAGTTCAGCCGAAAAGGATGAAGCAATTAGCAAATTCCGTGATAACGAAACTCAAATTTTGGTTTCCACTACCGTTGTGGAGGTAGGTGTTGATGTGCCTAATTCCACAGTCATGCTCATTGAAAACGCGGAGCGATTTGGCTTATCTCAGTTGCACCAGCTTCGGGGACGTGTTGGTCGAGGTGCGGCTAAGTCCTACTGTCTTTTACTAAGTAGTTCCAAAAGCCCAGATGCACAGCAACGCTTGAGGGTTTTGGAACAGTCGCAGGATGGCTTTTTCATCTCGGAAATGGATATGCGCTTTCGCGGTCCTGGGCAAGTCCTAGGAACTCGCCAATCAGGGGTGCCAGATTTTACATTGGCGAGTTTAGTAGAAGATGAAGAAGTGTTAATTTTGGCACGACAAGCAGCAGAAAAGGTGATAGAGGTAGATGTCACTTTAGAACGTTGGTATTTGATGAAAGAAGAGTTGAAGTATCGATATGAGCGGTTAATGGGTGGAGCAATTTTGACATGATTAACCATGACCGCTTTTTCTTAGAACTTCTATCTTTCATTCTTCATCCTTGTGTAGACCTAACGTCAAATACTTTCCATCGACTCAACACACTTGTGCATCTGCTCTCTCATTGTTTCCGCATTAGCATGATACCTGCGCCCACATTCGTGAGAGGTTAAGGTTATAGACCATTTGTCAATAAGTAATGCTACTCAAAAGTGATATCTACAGGACTTACGCAAAGAAACCCGGTTTCTACCAAAAATCGTCTGTTTCGTAACTAAATACGAACGAAGAAACCGGGTTTCTGGCAAAGATGGTGTGTAAGTCCTAATCTAGTGAAAAAAAGCACTCAGAGAATCTCTGAGTGCCAAAAAGTGGTATTCTGAGGTCGAGGCTAGTATATCTTCGACTAAATTAAATTTAAAGCATTAGTAAAACTTAGACAGGTTTAAAAAGTCAGAAAAAATCTGAAGTTTCTAAAGGAAAAGGTCAGAAAAAGCAAGAATTTACCTAATAAGCACTCTTCCCTCTCTCTTGTTGGTTACACAATTGGCATAATTGAGGTTACTAAGGTACTCGCCTATCCAAAACTACTTATACGAATCAGTAAGTCGTGATTCTTCAGTTTCTAGACCAATCAAGCGTTGAGCCATAGCATATCATGCCAATCATGCGAACTTTTTCTGGTGCTTCCTGGGAATCAAAAGTCAGTAGACCGAAAAGATTTCTAGAAGGCTTACCATTGGGGCATTCTGGCGGATTGTATACAATCCGCCAGAATGCCCGTATCATCTGCGTTTTGAGCAATAGGGTTGTAGATGAGTTCTCCTGCTAAGGTAAGCGATCGCTCGACCCTGTGCCCAAAACATCGCCCCAAACCCTCATTCTTGCGTTGACTGACAAAAGTTTTCGGTCTACTGAAAGTAGGTTACTGTCGAGCTATAAGAGTCGGAAACCAAATTTATGTTTCTGGTACAGCACCAGTTGATGAAACGGGAGGAGTGTTTGCTCCTGGCGATGCATACGCACAAGCAAAGCGCTGTTTTGAAATTGTCCGAAAGGCTTTGCGAGATTTAGGAGCAGACGTCAGCGATGTTGTGCGGACTCGAATGTTTGTCACTGATATTAGCTGTTGGGCTGAATTTGGACGGGCGCATCAAGAATTCTTTATGGACTACCCACCTGCTACAACAATGGTAGAAGTGAAATCTTTAATAGATCCAGCGATGTTGATAGAGGTAGAAGTCGATGCAGTTTGTAATACTCAGAAGTGACAACTTGATTTCTTAGATTTTCTAGTGACCTAATTTCCTTATTTAAAGAATCCTCACGACAACTTCCCAACCCACTTTATTGTATCCTACATATTCATAATTAAGGTTCTTTTTTAAGACAAATTCTTGAAAAGCTTTAAACTCATTCTCTTTCCAATAAGGATAATTAAAGTACTCGTTAAATGCTATTATGGAACCACTCTTGATGCGTTCACCTAATATGTCGAATATTGTTTTTGTTGAGGAGTATAAGTCACAATCTACGTGCATAAATGCTATATCTTCCTGATGAGATACAATGAATTCAGGTAAGCTTTTCTCAAACCATCCTGAATGAAGTTGCACATTTTCACGAACTGATGGCGGCTTACCTCCCATGTTAAAGCTACCCTTCTCCCACCGCCCGCCAAGATTATCTACCCAAAACTCTGGTAAACCTTCAAAAGAATCGAATCCATGAACGGTCTTTTGAACATTTTTGGCTATGAAATTTATAGTATTTCCTCCAGCAACTCCAAACTCCATAAAAAGACCGTCTGTCTTCGCTTGTGAAATTGCAAATTGAAGTAAACTAAAAAGGTCAGAAAAACTGACTGCACTCATCATATTTTCTTCAACATATTTGGCGGTAGATTCTAAGGCATTTTTTTGCATCTGTAATTGTATATTCTGTGCAGAAAAATGATTGATAATTCTGTTTACAGTTGAAGATGTTAAGATTTTTTCTACAACTTGATCGGCAAAGTTATATCTGATTTTCTTTAACATAAACACAAATCCTCACTTGAGATAAAAAGCAAAGTAGGCACGTGAGCATCGTCTCTTACATGCCTCAAACACATTGAATCAATATGCCTCTGCTGAAAAATAATTCTCCCACAAAAGAAAATACATCTATCTAAAGGGAGAAGTTTGGAGTTTTTGCCTCGGACTTTAATTAACGTGACTACTATAGCGAATCCTTGTTCCTGCCCACAGCAACTTTTCTCGCAGCGTCTGATAATACGAGTTATTTTCTCGTAAAATAATAAACTTAGCCCGACAATCCGCCATCCGCACATCAACACGGTGTCCCGGCCAAATAGAAGTCGCTAAGACCCCATCCATCCACAACTTGGTACTCAAATCGTAATCGCCCAAGGGCCAAATGCTGACAACGGAACCAGGGGGTAAGACGAGGGGGCGACTGGAAAGACTCATCGGACAAATGGGAGTAATGGTAATCGCCTCCATACCATCATGTATAATAGGACCATTCGCAGAAACAGTATAACCCGTAGAACCAGTGGGAGTGGAGACTATTAAACCGTCCCCTTGGTATTGATCAACAACCTCACCATCAATTTCCATCTCTAGAATTGAGGTAATCATGCGGTCAGCAGAAGCGGGTCTGACACACATTTCATTTAAAGCAAGGAAACGTTCAGACACTGGTTCCAAACTTATGCTATTTCCCTCAAAGACTGCGGCTTGTAACATCATCCGCCGCTGGATAGCATAAAGGTCTTCTAATAACCTGTCCCAAACTCGTTCAGTATCCTGAAATTCCTCTACAGATTCGGTTAGAAACCCCAGATGACCTCCCACATTCACTGCTAGTATTGGGATGCCAGCTGGGGCTAGATGTCTTGCACCAGTTAAAACAGTACCATCACCGCCAAGTACCACAGCCAAGTCAATTGGTTGCCCTGCTGAAGCCAAAAATACCGGATATGGGTTATCTTTCGGTCCACTTGGTCCCATCAAAACCTGGCATTGACGATGTTCTAGTTGCTTAGCACAGATTTCTGCCCAGCGTTTACTTTGAGAATCTCGTGCTTTGTAAGCAATGATTACCTGCTTGAGCTCCACAAAATTACCACTTCAGGAGATTAAACTGCTCCATATCGACAGTATCGCGGTTACGATAAATGGCAAGCACGATCGCCAAACCTACCGCCGCCTCAGCTGCCGCTACGGTGATGACAAATACGGTAAATACCTGACCCTTAATTGTTGTTGGGTCTAGAAAGTTGGAAAACGCTATTAAATTTAGGTTAACAGCGTTAAGCAGTAACTCAATTGACATCAGTACTCTTACAGCATTACGGCTAGTAATTAAGCCATAAATACCGATGCAGAACAAAGCTGCTGCAAGTAGTAAAAAGTATTGGATTTGCATGAATATTGGTGTCCCCCTTGTCAGTTATCAATTATCAGTTATCAGTTATCAGTTATCAACGGGCAATGGGCAATGGGCAATGCTAGATAACTCTTCCCTGTTCCCTGTTCCCTGTTCACTGTTCACTGAATATTGCGACTCGATTCGCCTATCGAAACTAGTTCTCTGGGGCGTTCTGGTAATGTTAAAATTTGCTGTTGTTCCGCTGAAATGGTCTGTTCGGGCAGATACTCGCGACGCGCCAAAATTATTGCGCCTACCATTGCGATCAACAACAAAATAGAAGCTAGTTCAAAAGGGAGTAAAAAGTCACTGAAAAAATGTTGACCAATTAAAACAATGGTGTCGCTTGGAGGTACAGCAGTAGATAGTGACCAAGGAGTTACCAACACCATCGTACTTAAAAGTGCAAACAATCCCAGACTGACTACAGCCGTGAGTACTTTGCGTACCCAAGCACTGGGGACAGGCGCAAAAGCTTGCCGCTTGTTTACAAGCATAATGGCAAACAAAATCAACACGTTCACTGCACCAACATAAATTAGCAATTGCGCTGCTGCGACAAAGTCAGCATTTAGCAATAGGTATAGCCCAGCAATGCTAACAAAAACTCCTCCTAGCATAAAGGCTGAATGGACGATGTTCTCAAACAGCACCACACCCAGTGCTGTCCCAATCAACATCACAGCCAGTATGCCAAATGAAACAACCTGTACTCCTTCCGCTAAATTCACTGTTTTTTGTCCTCTGTCAAAAGTCAAAGCTCAAGACTCAAAACTCAAGAGTCAAAAACTATGGACTCTTGAGTCTTGACTGATTACATTTATTTTTCTTGCTCTACAAGGTCTTCTGGACGAGCACCTGGGCGAGGTGCATCAGCAGGCAAATCGTGGGGATCCATAACGCCCTTGGGTAAATAAACAAGTTCACGTAAAGGTGTGACCATTGGGTCTAGAGTGACCTTGTAGGGCAAACGACCAAGCGCCACGCTATCGTAGTTCAATTCATGGCGATCATAAGTAGAAAGTTCATAATCTTCTGTCATTGATAAACAATTAGTCGGGCAATATTCCACGCAGTTACCACAGAAGATACAAACTCCAAAGTCGATGCTATAGTGATTGAGCTTTTTCTTTTTGCTTGCCTTATCGAATTCCCAATCCACAACAGGTAGGTTGATCGGACAAACCCGAACACAAACTTCGCAGGCAATGCACTTATCAAATTCAAAGTGAATCCTACCGCGAAACCGCTCACTAGGAATCAGTTTTTCGTAAGGGTACTGTACGGTTATTGGACGCCGCTGCATATGGTCGAAGGTAACAGACAGACCCTGACCAATATAGCGACCAGCTTGCACCGCTTCTTTGGCGTAATCACCAACTTGCTTAAGGAACTTTAACATAGTGTTTCTCTCTCTTTTTAAGATACGAGCGTCATTTGTCATTTGTATGACTAATAACTAATGACAAATGACTATCCGCCAAAGGCAACAGGAAAGGCAAGCTTCAGGGCTGCAGTTAGTAGCAAGTTAACCAAACCAACAGGCAGCAAGAACTTCCATCCTAAATCTAGCAATTGGTCAATGCGAACCCGTGGCACCGTCCAGCGCAACAGGATTGCCAGAAAGACGAGGAAGTATGCTTTAAGTAAAGTCATAGTTATTCCCAACGAGGCGGTTACAATCTGCAAAACAGGATTTGTTTCGCTGATTCTCAACCAACCAGCTATCAAATTGATGGGAATTGGAAAATCCCAACCGCCTAAGTATAAAACTGATACCAACAAGGCAGAAAGCACAAGGTTCACATAAGAACTCAGGTAGAACAGACCGAATTTCATACCAGAGTATTCAGTCTGATAACCAGCAACCAGTTCTTCTTCAGCTTCGGGCAAGTCGAAAGGCAGTCGTTCGCATTCGGCAAGGGCTGCTATCCAAAAGATGATAAACCCGACTGGTTGCCGCCATACATTCCAACCAAGAATACCATAGCCAGATTGCTGTTCTACAATATCAATGGTGCTGAGGCTATTGGACATCATAGCGATCGCCAGCACTGCCAGTGCCAATGGAATCTCATAACTAATTGACTGCGCTGCTGCCCGCAACCCTCCTAAGAGGGAGTATTTGTTGTTGGATGCATAACCAGCCATCAACAAGCCAATAGGCTGAATGCTAGACAAAGCAATCCACAAGAACACCCCCATCCCAACATCTGTAATGACTATATTCTGTCCAAACGGCACTATCAAATAGGACACAAACACTGGCAGTATAACGATGATGGGACCAAGGGTAAATAGGAAAGGGTCAGACTTAGCTGGCACGATATCTTCTTTGAAAACCAGCTTCAGACCATCGGCTACAGGAGCCAGCAAACCCAAAGGACCAATATATTCAGGACCAATCCGCTGCTGTGCTGCTGCGGAAATTTTCCGCTCTAGCCAAACGCAGGTCAATACTCCCACCGTAGCACCAATAACCATCAAAATCATTGGCAGTGGCATCCAAATCGTCTTGGCTACGCCAGATGGCAATCCTAAATCCATAAGGGATTGAATAAAAGTTCCTTGCAGATCAATTCCTGAATTCATGTCTTTTGCTCTTCAAGTCCTCAGATCATTGTCATTTACAACTATCCACACTTGTTAATAACTGTAAATTTGCCCGTTAATATCTCTACCTAAATCATGCAAAATTTAAGATTTTTTGCAATTTCCATGCCTAGTATATCGTTGGATGGTTTTTGCCCCTTTAGCGACACGAGAATATCTACCTATAGTAGGGATTAGAATTTGCCAATAAAACCCCCAATAGGTGGGCAATGGGCAATGGGTAAGGGGCAATGGGCAATGGGTATAATCCCCTTGTCTCCCTTGTCCCCCTCATTCCCTAACGCTCCTCAATAGGAATGTAAGAAACGCTGTGCTTACCGTTGTAAACCTGGGTAGGACGGAAAATTCGGTTTTCTTCCAGCTGTTCTTTCCAATGTGCTAACCAACCAGCAACACGAGCGATCGCAAATATTGGTGTAAACAAATCTGTACAAATTCCCAACTTTCTATACACTAAACCGGAATAAAAGTCAACATTAGGATAAATTCCTTTGTGACCCAGTTTTTCCTCCACCACCCTTTCCATTTCTACGGCAATGTCATAGTACTTGTCATGCCCAAACTTGGTAAACAGTTGTTCTGCCAAGTTCTGTAAAATTGTAGCGCGTGGGTCTTTCACCTTGTACACACGATGTCCAAAGCCCATAATCTTGGCTTTGCGTTCAAGACAATCCTCAATGTAGGGACGCACATTCTCTACAGAGCCAATTTCTTCCAAAATTTGAATGACTTCTTCGTTGGCTCCACCGTGTAGCGGTCCTCCTAAAGTTCCCACTGCACTAGCTACCACTGCATATGGGTCAGTTAGAGTAGACGCTGTTACCCTAGCACTAAAGGTGGAGGCGTTCATTGTGTGTTCAGCATGAAGTATCAAGCAGATATCAAAAATCCGCGCTGCCAGTGAATCAGGTTCTTTCTCATTGAGCATATACAGAAAGTTGGCAGCATAGTCCAAGTCCTCATGGGGACGTATTGCATCATTCCCATTTCGCATTAACTGGAACGCCGCCACCATTGTTGGAATCTTTGCTATGAGGCGAACGACAGCATCCCGAATGTAAGCAGGGTTATTCAAGTCACGGCGCGAATAAAATAAACCTAATGCTGCAGCAGAGGCTTGCAGTGCATCCATTGGGTGACCGCTTTCGGGGAAGCATTTCATCATATCGCAAATGTGATATTTTATTCGCCTGTGAGAGCGAACTTCATCCTCAAATGCTGTCAGTTCTTCCGATGTAGGTAACTCACCCCAAATGAGGAGATAAGCAGTTTCCAAAAATGTACTTTTTGAAGCTAATTCCTCAATCTGGATGCCACGATATTCTAGTATTCCCTTTTGCCCATCAACATTGCTAATACTGGATTGAGCGGCGGGAATGCCATCCAATCCAGGCTTGTATTCGCACACCATCATGGCAACACCATCTGCTTTTTTGTGAAGATTTTTTCAGGTTAATTTACCAGAAGTTCTTGTCACCATAACAGTACCCGTTCTCCTAAGAATTCTTTCAGAAACGTTACTCTACTGTTAGAGCAAGTACTTGGGTGGCGTCAACCAAAACATCTGACTACGACCCAGAGGAGAGCCTTTTTCTGGTAGTTTTACCCCGATCATACCCGCTTTTTTCAGAACTAAGGTTGCTTTTGTTTGTCCCCATAAAAGAATTTCTGCCCAAGCACTCAAATTTGGTTCATGTCCAACCAAAGCAACTTGGGTTTGGGGTGAATAATTTCTTGGACTCAACCAGTCTACAACCCAACTTTCAATACGACCATCTGGAGCAAGATAGGAACATTCCTCTACCTTGGAACTCAGTCCAGCAGCTATAAGGATTTCTGCTGTTTGGCGAGCTCGTATTAAGGGACTGGTAGCAATCAAATCAAAATGCAAACCCAGCTTTTTGAGTTGCTGAGCAACTTTTTCTGTTTTTTGCCGTCCTTCTTTAGTAAGTGAGCGTTCCTCATCTTTAACATTTGGTCGGCTCTCTTCAGCAATCCCATGACGAATTAAATATAGTTCCACAATTTGAATCCTAAGTCCTGAGTCCTAACTGGGAGTCAGGAGGTCAGAGTTATTTTCCCCCTTGCTCCTTGCCCATTGCCCATTGTCCCTACTCCGACTGTATTGGGTTATCTTTCGGATTGACTAATCTCAGCAGCTTCTGCTTAATCTGAGAATCAAAAACTTCCCACTTCATCTTCGCATAAGCAGAATTTTCATTACCTCCAGATAAGAAACCCATCGGAATTTCAAACCCACCTGCACTTGTCCGTCCACCGCCGAAAAAGCGTCCGCTGCTATCTTGTCCAAAGGCTTCTTTAATAAACTCATCGGGGTCGAGAGTCAGTTTGGTCGTTCTGAGGGAACCAATAACCACCTCTAGTTCTTCATCTTCATCATGAACAATACCGTACACTACGGCTGTGTGAACGTTTTCTTCTGTCACAAGAAAATCTGCCGCTTGGGGGATGGCATCGCGGTCATCATAGCGTAAGTAACCAACACCAGCAATCGAAAAGTTATTTTGCACGATGCGGTTTTTGAGCGATCGCTCTATAACGTCCATAACTCGCTTAGAACGATTCGCCTGCAGAATTGCATTCAGCAACTGCGCGTCATAAAATCTGCTCAGATACGCTGCTGCCATAAAATCTTCTTCCTGTGCTTGCATCAGTCTATTAGTATCCGATCGCAAGCCATGCATCAAGGCAGTCGCGCATTTAATATGTTGATTTATGCTGCTATCTAGAGTGAGTAACCCGTACTGTAGGTATTGGGTAAAAATCGTTGCTGTTGCCCTTACAGAGGGACGAACATCAAAAAAATCTGATTTGATGTCATTTTGTAAACTGTGGTGGTCAATAACCGCCACTATTGGTATCCCTGCTTCTTGAACAACAGGTACTAGCTGAGAAGTCGTTCCTTGGTTATCTATGAGGACGAAACCTTGGTAGGAAGATAAGTCCTTGCTTTTGAGTGTTTGTAGTGTCCAACGCTGGGCAGGTAAGCCAGTCAGTTTGACCAAAGCAATATTTTCTTGATGGCTCAGCGCACCAGCGTAAATGATGTCACATTTTATCTCATATTGCTGAGCAATGAGTTGGTAAGCCCAAGCACATGATAAGGCATCAGGGTCAGGAAAATCTTGAAGAATAACTAATTGGCGTTCTTGTTTATGTGCAAGAAACGTATTATGCAGTTCTTCTGATTTCTGATTTACTAATGAATTGTTACGCTGACCCAGAGAGTTACCATCACCTGCCAGTACCATACCTGAGTGCTTAGTGAGTGGAACTTCAACTGAATCTTTGTTTATTTCAATATCGTCTGGAGTAGTGTCACCCGTCAATGGCAAACTCTCAATTTGAGTAAGAGAAGAATTAAAGTGCATACGAAACGTTTTTATAAGTGTGAAGCTCCTTTTGTTCGTCAAGAGATACTACAGTTTGTCTTTCAATACTTTTGCCCCACATGATGATCTTTGCAAAAATATTAGGTCTCGGCATTCTATCTGTCAGCCGATTTTCTTGTCAAGAACCTATTGTTGATAACTTGCCAGAAAAACGTCTTTAGCACCTACCCCTTATTTTTTTGGTAGATTTAGAATGCACTCTGCTTGTTTTGGTGTTGATATGTGTTATATTAGCAAAACTGCTCTAAATGGGTATGCATAATTACTAGCTCCTCTACACAGCTTCAAGGGTTGAAGTCCATAAAAAGCCGTAGACAAGCTACAATCACCAAGTAAGGGCAATAAAGCAAAAAAACTGACACCCGTCTGCCTTCTTCAAATTAAGCAGAATTTGTCAGAGTCCAATAACGTATTTTTGCCATTCTTGGTGCGTACCACTTTTAAGATGTTTGCTGACTTCAAAGTAGAGACTGCTGTAAGGTCGGCGTGGAGTGTGACGCAACATCATGTGAGCTTCACTGGGCGTACGACTACCTTTTTTCACATTGCAGCGGACACATGCTGTAACAATGTTTTCCCAGGAATCGCCGCCCCCTCGCGATCGCGGTACGACATGATCCAAAGTTAAGTCATCCCCTGTGAAACCGCAGTATTGGCAAGTGTGACCGTCCCGGTGTAGTATATTCCGACGAGTAAGAGGTATCTCCTTATAGGGGACACGCACATAATGGCGTAACCTAATAACTGTCGGAAGTGGAAAGCCTGAGTAGAGTTGCTTATTATTAAATTCTACTCGTTCAGCTTTGCCCTTAATTAGTAAGACTACAGCTCGCCGCCAGCTCGTGATATTGAGCGGTTCGTAAGAGGCGTTTAGAACCAAAACCTTCCCCATTGATAAGCGCTCAAGCTATTAATTTTACATATATTAACACAATTAGATTCACCTTTGGTGATGAAAAAAAATTATACATCTCGCAATAGTTAGAAATACAATGAGTTAAAAATTAAGGGAAGGCAGTGCGTCGAAGAACCGGCGCCGTGCAGTGAACCAGCGCGAATGACGGCTTTCCCAACAGAGGCGACGGGCGTTCCGCTAAGTCCTAAAGGAGGCTTGCGCCAACAAAGCAGCGTCTCCTTTAGGAGAAGGGCTTTTCCACGCCCAGGCAACTGGTGAGTCCAGCCCCCATCTTGGCGAGCCAGTACTGTGGACGGGTTTCCCGCTCCCTATCCCCACCCTACTAACGTTGAGGGTGGAGACTTCCGCGTTCCGTTAAATTAATCACGATCAGGCTTCTAGCAGTGAGAATAATGTAAATAATTTAGAAGCTAAAGAGTGGTGTGATAGGAGTCATTCAAGATGTTGAGCTATGAGCAAACCTCCAGTGTGACCTCTCATCAGCAGTTGGATACCTATGCTTGGTTCTCCCAACGTGCTTGGGTGGAAATTAACTTGTCAGCATTGTCGTACAACGTCAAGCAACTTTTAAGGATACTGTCACCACGCACCCAACTGATGGCGGTGGTGAAAGCTGATGCCTATGGACATGGAGCAGTCACAGTTGCTCAAACTGTGTTAGAATCTGGGGCAAATTGGCTGGGAGTCGCTACAGTTCCAGAAGGAATTCAATTGCGAGAAGCTGGAATGAAAGCTCCGATTTTGATATTAGGTGCAACCCATACCCCAGAGCAAATTCATGCGATCGCCCAATGGAAACTTCAACCAACACTAATATGTCCCAAGCAAGCTTTAGTATTTTCCAATACTCTAGAAGCCATCAATTCTGAGACTCCACTACCTGTACACGTTAAATTAGATACGGGAATGTCCAGATTAGGAACAAATTGGCAAGAGGCTGCTGAGTTCGTTCAGCTTGTGCAACGGTTACCTCATCTTACCATTGCGAGTATATATTCTCACTTGGCAACGGCAGATAGTCCCGACCCCACAACAATGAAACAACAGCAACAACGATTTGAGCAAGCAATTGCTCAACTCAGGACAATAGGGATAGAAGCGCCTTGTCTACATCTGGCAAATGCAGCTGCGACCTTGACCGACAAAGCATTGCACTACGACATTGTGCGTGTGGGTTTAGCTGTATATGGACTCTATCCAGCACAGCATTTGCGCTCAAGCATAGATCTGAAACCTGTCCTACAAGTCAAGGCGCGAGTCACGCAAGTAAAAACCATTACCCCAGGAACTGGCGTCAGCTACGGTCATCAATTTATTGCTTCAGATGAACTCCACCTTGCTGTGGTAGGAATTGGTTACGCAGATGGTGTTCCTCGCAATCTTTCTAATAAAATGCAAGTGTTAATTCGCGGTCAACGGATACCCCAGATTGGTACAATTACAATGGATCAGTTGATGCTGGATGTCAGTGCATTACCAGATGTGCGAGAAGGCGAAGTCGTTACCCTACTTGGAACAGAGGGAAAAGAGCAAATTACTGCTGAAGATTGGGCAAATCTATTAGATACAATTTCTTGGGAAATTCTCTGCGGGTTCAAGCATCGTTTACCTCGTGTTGCTGTGACCTAGTCAAAGCGGATTATTAGTTTATGGCTAGTGGTTAGTTGTTTTAGTATCTACTAACCACTCATAATCAACCGTTAGATATTGCAATACATCACTTTGTTATGATAATATGGTAAACTGATGCGGATGTGGCGGAATTGGCAGACGCGCTAGATTTAGGTTCTAGTGCCGCAAGGCGTGAAGGTTCAAGTCCTTTCATCCGCACTATAAAAAAATGAATAGATAGAAGAATAGAAGAATAGCAAATTCGCGCTAAGTAGATCTGAGCAGGCATGACTGGCTTTGACGCCATTGGTGACAGGTTAAAGTTATGATGCATTTGTCAATATACCTATAGAATGGAAGTTCTGCCAAAAACCGTGATAGAAAACATCTCATTTTTGGGTTAGCGATAAGCGGAGCTTTAAGCCTTCTCCTACCGGAGACGCACTCGCGTTCGGCTTATCGCCTAAACTTTGTACTCATCATCCATCTTTGTGTTGAAACCTCAGTACAAAGCTTAGTTGAATACCTTAGTTTTTACTCATTTTTCAGCATAATTTCTAATTGACAAAAGCAATGTTATCTTAACCTGTCACGAATAATCTACACTCATTCTGGTTTTTCCGCACGAGTCGCAATGTACCCCTTAAAGTATCGATCAATCGGCTCTTCATCGCCCCAATCATCTTCGTAAAAGCCAGTCAGTTTGAACCCTGCAATCAATTGGCTTTTACTGAGATGGTGAACTCTCCTACGTGAGGGGTTGTTAGCCAGCGTTGTTCGGCAATCGCCCCCACCAAACTTCCTGGAACCTCCCAACTCCAGACACCGCCATTGTACTTAACCTTTCGCTGAAGATAGAAAATCTTGTAGGATTTGTCACTGTTGTAAAAACTTCGAACAACTGCGCCTCTATTTTGGGGGTTGGGCAAACCCTCGACAAAAATGGACAACCCTTGTATTTTGGCGGCCTCCAGTCAACTCGTTTTACCCAAAAACTTGGGTATGGCCGCCAAAATACACCCAGATCTTGAGTTTTACAAGTAGGGCTTGCTGAATAAAGCTATAACCTATTCCAAATAAGGGTTTCAATCCTTTTTCTTCCAAGCGAGTGCAAGCCTATGGCATTTAAAGGCTCAAAATCCCTGCACTTCGGTGGAAAATTATGGGGTGAATTTAGAAACCAACCTCTGAAACTACCATTTCTTGTACTGTCTGGAATCTAGATTTGCGTTATGTAGTTTTTCAGCATACCCCAAGTAGACATTGTGTAGGGTTGTCCATTTTTGTCTATGGAAAATGAAGCGGAGTGATCGCAGATCCGATCTTCTCAGACTTAAGTTCAGACTTTATCCGACCTTTTCTAACTGACGATCTTGGAATCGCTATTTATTCTGAGCATAGATGAAGACATTTTGATTGAATGGAGTTGCTTTCATGATTCACCATATCTCGATCGACGCTCACAATCCGTTGCGAGTTGCTAGCGTTCTAGCAGAAATCTGGAACGGTAAAGCCTATCAATTCCTCTATCCTGGCAGTTACAACGTGATGCCCTTTGACAGCTATGGCACTGCCGTTGTGGTGCTTCCTCAAGGGACTGTATGGGCTCCAGGTGCTGATAATACCAAATCAGCTCAATTGCTCCCAGATGCATCTACCGATTTGGTGGCTATCCATGCCGCAATTTCGGTCCCCACAACCCAGCAACAGATTGAGCAGATTGGGCAACGGGAAGGATGGCGCGTTTTGACTCGCGATCAGGGAGACGGTGCTTTCAGGCTGATTGAGTTTTGGTTGGAGAATCGAATCTTGTTTGAGTTTCTGCCGCCAGGATTTGAAACCCAATATTTGCAGACCATGCAACCAGAGATGATCGAGCAAATTTTAGGACAGCCAATTCAGCCTATAGCAGCTTAGGCAAGGTCTAAGCGATCACTTGAAATGGCTTAGCATCCTTTACATCAGCTACTGCCTCAACTCAAAACTCAAGCAGGCTAACAATTTATTAGGCTGCGGTAATTGCTCAGCTCAACGGTATTTGTAGCTCAATCATATCGCACAACGGAATACCTCTTTACCAAGAAGCAGAACTCCAGTGACAATTGATACAGAAAAATGTATTATTTTGCCATTATAAGTATTAATCTTCATTTCGTATAAACTTAAACTCTATAACTTTTAAAAGTTACATTAACAATATAATTGGCAGATTTAGCTTTTGGGATATATAACAAACAGTAGTACTGTTCTGTAATTAGAATATATTTTTATGTTAGCTTTACAAAATATGCAAGTAGAAATACTGGTATTTTAGCAAAAGACACCTGAGATTTCCCCTAATCTGGAAAAACCGTACTATACTTGGGTACGAGTACTGAAAATAGTAGGTTGAGTTGACTACTAAAACCAGTATTATCTCGGTTGCCATTAGGCAAAGTCTATTATGAAACAAGTGGTTTCATCTAGTCTTTACATTTTTTTTCATTATTGTGTAAAGATGTCTGCTAATCTCAGTATGAGTTAGTAAATTTCACTGCAATTTACAAGTTATCTGAGGTTTTCTTCATCTCAAGAGAAGGGTGCTGCCGCTGAGTTTGACCGCAAATCTTAAAGTTAGACTTTTGTACTTTTTATAACAAAAGCTCTGAACCGTTGCACAGGACTTGTGGAAAAGCCCTGCATAAATTTAGCTCACACCAGCAAGAATTTAGCCTAAGGAAAGCAACATGAGCACAACTCCTATAGGTAGCTATAAGTTTTTCCAGAAACTACACCCGCTATCTCTACTAGCACAATTAACAAGCCGGCGTGCTACAGGCTGCTTACAAGTATTTACAGAGTCAGTTTCTTGGTCAATCTATCTAGAGGACGGTAAACTAGTATATGCCTCTTCGGATAAAATGTTTGAGCGGCTTGAAAATCTTTTGGGGCGGTTAAGCCATCAAACACAAACTCTCAACAGTGCATTTCTTATGCAGGTAAGACTGATATTTGACCAAAACGGAGAGAATCAGTCAACACCACAACCAGATTATCAAGCAATTTGCTGGTTAGTCAATGAAGAATACATCACTCCGCCGCAAGCAGCAGTCCTGGTAGACGAATTGGCAAAAGAAGTGCTGGAGTCATTTTTAACAATAAAACAAGGAAGCTATGAATTTAAGAGTGAAACTCCCCTAGATCAACTACCGAAGTACTGTCGCTTGGACTTGCGATTATTGGTGGAACATTGTCAAAAGCAGTTACGCAATCGTCAACAGACTCAATCAACGGTTGATACGCAAGTCACCCCCCACCAGTTTCTGCCCACCACAAAAGTTCCCTCAATCCAGCAAAATCAAGTCCAACCAAGGGAACAATTGCCAAGACAGAAAATGATTGATACTTCTCATCTTAACAGCAACAAAGGCTTTCACCAAACAGTTGAAAAAAGTAAATATACAGTTGCCTGTATAGATGACAGTCCAACAGTGTTGAATTCTATCAAGCACTTTTTGGATGAAAGTACATTTTCAGTTGTGATGATCAACGACCCTGTAAAGGCTTTGATGCAAATTCTCCGCAGCAAACCCGACTTAATTTTACTAGATGTAGAAATGCCAAATCTAGATGGCTATGAGCTATGTTCTTTGTTGCGGAGACATTCAGCCTTTAAGAGTATTCCTATCATTATGGTGACTGGTAGGACAGGATTTATAGATAGAGCAAAGGCAAAAATGGTCAGAGCATCAGGCTATTTGACTAAGCCTTTCTCTCAATCAGACTTGTTAAAAATGGTGTTTAAACATATTGGTAGTTGAGGTCGAGAGGCAAAGAACACATCACAGTTTCATACAGTACATCTTACACACAGTTTCATACAGTGCATATTAGTGGTATAGGAGATTTAGGGGTGAATATTACTTTGCTTGGCACAATTTTGATTGTTGAAGATTCTCGCAGTGAATTGGAACTGATGAGCCATTATCTTATAGAGGGTGGTTATAACGTCATTCAAGCTACTGGTGCAAAAGAAGCTCTAGAAAAAGCACAATCACAAAACCCAGACGTCATCGTCACCGATGTGGTTATGCCAGGAATGAGCGGTTTTGAGTTGTGTCGTTCTCTGAAGAGAAATCCGGTGACTCAAAAAGTACCAATTGTCATTTGCAGTTCTAAAAACCAGGAGATTGACCGATTGTGGGCAATGAGACAAGGCGCTAATGCCTATGTCACAAAGCCTTACACTCGAGAGCAGCTCCTACGAGCTATTAAATCAGTGGTCATTTGAATCGAATGAATAGTTCAAAACTAGTACTCTCTCTAAAACAAAATCAAAATAACTTGGGGGATGGCTATCTTAGGTTTCGGCTAACTAGATATATATCTGCCACCCTTCCAATGAGGCATACGCAAGAAGCTGTTGTTGCGTCACCTGAAACCATATCATCAATGCCAAATATGCCTGCCTGTATCATAGGATTGATGAACTGGCGTAGTCGCGTAGTTTGGGTAATCGATTTGCCAAGGATGTTCAATCTTGAATACCTAGATAATAGGCTTCGGCAGTATAACGTTATAATTATCCGGGTAGATTCAGTACTTTTAGGTTTAGTTGTACAAGAGATACAAGGTACAACTAAGTTCATGCCTGATGAGATTCGCTCTCCTGTGGGACAAGTGGCATCCAGTTTAATCCCTTATCTACGTGGTTGTGTTGTTCAACAAAAAGAAATATTGCTTGTCTTAGATGCACAAGCTATTGTGCAGTCTTCTATTCTCCGTAGTGATTAAGAGTGTACTCCAAAGAAAACACTGATTTTTCATATTTTCATTCACCACCTCAGGAGAATATCTTTATGAATAAAACTGATGCAACTAAGGATATTAATACTCAAAATAGAACATCCATTTCTTCATCTGAAAATCTCACAGAAAATAACATAACACTGCTTCACGAGGTGAATACTGAAATTGCTGGTGATTCTACACCGAATCGTACATCTTCTTTGAAGCGGCTAAGTTTAGGTACCAAAGCGACATTACTCGCGATCGCTATTGGGACGCTTCCAGTCTTAGCAACTGGAGCGCTTGCCTACTTAGTTGCAAATAACTCATTAACTAATAAAGTTTCCCAAATTCAACAAGCGGAAGCGAAAAGTCTGGCAGACAAAGTCAACCGTTTCATGGTAGAGCGGTATAACAATATTCAATTTATATCTAGTCTACCAATCTTCACAAATTCTAAGCTTGGTGATACTCTCTCTCAAAAGGAAAAGCAAGCATTGCTGGATAAGTTTGTAGATACTTACAAAGTCTATGACAGCATTGTGGTACTTAACTTAAACGGTGATGTTATTGCACAATATCGGGGAGATTCCATTGCCAATCAAAGCAGTAGTCGGGACTTTCAAGCAGTACAACAAAACGACCGTTTTTATATCAGTCAACCAGAAGTAACAAAAAATACGGGGAATTTGAGCGTTATTATCGCAGCACCTGTCAAACGTAGCACAGGAGAAACTATCGCTATAGTCAAAGCTAGGATACCCGTGAAAGCTCTAGAGAATGTCGTCAAAAATTATGCTGTAGAGTCAGGACAGAAATACTATTTGATTGATGGATCGAACAAATTCTTCTTGGCAACAGATAAAAAACATATAGGTAGAAGTGCCAGAGTAGATTTTCCTGGTTTAGCCGAACGGCAAGCACAAAGAAAAGACGATACTTTTATCACTGATAACCAAGAGCAACTTGTCAGCTACTCATCCAGAACGCAAGATGGATTGCCTAATTTGAATTGGCAATTCATTCTAGCTACAGATACAGCAACCGCATTTGCGCCTCAAAGGCAACTATTGTTAACAGTAGCGATCGGAACAGGATTGACAGCATTAATTGTCGCGTTGATTGCGGTATGGTTAGCGAAACGAACCACAGAACCAATTACCAAAGTGACCGCAGCAGTGGCAAAACTTGGCAAGGGAGAACTTGATACCCGTTTGGAAGTACAATCAGAAGACGAGTTTGGCATTTTGAGTCATAACATTAATCAAATGGCGTCGCAACTCCAAACCCTAGTGAAACACCAAGAGCTGGACACTGAAAAGGCGAAGTTACTTACAGAGATTATCCTGCGTACTCGTAGAAGCTTGAAAGTTGAGGACATCTATAAAACAGCTGTGAGGGAAGTTCGTCAGGTCATGAAGACAGACAGGGTTCTCATCTATAAATTCAATCCAGAAACCTGGGATGGAGATGTCGTTGCTGAATCAGTTACGGCTGGTTTACCAAGAATGTTAGGAGTTCAAATTGACGATCCCTGTTTTCGAGAGCGTCATGCAGAAACTTATAAGGATGGTCGAGTGCGGGCAATATCCAACATTTATCAAGATGCCAATCTAAGCAATGCAGCTTGTTACACCAAAATGTTGGAGAAATTTGCAGTTAAGGCAAATTTGGTGGCACCAATTATGATCGAAGGGCAATTGGTGGGTTTGATGATTGCTCATCATTGCGACAGCCCCCGGAATTGGCAACAAGCTGAGATAGATCTGTTTAGACAGCTCGCCACTCAAGTCGGCTATGCTCTAGAGCAAGCACAGCTTCTTGAAGAGGTAGAAAAAGCACGGGCTATAGCAGAAAGATCATCCGAAGACGAACGCCAACAAAAAGAAACCCTACAAATGCAACTTTTAGAACTCCTATCTGAAGTAGAAGGTGCAGCTAGTGGTGACTTGACGGTGCGTGCAGAAGTGACGACAGGAGAAATTGGCACAGTTGCAGACTTTTTCAACTCTATCGTTGAAAGTTTGCGCTTGATTGTGACTCAAGTTCAACAAGCTGCAACTCAGGTCAATAAGGCGATTGGGACAAACTCTGGAGCAATCCACCAACTGGCAGAAGAAGCACTCACTCAAGCCGCAGAAATCAATCATACACTGGATGCGGTCGATGAGATGACCCAATCCATTCAACAAGTGGCATACAGTGCTCAGCAAGCAGCAGCTGTTGCCAACAGTGCAGCCCAAACTGCCAAAAAGAGTGGCATGGCAATGGATATGACAGTGCAGAACATCTTGCATTTGCGCGAGACAGTCGGCGAAACTACCAAGAAAGTCAAGCGCTTGGGCGAATCAACACAACAAATCTCCCGTGTTGTGGCATTAATCAATCAGATATCCATGCAAACCAACTTACTCGCCATCAACGCAGGAATTGAAGCAGCACGCGCTGGAGAAGAAGGTCAAGGTTTTGCGGTGGTAGCAGAAGAAGTCGGGGAACTGGCAAGTCGTTCAGCGGTGGCGACTAAAGAAATAGAACAAATTGTGGAGAATATCCAACGCGAAACCACCGAAGTGGTGCAAGCGATGGAGGTAGGAACCACTCAGGTGGTGGAGGGAACACGGATAGTCGAAGATGCCAAGCACAATCTGGCTCAGATATTGGAAATATCGCGGCAGATTGACACTTTAGTGCAGTCGATTTCTCTTGCGACAGCATCACAGGTGCAAACATCGCAAACAGTGAGTCAATTCATGAAAGACATTGCTGCTTCCTCGCAGCGCACCAGCGATTCTTCCATGAAGGTTTCCCAATCTTTGCAGCAAACTGTTGAGATTTCTCAGCAATTGCAAGCGAGTGTTGGTACCTTCAAGGTGAATTAGTCATTGGTCCTTTGTCCTTTGTCATTAGTGTTTTGACTCTTGACTGTTGACTCTTGACTCTTGAACGGCAGTTGCCCTAACGCACTGCCTCCTCTTGACTTTTGACTGATAGCAAAGACTATGTCACAAGACAAAGAATTAGAAATCCAGATGCAGTTTCTGGAGGAAGCGACTGATTACCTGAATATCCTGGAAGGGATATTGCTGGAACTCAGTACCAGCGATCGCATCTCTTTAGAAAAAATCAATGCTGCACTTCGAGCTGCCCACTCAATCAAAGGTGGGGCAGGGATGATGGGATTTCGCGCCCTAAGCGATTTAGCTCATCGTCTGGAAGATTCCTTTAAAGTTTTAAAAACTAGAAAAAACTCTCTAGAAATTGACACGGAGTTGCAAAGTTTATTGCTATCTGGAGTAGATTGGCTACGTCAGATAGTGGAATTGCTATCACAAGGCAATACTATAGATGAGCAGTGGTTATCGACTTTCTGTTATCCAGTTTTTGAAGAACTGCATACGCGTTTAGGCGACCCAACTTCAGAGGATGCAGCAAGTATGCTGTCTCCAGAGGATGGGCAAAACATCATCCCTTTACTGTTTGAAACAGAAGTAGAAGGGTGTTTGCAACGCTTAGAATCCGTATTGGCAGATGGCGAACAGCCCTGTTTGAAAGAAGAAGTTGCGATTATGGCAGCTGAGTTGGGTGGTTTGGGTGAAATGCTGCAATTACGAGCTTTTACTCAACTTTGCGAATCAGTGGCAAACCACTTGGAAACTGCTGCTTCCTCTGAGATTGAAATAGTTGCCCGTGCGGCATTGGAAGGATGGCGGCGATCGCAAGCTTTGGTCATCACAAATCAACTCGATAGCTTACCAACAGAAATTCAGCCTGAGGATTTGGCTGTCGAAGCCGCAGTACAAACTCAACCAGAACTGCTAAACGTAGAAGTTGCACTCACACTAGACCCAGAAACAGAAGTTGCACAACCAGATATTCTGCAACCAGAAAAAACTGAAGAAACTTGGCTGGAGCGTGAAATCATTGCAGCTGATTTTGAAGCTTTAGAAGCAGCTTTTGCTGATGAGAGTAACACTCAAGTTGAAGTGCCACCAGAGACGGTTGTTTCTCAAGAAATTCCAACAACAAATTACAAATTTGTTGAACGTAAAGTTGAACAAACTGTTGGTAGCAATAAGAGTGAACCTCAAGAAAATACAGTCCGAGTTCCCAGTAAGCAACTCGAGCAAATTAACGATTTGTTCGGGGAAGTGATTATTCAGCGCAACGGATTGAATTTACAACTGGAGAGGTTACGCAAACTTATTCGCAACTTGAACCAGCGAGTGCAAACTCTCGACAGAGAAAATCAGCAATTACGTACAGCTTACGACAGGATAGCAACTCAGGGCATGCTGCCATCTGGTGTTCCATTATTGCCGGGGTTACCACCGAGTGAAAACGAAGAGGACATCATAGCATCTGGCGATAGCGACCAGACACAAGGTAGGTTTGATTCCTTAGAAATGGATAGCTATAACGAATTGAACCTGCTCTCTCAAGAAGTGATGGAAACTATCGTTCAGGTGCAAGAAGTCACCACTGATATTCAACTCAGTATTGACGATACAGACCTATTTGCCCGCAAACTCACCAAAACATCCAAGCAGCTGCAAAGAAAGCTAACTCAAGTACGGATGCGTCCGCTGTCCGATATTGTTGATCGCTTTCCTAGAGCTTTGCGCGACCTGTGTGTAGAGTACGGCAAAAACGTGCAACTGAAAATCGAGGGTGCTGGTATCTTGATTGAACGTAGCATCTTGGAGGCTTTAAATGAACCTTTGATGCATATGTTGCGAAATGCCTTCGACCACGGTATCGAAGATCCGGCAACACGCCGCACTTGTGGTAAGTCAGAACAAGGATTAATTGAGATTAAAGCCACGCATCAAGGCAATCGCACAATCATTACCCTCAGAGATGATGGACGTGGGATTCCACTAGATAAAATCCGCACTCGTGCTATAGCTATGGGGTTAGAGCCAACTCTCATAGCGCAAGCTACTGATGAAGAACTGCTATCGCTCATTTTTGAGCCAGGATTTAGCACATCTGACGAAGTGACAACCTTGTCCGGGCGCGGTGTCGGAATGGATGTGGTTCGCAGTAACCTGAAACAAGTGCGGGGAGACGTTAAAGTTGATACCGTCTCAGGAAAGGGGACGACTTATACACTATCAGTGCCGTTTACACTGTCAGTCGCAAGAGTCCTACTGATAGAAAGCAATCGAATGCTTTTAGCATTTCCCACAGATGTGGTTTCGGAGATATTCTTGCTTGATCAAGAGCAGATATTCCAAATGGCGACCAGCGAAATCCTTAATTGGCAAGGAAACATGCTACCTTTGGTTCGCCTCGGTCGGCATTTAGAGTTTAATTGCCCTCGTTACGATAACCCGAACTTGGAAACTCCCCCTGCAATTAATGCTGCTAGCATACTCATCGTCAACCAAGGTAATCAACCAGTGGCGGTGCAAGTAGATCGTTGTTGGGGAGAGCAAGAAGTTGCTATCCGTCGAGTTGAAGGAAACATACCTCTGCCTAGTGGCTTTAACAACTGTACGATTCTGGGTGATGGTCGGGTAGTTCCACTGGTGAATGCCAACGAGTTACTTTATTGGATTGCTACCAATGAGCGCACGCCCAGAACCAATCAACTACCATCAGCAAGGTTAAAGACTGTTTTCCTGACACCAGCTAGCGACAAATCAGTACTGCCAATTCATCAAAAAGGCACAGTTTTAATTGTAGATGACTCAATTAATGTCCGGCGTTTCTTAGCCCTAACTCTAGAAAAAGGAGGATATCAAGTAGAACAAGCCAAAGATGGTCAAGATGCGCTAGAAAAACTTCAAAGTGGTTTGAGAGTTCAGGCTGTGATTTGTGATATTGAAATGCCTCGTGTTGATGGTTATGGCTTTTTAGGTCGTATCAAATCAAACACTGACTTTAAAGATATACCAGTCGCCATGTTAACCTCTCGCAGTAGCGACAAACATCGTCAACTGGCAATACAATTGGGTGCCAGAGCCTACTTCTCCAAACCTTACAATGAGCAAGAATTACTGAAAACTTTAGATGAAATTGTTTTGCCTATGGCAGAAGCTTCTAACTAAAGGATCATGCTGAAAGCGTTATGAGTTATAAGTTGTTGACTCTAAACTTAAAACTCAAAACTCACATTTTTTGTATATCTTATTACTAACATCTGTCAATCATTTGAAGCTAGGCAGTAGGGTAGCTTATGCTTACCCTACTGATCTGTTCAAAATTTATTATCTTGTTTTTTTTATATTTTAATTATCTGTGAAAATACGGAACTAGATTTGAAGTAATTTAGAAAAATTCCAGGGCAAGCGCATCTTGTCAATAAGAACGCAAGAATCTCAAGAAAGAGTCAAAGAATCGCATTAAGCCCCGTTTCTTGATAAGCACTTAGGCGTAGACGCTTTGCGGCTTGCCGGAGGCATCGCTATTATCTCTCTTTTGTCACTTTCGGTAGAGAATAATCTGGAATGCTTACAGCATAAGACTTTTACCAAAAGCCATGATTTAAGGCATTGTGTTAGAAAATAAACGCTCAAATGCCCGTTCTATCTACAGTTCAAAATTTGGCTTTGATTTTTCTTTTCCGAGAGTGACAAAACAGGGATTAGCCCGTAGAAATCAATCGAACCCTAAATCCTTATTTTATCGTTAATGCATTAAGTGTATGTTTTGTCAATCCCATTTGAGATGCGCTTACCCTGAGAAAAATTCTGGTTTTGATGAGACAATCTGCACACAGAACATAACTTTTCAGTATATTCACTTGACATTCAATACGGTTCGGTTAACGTAATTGTTGCTTAGAGAAACCGGGTTTCTGTCCAAGTTCTTATCCGAACTGTATTGACTTGACATTCACTTCATTTTTAAGTATATTCACTTATATAATATAAATTTTAGATGATTTTTCAGTACATTCACCAATGCAGAATATAGGTTTCAGGGCAGAATGTAGTAGAGAATATACAATTTTAATTTAAACTCTAATGACTAAAAATAACGGGATATTACTGACTAAAAATAATAGGATACCGCACTCAATTGAAGAAGCAAATATTGCTGCCGACCGAAAAAAAGTCATTATGTCTATAAGGAAATGGTTTTATAACCTTCCTATTAGCCGCAAACAGTTAATTGCTTTAATTGCCTCTGAATTAGTATCTATTTTGGGAATAGGTATTGGAGCCACCTTAATTATTACTAACGGTTTGCGGACTCAACTGTTTGAACAAGCCAAGTCAGAAGTTGCAGTTTTGGATATAAATTACAATATTAAAGTTAATCAAATGGGCTTTGGCTTTCGAGGACAATCAGATAATACTGCAATTATTAAAGCATCTGTTATCTATGATTCAAAGACAACTTTAAGCTCAGATTTAAAAGCGGAAGTAAAGCAAATTCTCGTCAACGAAATTAAGGCTCGCAAAATTGAGTATGCTACTTTAGTAGGTAAAGATTTTAAGATTATTGTTAATGCTAATGCTAATCGTGAAGGTGAAGTTTTCAATCCTCACAACTTAGTCAGTGATGTTTTTAGAAATTCCAGACAAATTAAAGCCAGTAGAATTGTTAGCTGGTCAGACCTGAATAGAGAATCACCTCCTTTACCAAAAGGTTTTAGTAATAAAGATGCTCTCGTTCGTTATACGGTAACTCCTGTAAGAGATCCAAAGACACAAACTGTGGTTGGTGCTTTAATTTCTGGAGACATTGTTAATGGCAAAGACCCTATTGTGAGAAATACTTTGCAAGCTACTGGAGGTGGCTACAGTGCTGTTTATTTACGCAAACCTACGGGAGAATTTGCTCTAGCAACTTCTCTGGATAAAGGTCAATCTGAGGATTTAAACCAAGCTCGCTCTATTGTAGAGTTACCAAAAAAAGAAGGGGAATCTTTACTCCAAGAAGCAGCAAGGTCAACCGAAAGAAAAGTGGTTACTGGACGCATGGTAGTAGGTAACCAAACTTACACAATAGCAGCAAAGGCTGTCCCCAATAAAATAGTTGAAGAAGTTAATGGACCATCAGCAGTTTTTGACGGACAATCAAGTGCTATTTTAGTGCGAGGAACTCCAGAAAAAGCTTTAAATTATTTACTGACACAAAGTTTGGTGGAGCAAGCCCTCACCGTTGTTCTAGCCCTCATCATCATTGCTATCTGGGCAGTCATTCTTAGGCGGACAATTATCAAACCTATCGAAAGTCTACAGCAAACAGCGCAAAAATTTGCTAAAGGCGATCGCTCTTCTCGTGCTGAGATTTTCGCTACTGATGAAGTAGGTCAGTTGGCTATTAATTTTAACATAATGGCGGATGGCATCACAAAGCAAATTCGATACCAAGAAAATGAAACAAAACTAGCACTGCAACTCAATGAAATAACTGCGTCTATGCGTGAATCATTAGACACTGAAAAAATCTTGAAAGCAGCAGTTTCTAGCACGCGAAAAACCATACAAGTTGAGCGAGTACTTTTTTATCATTTAGATAAGAACTATCAAGGTACAGTTATTACTAAATCCATTAATTACGAAGGGTCATCAGCTTTAAGAACAAACGTTACTAAACCCTTTGATGCAGAAGAACACTCTCAAGAGTATAAAATAGGTCAGGTTAAAGTAGTTGAAAACATTTACGAAGCTAATTTGAGTCAGCAATACCTTAAACACCTCGAATCATTTGGCGTCAAAGCGTATTTACTGGCACCTATTTTCCTCAACAAAAAGCTATATGGTTTATTGGTAGTGCATCAGTGTTTGGATTACCGAAAGTGGCAAGATATAGAAATCACCTTGTTTAAGCAAGTTGCAATTCAAGTTGGTTATGCTCTAGAACAATCAGAGCTTCTCCAACAAATGGAACAAAGTCGTAAAATTGCTGAAACAGCTTCAATTCAGGAACGGCAACAAAAAGAAGCCCTGCAAACGCAGTTACTGGAACTGCTAAATGATATTGAAGGTGCAGCTAAGGGTGATTTGACGGTGCGTGCTGAAGTGACGACAGGAGAAATTGGCACAGTTGCAGACTTTTTCAACTCTATCGTTGAAAGTTTGCGCTTGATTGTGACGAAAGTGAAAGTATCGGCATTGCAAGTCAATAAGGCGATCGGGACCAACTCTGGAGCAATCCACCAACTGGCAGAAGAAGCACTCACTCAAGCCGCAGAAATCAACCATACACTGGATGCGGTCGATGAGATGACCCAATCCATTCAACAAGTGGCATACAGTGCTCAGCAAGCAGCAGCTGTTGCCAACAGTGCAGCCCAAACTGCCAAAAAGAGTGGCATGGCAATGGATATGACAGTGCAGAACATCTTGCATTTGCGCGAGACAGTCGGCGAAACTACCAAGAAAGTCAAGCGCTTGGGCGAATCAACACAACAAATCTCCCGTGTTGTGGCATTAATCAATCAGATATCCATGCAAACCAACTTACTCGCCATCAACGCAGGAATTGAAGCAGCACGCGCTGGAGAAGAAGGTCAAGGTTTTGCGGTGGTAGCAGAAGAAGTCGGGGAACTGGCAAGTCGTTCAGCGGTGGCGACTAAAGAAATAGAACAAATTGTGGAGAATATCCAACGCGAAACCACCGAAGTGGTGCAAGCGATGGAGGTAGGAACCACTCAGGTGGTGGAGGGAACACGAATAGTCGAAGATGCCAAGCAAAATCTGGCTCAGATATTGGAGATATCGCGGCACATTGACGCTTTTGTACAATCGATTTCTCTTGCGACAGCATCACAGGTGCAAACATCGCAAACAGTGAGCCAATTCATGAAAGACATTGCTGCTTCCTCGCAGCGCACTAGCGATTCTTCCATGAAGGTTTCCCAATCTTTGCAACAAACTGTTGAGATTTCTCAGCAATTGCAGGCGAGTGTTGGTACCTTCAAGGTGAATTAGTCATGAGTCTTTTGTTATATGAAGAATGATTAATATATAAATAATAACTAACAGTTAATGTAGTAATAATGTAGTAAACAATCATTGCTTAACCTGCTAAAGTTGTACGGATTTTATCTATCTTTAGATTGATTCTATATATTTAGGTACAGAAAAAAGATTTCAGTCTACAGGACGATGAATCTATCTGTGAATTCAAAGTAGAAAAAAGATTAGGTTGAATCTTGATGAAGTTTAAATGGGAGCTGCAATCAAGCAAGTAAAGATAGAAGCACAGCTAGATTTTAACACTAAATATTGGTGAAATTAAAGCCGAAGCTTCTCTTTTAAAGTTAAGATTGCTTTGCAACCACTGCTCAAAACTTTCTGGATATATACCAAATTGGATAAGCTATGGTGAAGATTCATGACAGGCAGCGTCTACAATGATTGTTTGCCCGTGTTTAAGACTATGCTTATCTTTTGGAGATCCTTAATATCATGCTTGGAGGAGTTTCAATGAAGAATATTGGTTTTGATTTATCTATGTTACGTCCAGTGCGCTTTCTTATAGTGGCGTTCACTTGCGCCTTACTCGTTTTCTCTCATGCTTTTCCTGCTGCTGCAATCAGTACCCAACAAAGCAATCCTGAAAAAGGTGAAACGCAGCTACTTGGGACTCAGAAAGAAACTGACAAACTAACTGCACAACCACCTCCAGGATTGAAAGAAACACAAAAGAAAGCAAACGAAGGGCTTAACGAGGTTCAAGGAGCTGCTGATATTGACAAAATGAACCGTCCCGAGAATTCTCAACAAGCAACCTCATTCGAAGATCAAGCTGAGAACTTTTTGGAAAAAATCACAGGTAAAAAGTAAGCAGCGTTTCTTACCTTCCATACCTTTTCATTAAACCAGTGTGTGTTTTGAGAAGTGGGTGTGACAAGTAAATTATTGCTCGATGTTCTAGCGTTTTGAGCAGTTCACTATTTACCTCACCATTAGGTAGACATCTTGATTTTTAATTCGAGATGTCTATTTCTATTTAGTTAGAAATTTTATTTAGTGAGAAATGACAATCTTTCCTTCGGTTGATGATGATAGGGTATTGAATTTGTGAATGTTGATAGGGAAGCGAGCCGAAGGGATTTAAAGCAATGCGAAAGTTAAACATTGGTTTGACGGACGAACAACGTCAGGGTGTGATTAATCTGTTGAATCAAGATTTAGCAGATGCCTATCTCCTGTTAGTCAAAACTAAAAAGTTCCACTGGGATGTGGTCGGACCTCAATTCCGCACTCTTCATAAGCTTTGGGAAGAGCATTACCAAACACTGACTGAAAATATCGATTCTGTGGCTGAGCGGGTTCGTGCTTTGGGTGGTTATCCTATTGGCACAATGGAAGGATTTCTCAAAATAACTTCCCTTAAGGAGGAAGGTGGTAACATCCCCACAGCAACTGGTATGGTGGCTCGACTAGTGGAAGACCACGAGCAGATTATTCGTAACTTGCGGGAGCATATAGACCAGTGCAGTGATAATTTCCATGACGAAGGAACAGCTGACTTCCTGACTGGATTGATGGAAGGACATGAGGAGATGGCTTGGATGCTGCGCTCATTCATTGAAGGGGAAGAAATACAGTCAGATGGTTCACAGACGCTAGGACAAACAAAAACTCCTGTAGGCGTGTAGCCATTGACAGATTGAGCCTAAAGCATAAAGTTTGAGTCTCAAACGGCAGATTGAGGTATAGGTAAATTTTCTGCATCTACCCCCTCAGTCTGTCAACTGAATAAGTAAAAAGGAGTATTGGTCATGAGTAAAATACTTTTGACTTTCCTTTTTGCTGTCTGCGCTTTTGCTGATCTGAAAAGCCTGCCTCAAACACAATGCCATAAGAAATCAGCAAAGATGTGGCAATAATTGCCAAAAGCCATGGTGGCGAAACCGCTGCTGCTAACATCGGAATTTCATCTGTTGGCGAGATGTTAAATGCAATTACGGTTGCACCAATTAAGGTTGCACCAATATCGGATAAGGTGGCGTGTAACTCATCTGGTTTTTTTTCGCTTTCATTGTTTGCCTGACGACTCATTTGCCCTTGTCCATTATTGCCGTTACGAGTATCTCCCAAAAACTGGTTAGCTAACGCCACACCCAACGTAAATGGTACGCTTTCAAAAACAACTTTACCAAGAACTTCCTTAAGGGGAGTTTCTGATGTAAGTTCTCGCAATAGCAGTAGCATAAAGGTACAGGAAGCCAGTCCGAGCGCTATCGCTTCCACAGTATCTATTGCTGCTTCAGAAGGTGGGCACTTACTTCTGCGTTTTCGAAAACCTTCTGTTTGGTTAAGCAAGAAAACCACCAGAAACATCAATGCGATCGCCAACATGATTATTGATGGTTTTGCAAGTGATCCTATCCACCAAACCTCCATTGTATAAAGCAAAGGAATACCAAACAAAAAACCTCCGCAAGCACCTCGAATAATGTCATTAATCTCATTTGCCCACAAATTTTTCCTACGCTTTCTTCCTACACTCATACTTCGCTTGTTGTGAATACTTTTTGAATAATAATTTTTTATAGTAGATATTAGTTTATCAACAAGCTGTATAGATGTGTTGCATAACATTTCATGAAAGCATCCCAAATGTGTTGTAAATTTATTTTCTTTTGTAGTGGGGACCAGACAGCCCGCTTCTGTAATGAAAGTAGGGAGCTTTCCGGACTCCCACTACCGTCCTTTTTGCATGCATTGGGATGCTCCCCATTTCATCGACTACTAATTAGTCAAAGAAATCATTTTAGCAATGACCTCAGACTTATTGACTCTAAGTAACCAACTAATACTTTTATCTTTCCTTGACAGTCTATATTTATTTATTTCTTGACTGCCCACCATTCATAAGGTTGTAACTACTTTTATTTTCAACAGGATGAATATATTATCTATTTATATCTATTGTTTGCATCCATCGTCAGACAGAATTTTCTATTAATCTATCTAAAAGACTCTTCTTCTGTAAAATTTTTCGTACAAAACAGCTTTCTGACTTTTCCCGTTATCTCCGCGCAGGGAGCGATCGCTTACTATACCCTTAGCCCAAAGCCCTATTCTCTCGTGATTCATTATCATTAAAATTAAGTTTTTGAGAATAAGATAGATTGTGAAACCCTTGCTATTTCGTTGTTTCACGACTTAACGGGAAAAGTCAGAACAGCTTTCTCTTGATAAGTAAAATCTCTCTTATGATAGGTACATATAAAGGCAAGTTTTGATATTTTCTTATATAGCAGCACTCTAAAACTAGAGGTACAATATGAGCATTGAGAAGAGAGTAGAAGCAACAGCCAAAAATATCGAAGGAAAAATTCAAGAGGTAGTTGGCGAATTAGCTGGGAACCCACAACAAAAAGCTGAGGGTCAAGCAAAGCAAGCTGAAGCCCAGGTTTCGCATACTGTTGAGAACATCAAAGATGAGGTGAAGAAAATTGTAGAATAGTCTATTCACCATTCTAATAAAATTCGGTAAATAGTTAATTAACTAGATACTTTATGAAATAAAATAGCTCCACTGTGTCATTCATAGTGGAGTCTTTTGGTAGCTTGAAGCCAAACAAAAAAGGTTAGTCCTCATAAATTTGTCCTAACCATTGTTTCTATTATCCTTGACTTAAACAGCGCTGCGACGAGTGATTAAGCCCCATATGAAGATAGCAACCATTGCTCCAATAATAGCAACAATCAAACCAGGAATACTCAGACCAGCACCAGCTGCAGTTATTTGAAGTGTTCCTGTTTGTAACAAAGTAAAAATGCTACCTCCAACAAAAGCTCCGACAATGCCTAAAATCATTGTAGCGAGAATTCCACCACCTTGGTGACCAGGATAGATAGCTTTAGCAATTGCGCCAGCGATAAGACCAAGAATGATCCAAGCAATAAGGTTCATAATTTGATTTCCAAATTCTTCAATAAAACTACATACATAGAATCTATCAATTCAAATCAGTTATATCTTCTATCGCAAGTCCAGTCAGTATTCTGTCGTAAGATATAACTATTAGTATAAATTCCAGTGTTACTTGCCTTTTATTAAGACGTAGTATCTATTTCTTAAAGAGTAGAACAGTCCAATTTTGTGCTATAGAAATTCACTTATTTTTATTTTCAATAAGTGTTTGCAAAACTTTTCATTAGGGTTGTTTTATCTTTTAAGAGTAAGACAAGCCAATCCCAATGCATGCAAAAAAGACAGTAGTGGGGGTCCGGAAAAACCCCTACTTTACTACTGAAGCGGGCTGTCCGATCCCCACTACAAAAGAAAATAAATTTACACATTTGGGATACTCCCAGTTAAGTGCTATTTAAGGAAGTAAACCAAGTTCTTACTTGTTGCTTGGCAAAAATCATTGATTAATTGTCATTTCTGACAAGAACAAATAAGAAGATAAATGATAAAAGAAAATTGCTAAATCTACGGACTCACATTCACGTAACACAAACTATACTCAAGTAAGTTCGCATGACTGATATTAAACCTAACACGTCAGAGGAAGTGCAAAGTAGATAGTTAGACTGTTTGAACTCTTGTTCATCATTCAACTGAAGGTCACAAGCACTCTTGTTGAGAATTTCAATTTATTATCAACTTGTTACTAGAATTGGCAAAATTCTACAGTGCATTCCCTCTTGAGAGTAGAAAGTTGAGTGTGTCATTCAGAATGGAGAACTAATGTAATGATTCACAAGACTCAATCTAAATTCAGCACATAGTTTATGCCACTAAACCAGAACGTAGAGCGCGAACAGCAGCTTGGGTACGATCATCGGCACAAAGTTTATTCAGGATGTTGCGAACATGAGTCTTAACGGTACCAACTGTGATGTATAGTTTCTCAGCAATCTGTCCGTTACTACACCCAGCGACAATCAACTCCAGAATCTCCAGCTCTCGTTGTGTGAGTGGATAAGTTTCCAAAACTTGCTCGTACTCTGATGACAGTGCCTCGATTTTTACAGTTTTGGATTGCTCAGGTTGCTGATTTTCTGGGAAACCTTGCCGCATCTGCTGCAACACCACGTTAGCGATCGCTGGATCAATCCAAGAGTTACCTGCATGAGTTGCTTGGATTGCTTCCGTCAATTTGTCGATGCTTGTATCCTTCATGTAATAGGAGTCAGCTCCTGCTGCAAAAGCTGCAAGTACAGCATCCTCTGAATGATCCATTGTTAAAACAAGAATTTTCGTTGTTGAATCACTTGTCTGTGCTTGGAACTGTCTGAATCTTCGCGTGAGTTCGATCCCATCAATATCGGGCAAACCAATATCCACAACAGCCACATCTGGCTTAGCTGTTTCCAGAAGCTTTAGCCCTTTGGTAGCATTTGGTGCCTCACCAATGACTCGAAGTGTGCTATTCGACTGTAAAGCAGTCTTTAACCCCATTCTCGTCAGGTCATGATCCTCGATTAAAACAATGCTAATTTCATTCATTGCTACACTCACTAAGCGTGTTAATTACATCTGCTAAGAGCCGACTTTTTGCTGAATGTTTCTTTTATTTTCCAAAACCAAAGGTAGATGATATTTTATCAAACTTGCATCCACCGATAGAAATAAGAAAACTATTATCTTCTTACTATTTCATACAGACAAATATCTAGCTTAAGATATATAGATAGTTTATAAAAAATTATGAAATACTTGGGGAATTTCAAATAGTACCCCCTCATACTCATAATGATATACTACTACTCTAACAGAAGGAACAACTGGTACTCTAACAGAAGGAACAAAATTATTGCCTTAAATCAAAAAATGTATCTTTAAATATATGCTTCTTGGTTAGTGGGTCAAAATTATTAAGAGGGAACAGGGAACAGGGAACAGGCAAGAGGGAACTCTTAATCCTTACTAAAAGATTTTCCTAATGAGGGAAACGTTTACAGGGAACAGGGAACAGGCAAGAGGGAACTCTTAATCCCCATAATTAAAATTAGGGGATTTAAACAAGGACGCCTTGTTGATTCGCGCGGAGCGTCTCTCAACAAATTTTTTATTCTTTCCATTAATAAATTAAGGGGCTTGTATCCAGGGTAAGCGCATTTAATTTTGTATCTAAAAATACAGATAATTTGGGAAAATATGTGTGTGAGTCGAATTTGAGTATGAAATACGTTAAGTAGTACGCTAATAATCCAAGTTGCAGGTTATCAATATCTGGATGCTTTGCACCCGGAAAGTCATGCGATACGTGTAGCGTCAAGCCTCTGGCTTATCGCCAACAACAGACTTTACGTTCGCTCCTGCTTGCAAGGGTGAGAGGATTAGTTGTGATTCCCGCAATATCTGCACCCCACCCCGGTTTTGGCGCAAGACAAAACCGGGGTGGGGTTGTGCGGGATTTATAAGCAATTAACCGGACATGATATCACAGCCTTAAGTAACGCGCTCAAAGAGAAACCTTGATAGTTCTTTGTAAAAAGCATAAAGAACTATCAAGGTTTCTACTGGAACAGTATGAATCCGCTTCTGGTGAACCCAAATGAAAGCGCTTGTCAGTGCAGAAGTTACATTTTATCCAATTCCTTGCGTAGCGAATCCAACTCAGCATCAACCACTTCATTATTATTTGATTTTGGAGCAGTGGTTTGTTGCGGTAGTTGGGGTTGATTTGGTGAACCACCTGGTAGAGACAACTCCCCTTTCAAACGTGCCAATTCATCATCAATATCACTACTACCTTCCAAAGCTGCAAATTGGCTTTCTAGATCTGCACCTGCCAACTCACCTGCTGATTGAGCACGGGCTTCTTGCATCAACACTTTTTCTTCCATGCGCTCGAAAGCAGCCATTGCACTGCTGGTATTCATACCACGCACCATGCCTTGGAGTTGCTCTTGAGCCTTGGCAGCTGTAATCCGCGCTCTGAGCATTTCTTTCTTGGTCTTTGCCTCAGAAATTTTGCTTTCCAGTTGGATTAAGTTGCGCTTGAGAGTCTCTACCTGAGCAGTTTGCTGATCAAGACTGGTATGAAGTGCATTTGATGTGTCAGTAAAAGTCTTTTTACGCTCCAGTGCTTGCCTTGCTAGGTTTTCATCACCTTTTTGCAGTGCCAGCTGGGCATTGCGCTGCCATTTATTGATTTCGTTTTGAGCATCATTGTACTGTTTCTCAGTCCGTTTTTGGGCTGCTATTGCTTGAGCAACGCCCTGACGCAGCTGTACCAAGTCCTCC
Organism: Iphinoe sp. HA4291-MV1; assembly: GCA_019359415.1. Taxonomy (GTDB): domain Bacteria; phylum Cyanobacteriota; class Cyanobacteriia; order Cyanobacteriales; family Nostocaceae; genus Brasilonema. The sequence continues at coordinate 42,189 of JAHHHH010000008.1, read as the reverse complement.
TGCATTTCTACAACGGCTTGTTCCAGCATTTTTTCGGGGTCTTCTGCTTTACTGACCAAGTCGTTGAGGTTGGCACCGACGACTCGCTTAATGCGATCAAATAATCCCATAACTCTGTTTTTCCTCTTGTGATTTACGCGCCTAGTTGGGGTAGTTAGCTTTTTTACTATTTAATAGCTACTTATTTCAATGTAATCGTTTCGGTTTGGATTGGTACCTCCTCAAGCGTTCTTATTTTTTAAGATACGCTCCTAATTGGATTATTGCCCAATCTTCATGAATCTGGAGTTTTAGGTAGTTGTTGTCTTTTTTCTGATTCAGGGGAAAGCTGCTTTCGCAATGCTGCTAGTTCTGCATCAACATCACGACTCTCTTCTAAAGAAGTAAACTGATGACGCAAATCATCTGTACTGGTTGTAGAGATAGCTTCTGTTTGAGCCTCTAGCTGCAAAACTTTTTCCTCCATACGCTCAAAAGCTTTGATATCATCTATGCTAGAAGTTCCGCCCAACATTTCTTGGAATTTATATGACGCTTCGGCAGAACGGGCGCGAGCAATATACATATCTTTTTTTGTTGTTGCTTCAGTCATTTTTAGCTCTAGCGTCCGCATATCTTTTTTGACTCTAGCGACGATAGTACTTTGTTCCTCTCTCTGAGTGGCAAGAGCAACAGCCGTTTGTTGATATGCTCGGCGTTTGGTAAGAGCTTCTCGTGCCAGAGGTTCGTTACCTTGTTGAAGAGCTAGTTGAGCGCGGCGATACCATTCTTCTGCATGAGACTGGGCATCAGTCATTTGTCGTTCAGTACGCTTTTGGGTTGCGATCGCTTGGGCTACTGCTTTGCGCAATTGCACTAGATTCTCCTGCATTTCTAAGACAGTTTGTTCCAGAATCTTTTCTGGATCTTCTGCACCCACAACCAAACTATTGAAGTTGGCGCGAATCATCCGCATCATACGGTCAATCAGTCCCATGTTGGACCCTCCATTCAATTTTAAATAGGGGTGTAAGAGGTCAACCCCCTACGCTTTCTTCAAAATTTACGCATTATCAATTCAAAATTAAGAATCTCGTTTTTGAATTATGAATTAAGAATTTTGAATTTAAACAAAGTGAGGGTTTGGGGGTTATAGATTTGGGAAATATTTACAATTTTAATTTTTCTTTTATTCTTTCAGTTGTATCCCTATTTCAACTCCCCTACACCCCGTATTTTTTATCGCCTTTCAGAACTCAGTCAATTGTCTTAAGGCTGCTCAATCTTGGCTTTAACACCTTTTGCTTGTAGTTCTTGCAGCAGTTTTTCTGCTTGCTCTTTGCTCTTTAGGGCACCCAGATAAATAATTTTACCGTCGGATGATAAGTAAGCATCAGGAACGGCTTGCCGTGCAGAGGCAAAAGTGCGATCGCCTTGATTGTCTATAACTACATGATAAAACCCATCAGCAGATGGTTTAATTTGTGTATTCGGCTTTTGTGGGATTTCTAACGTTGAGGGTGATGCAGAATCCTGTCCCAGTGGAGGCTGTACATTTGGTATTGGGACTGGATTGATGGGGTTTTGGGTAGCACCTGGGTTGGGCGATGCTGTTGGTGTTGATTCGGATTTGGGTTTTAAGCCAACAACATCATTTGGATTTCTCACCTCTGGAGACTCTTTTGTGACTAAATTAGGTATGGGTGTGAAAGTTGGTTGAGCGACAGTTTTCACATTTTTGTTACCTTCTACTGTAGTGGCTGTTGTATTTTCTGCAGTTGTGGGTGCATTTTGTTGAAACAATCCACTGAAACTAAATTGTGGCAAGCTCTTGGGATTGAAGACTACGTAGCCCAACGTAAAACTTGCTAATAATAGTAGTAGCATGGAGCCAATTCCTAAGGGAGATAGCAAACCGTTGTTAGAATTGCTTGGCTTGTGAGTCTTTGGTTCTTCTTCTGCTAAACTTCTCAGCAGTGCTTCAGACGATTCCAAATAGTCATTTGGTTGTTTGCTTGTGTTATCGTCTGACTCTACAATATTTTCCTTCTGACTTTGACTTTGTTCCTTAACTCCTGGAAGTACAATACTGGCATTTGTCACTGGAGTGGTTTGTGCTTCAGCAAAGTTGCTTGGGGTTGAATGAGTATGAAATTGCAGATGTTGTGTATTTGAGGAAACTGATGTATGCGAGTTTTGAGAGGTTTCCGATGGCAATAAAGTGTTCAGTGTTGTACCTAATGCTGGCGACTCATCTGAAGTCTCTACTACAGGTTTCGGCACGTTAATTTTTGTTTCTGTGGGAAGAGAGTTCTCTGGCTCCAAAGTACTTGGAGTAGAGGTTTCCTCTGTTGTCAACCCAATTTTCTGGAAACTCTCTTCGAGATTGTCCTCTGTCGTACTCATAGCAGTTAACTGTTGAAGTTTACTGCTTGTGGAAACACCTAAATGCGGTTGGCTTGGGGTTCTGTATCCAGTTCGTGTACGTCGGTATCGAGCTAACTCTTGATCTAGTTGGACTTCCAAACTAGCCAATGCTGCTCTTAGTGGTGGTTTCAACCCTGTTGTTTTAGAAGATTGAGCACCCGAATCTACTAGAGGGTTTTGACTCATTGCCTGTCTGCCTCAAACCTAGACTGCCGGATTAATCTAAAAATATATTTTTGCCAATCAAGCGCGAAAATTATCATAAATATATTGCACACCTATACTGTAATTTTTGCCAAGGTTGGCTAAATGTCGCTGAAATCAGTTAATGATATTTTAAGTGTTTTGGCAGCTCAGTCTAAATGGCAAGAGCAGCCATTTCAACTTTTGCTCACGTGTTGGGCAGAAGTCGTAGGAGCAGTAGTCGCTGCTCATACTCAACCGTTGTCGCTCCAGCGCGATGTATTGCGGGTGGCAACTTCTAGCGCGGTTTGGGCACAGAACCTAACTTTTGAGCGCCAGCGCCTAGCTTTAAAGTTGAATGAAAAATTGTCAATTGGTTTAAAAGATATTCATTTTTCTACAGCTGGATGGCAGCGTCCTCAAAACACTCCCACAGAACAACAAACAATCTCGATACACGAACATCCCAGTTACGTGGGTGATGGGATGAATGTACGCTCTGATGTGACGCCCACAGCCGAAGATGCCAATGCAGCTTTTCAAAATTGGGCTAAGACAGTGCAAGCGCGATCGCGCGATTTGCCTCTTTGTCCTCTGTGCGACTGTCCCACCCCATTGGGTGAACTTCAGCGCTGGGGTGTCTGTTCTCTGTGTGCTTTGAAGAAACACAGGGAACTCTTAACCGGGAACTCTTAACAGGGAACACAGTAGAACAGAAGGAGGTGTTTCTTTCATTCGTAGCGGGCGGTGCGCCGCCCGTGGGGCTGCTGCTAAGCAATCTTCGACTTAGATTTTATCAAAACAGTTTTGCGATGGATAATATATTAATTCTTTTGCAAGTTCTTTCCTCTTCCTAAAGATAGAAAAACTATATTTCTTGAGATGTTATTTCAGTTAAAGTTTAATAATGTCAATTCATTCAAAAGATACAGTTTGTTTTCTCTAAAAAGTGTCTCTTGAGGCTGAAGTTCAAAGGCTGATTAAATCGTTAAATTTGTAATTACCTTTGATCCCCATCCATTTTCAGCTAAAATTGAGTATGCATAATCCATTGCAATTAATGTATCGCTTTGTTAACAAAAAAATTGAAAAATATAACACAAAGCTAAAAAGATTCTAAAGTTAATTTTTTTGTTGGGATCGCTAGAATCACGTCAATTCAAAGGTTTTGGCTCAAACCCACATTTATGTAGAGACGCAAAATAAAAGATGAAAATAAGCCCTAAAACGGCGCTAAAGGCACTAAATATGAAACAGATAAAATCATTGACTTCTGCCTGTAGATATTGTCGTTATTACAAGCCAGAAGGGCGTCGTGGAGGAATCTGCCAACAGCTAGGGGCACCAGTTCAAGGGAATTGGAAGGCTTGTTCTTTGGCGATCCCACCGTTTGCCCCCTCTTGGGAAAATTTAGAAGATGCTTGGAGTTTGCCAAATGCAACATCAGTCTTAGCTTCAGGTTTAAACGAACCTGCGCATGCTCCTGTTGAAGAAACAGCTACTACCTGCTCTTGTGAAAAGACGAAAGCTAAGGCTATATTAATGTAGCTTTTTTTGCCCACTTTTGCCAAAACAGGAAAAATCAAATCGCTGAAGCACAATTTTAGTGCTGTTTTGAGCGGATTGATTCACACCTGTTGTCATGGAAGAGAAATTAGACTTAAACCTTCTAAAGCGCGAATATTTCACACTTTACTTTGTGAAAGTGACACAAATAGGGTTAAAAACAGTGTCAAAAAAGTGGTTTATCAAAAATAAAATTCGCTTTTAATATTAATACTTCAAAAATCGCACCTTTGATAAAAGGCGCGATTTTTGTGTTTTTAAGGTAGCCAGGGATATTGATGAAAGTTAGGTGGACGCTTTTCTAGAAATGCTTGTTTTCCCTCTCTTCCTTCTTCTGTCATGTAATAAAGTAAGGTGGCATTGCCAGCTAATTCTTGCAAACCAGCTTGTCCATCACAGTCAGCGTTAAATGCTGCTTTTAAACAGCGAATGGCGATCGGGCTTTTTTCTAAAATCTCTCGCGCCCACTGAATACCTTCAGCTTCAATTTGTTCTACTGGAACAACGCAATTAACTAAGCCCATTTCTAGTGCTTGCTGTGCATTGTACTGTCGGCAGAGAAACCAGATTTCTCGCGCCTTTTTTTGTCCAACAACGCGAGCAAGATAGCTAGCACCAAAACCTCCATCAAAACTACCTACTTTAGGACCAGATTGCCCGAAAATGGCGTTATCAGCAGCAATGGTTAGGTCACAAATTAAGTGAAGGACGTGTCCTCCGCCGATCGCATACCCAGCAACAAGGGCAATGACGACTTTTGGCATAGAACGAATCAGGCGTTGTAAGTCTAGTACGTTCAAACGTGGTATGCCATCATCGTCAACATAGCCGGCGTGTCCTCGTACACTTTGATCGCCTCCTGAACAGAAAGCGTACTTACCGTCAGTGTGTGGACCAGTACCAGTAAATAGGATAACACCGATACTAGTATCTTCGCGGGCATCGCAAAAGGCGTCGTACAGTTCAAAAACGGTTTTGGGACGAAAGGCATTTCGTTTGTGAGGACGGTTGATGGTAATTTTGGCAATGCCATCAGCTTTGTGATAAAAAATGTCTTGGTAGGTTTTAGCTGTTTGCCAGTTAATTTGCATAGTGACAAAGAATGACTACTTCAGCTTAAAAATTTTATCCTTTGTTGGGCATAGTAATTCAATGGATAACACTTCATCTGAATTTCATATCACAACGTTTCTGCCTACCGATCTCGCAGGATTCCGATACCAGCTTTTCTCTCTATGTAATCTGCCAAGCGGATAAAATCATCACGCGGATAGCAAGTTCCTCCAACCAGGTCAAATGCTAATTTGCTAGATGGATTTTCTGGATTTTCTAGAATATGTATCCCCCAATAATAAAGTTGTTCACTAGCACGAATACAAACTTCTTTTGGGTCTATACAATGAAATTTCTCATCTGTTTTGATAATATCTTTATACGTCTCGAAATAAACTTTTCTGAGAAGACGTAATTTCTGAGAACCAGGATTTTTAAAGTTATTAACTAGAACAAACAAGTGAGCATTTTTATTAATTTGACGTACTTCTATCACAGTATCTCGAATAACTTTACCATGCTTGTTTAAACCTAGCGGATTTAAAGTTGTTGGTATAAGACAATAGTGAAATTTCTCGACTAAGTTTGTAGGGTTACGCTCAAGTGCAGGCGAGCAATCGCAAATGACTATCTTACAATCACGGGCGGAATCTTCATGCCAATCTCTGCCATCAAACACTTCAATTGTCGTTCCCATACCTCTATGATTAGGAACAAAAACCCCATCACCCACTAGCTTTTGCAAATTTTGTTCTGGATCTAAGTCTACAAGCGCCACATTGAATCCTTGTAGTGCAAATGCTCCTGCTAAATGTCCTGCTATAGTCGTTTTACCAACTCCACCTTTACAGGTAAAAATGCCAAAATAAACTTTTTCTGGTCTAATTGAGTCATCATTAACTCTATCTTCGTAGTCAGCACTATCTATCCCAGCAAGCTTATTTTCCTTCGCAATTCCACAGCGGATTTTAGCATCTTTACCCCAGGATCTGATTAAAGCCAGCGCAGGTCCGCTGAAACCTCTTGTTGTTATAAATAAGCCAAAATTAAACTTTTTGCCTTCATCAGAATCTAAAAAATTGGCAAATTTTAAAAGCTGCGGTGCGGCGACATTGTTTCTTAGCCACTTGATGGAAACAGCGCCAACTAAATTTCCTTTTTTAACAATTAAATCATAACCAGGCTGGTTTGATTTGGCAGTTATAACTGTCCACCCCGCCCTATGGAGAAGTGTTGCTACGTGCTGTTCAAAGTGGCTGTAGTCTTTTATGTAAACAGGCTCCATAGATTTGATTTGGGGATAAGTATAGCTACAGGTAGCTTAAATCACCCTGTTGTTAAGATTATTATTAAGACGGATTCTAGTTTAACATCCACAAGAACTTTCATTGCAGCAGATTATGTAGCGGATAGTTCATCTTGTTATCCTACAAATAATTCATCCGTTACATCTGTTAGCCATCTGTTGCCTCATAAGAACTTTCATAAATTTTTCAAAAAGTCGTCCAAAATCCTATACTTACGTAGAGATGATTTGTTAAGCTGTAAGCGCTAATAGGAGGAGTCATGTCAGCGCAATGCACTGGTTGTTATCTGGACCTCTAAGCATCGAAAAGTTGACGGTTAATATTGTAGGATTGCCAGAATCGTTACAAGGTACGAAGCTGGTACACATGTCAGACCTACATTATGACGGTAAGCGGCTGTCGGAAGAAATGTTGGAAGAAGCGATCGCTCTCAGTAACGAAGCTGAACCAGATTTAGTTGTATTGACAGGCGATTATGTAACTGACGATCCATCACCAATTCATCAGCTGGTGCTACGACTCAAACATTTGCAAAGCCGCGCTGGAATCTATGCCGTGCTTGGTAATCATGATATATATTACAACAGTCGTTCACAAGCAGAAGTGACAGCTGCATTTGATAGTATAGGTGTCAAAGTTCTTTGGAATGAAATTGCATATCCTTTAGGCAAAGAATTACCTCTGGTTGGGTTAGCTGATTACTGGTCACGAGAATTTAATCCTAAAGTTGTGATGAACCAGCTAGATGGTACTACACCTTGCATTGTCCTATCCCACAACCCAGATACTGCTGAAATATTACAAAAATGGCGAGTGGATTTACAACTATCTGGTCATACCCACGGTGGTCAAATTGTACTCCCAGGAATTGGTCCTTTGGTAGTTTACTATAAGCGGTTTATTCGTAAACTTCCTAAAAAACTGCGGCGATGGGTGCCATTTTTGCGAGGAGATTGTTCTAAAGTCGTGAAACACTGGGAATGGGCACAGGGTTTTCACAAGGTAGGAACAAATCAGCTCTACATTAATCGTGGGTTAGGGACTTATCCACCAGGGCGTTTATTTTGCCCACCAGAAGTTACTGTGATTACTTTAGTGAGTTCCACATAACTCTCAAGATACACAAAATGCTCCATCTGCTCAAATCCTTGCTACATAAGCCTTACAGAATGTGTTTCTTGAGAGATAAGAAAAAGTCTGTTCCCAGACTTGCCCAGAAAAAGTCAGTAGCCTGTTTAATCTGGGAGTTTGATATCGCAACTACTATAAGCACTCCTCAATGATTAAACACTATTCAACCGGACTTCATATTAAACGGCGTTGGAGAGCGAATCAGCTTCTTGACAAATTAATTTCCACGCTTGCTCCACATTTATTCTTTGGGTTGTTGCTTGTCCAATCGACATTCTTAAAGTTAGTTTTTGGTCAAGCTTAGTCGGAGTTAGGTAGAGTTTGCCTGAGGAATTGAGACTGTTGAGGATTTCCTGGTTAATGCTATCGCCACCTTTGTGTCGAAAGCAGACTAAATTCAAGGGAGGATTTACAACTAGCTCAAAATTTGGGTGAGATTTTATCCATTCAGCAAATTCTTGTGCTAAAGCGACATGCTTGCGGACATAATGTTGTAAGCCTTCGATACCGTAATGGCGAATCACAAACCAAAGTTTGAGACTTCTGAATCTGCGTCCTAGAGGAATCTGCCAGTCGCGATAGTCAATTACCTTACCCGAATCACTTGCCTGATTTTTCAGGTACTCTGGCATAATTGAGAGTGCCTGAATCAGCGAGGCGCGATCGCGCACGTAGAAGCACGTACAGTCAAAGTTAGTCATCATCCATTTATGAGGGTTAAAGCAATAGCTGTCAGCTTGCTCTAGCCCTTGATGAATCCACCGGAATTCTGGACATAAGGCGGCTGTACCGCTCATCGCCGCATCAACATGGAGCCAAATATTGTATTTTTGTGCAATTTCTCCCAATTGCGGAATGGGATCGATCGCATTGGATGAGGTTGTTCCTACAGTCGCAGCCAAAAAACATGGAGTCAACTCTGCCTTAATATCCGCTTCGATGCACTGCTGTAGCGCCGAAGCACGCATTGCATAGTTAGCATCCACCTCAAGGGATCGCAAGTTTTCCCGACGCAGCCCCGCAATTTTAACGGCTTTTTCCATCGACGAGTGCGCCTGAGTGGAAGTATAAGCAACCAGCTTGTTAATATCTGCTGTCTTCTGTTCTCTAGCTGCAAGCAGAGCTACAAGAGTTGCACTACTAGCCGAGTCTTGAATAACTCCTCCCCCTGCTTGGGAAGATTTGAACTGTTCTGGTAGCCCTAGCATATCTACCAGCCAGTCTAAAACATGGCTTTCCAACTCAGTACAAGCAGGAGAAGTTGCCCACAACATTCCCTGTATCCCCAACCCTGCACTGATTAACTCTCCTAAAATCGATGGTGCAGAAATCCCGGTGGGAAAGAAGGCAAAGAAGTTTAAAAGCACGGGGATGAAAGCCACGACGCAGGGTTAACCAAGCGCCGTGATATTGGGTTTTGATGAGAAGGAGTCAGAATACAGAATTGCTGGAGTCAGAATACCCCATGCCTGAAGTCAGGGGTTTCAAGTAAGGTGCTTAAGAGCGGGACGCTGCGCGTTGGCGCAAGCCTGTCCGCAGGACTTACGCATTTTTATTCCTCCATACTTGAAAGTAGGGGCTTTAAACCTCGACTCAACCGAGCGTTGTACAGGAGTCATTCTGACTCCTGACGACTGACACCTTCGTTCTTCTTCGGTAATTATGTCGAACTCAGGTTTTAATGAGCCATTAACGATTAAACCACCGAAAGCTATGAAGGATGCGTATCAACAGCTTTCAGTGGTTTATTAGGTGTAGACAATTGAGAAGAGTAAAAATGAGAAGAGTAAAAAGTTAAAGGAAAGTCACTCAACTAACGTGGACATGCTTCACAACCAATCTATTCACAATTGTGTGTTCTTTTTTTCAGCTAGGCAGGCATTTTTGCTGTCAGTTCAAAAACCTCCAAAACAACTTACTAAACTTTAGGCGAAAACACATTACATAGAACACAACAACAATAGAAGGGAAGTGCGAGTACATTAGAGCAGGAGGCACAGGCTCTAATATAGAAGACTTAGGTTAATTTCATTTCTTCCATGTGCCTATTCTCAAGGTAGCATCGTCCCATTGATAAAGGTTTATATATTTACCAAATTTTATGACGATTCATCCGTCTTAACATTTCCTTAAATTTGTTATAAATATAGTCTTTTGACAGTGTTACTGGAGAAGTTAATTTGCGTTGATTAGACCCGCACAGAGGCGCAAAGGCGAGACAGCACTACAGGAGGGTTTCCCGACAGAGGGGACTGGCGTCGCAAAGAAGAGCGCAAAAAGAAAGAATGAGTGCAACAAGTCTAATCACAAGGCAATAGCATGACAGTATTATCACCATTGCTACCAGCTGCTAATGTCCTACCATCTGGGCTACAGGCAATGCAATAAATCGGCTCTTCACTCTCTGTGAAAGTACGGTTTTCCTTTCCTGTCTCCATTTGCCAAAGTCTTACTGTTTTGTCTTTACTACCACTTGCGATCTGCTTACCATCTGGAGTGAAGGTCACCGAATAAACATCATCAGAGTGTCCTGCAAGAGTTTTGAGTTCTTGACCGCTTGAGAGTTGCCAAATCTTGATAGTCTTGTCTGTACCGCCACTTGCAATCTGTTGACCATCTGGACTAAAAGCAATAGAATGAATTCCTCCCAATTCTTCAGAATGACCCTTAAGAGTCAAAAATTTATTTTCAGCCAGATACCAAACTTTGATAGTTTTATCCTTCCTTGCACCACCACTGGCTAAAATCTTGCTATCTGGACTGAAAGCAATGCATAAAACCTCGTCACAATGCCCATAGAGTGTAGATGTTTCTTTATTTGTATCTATAGACCAAAGCTTTATAGTTTTATCTCTACTACCGCTGGCTAAAGTTTTTCCATCTGGGCTAAACGCAACAGCATCAACTTTTTCTTTATGCCCTGTGAAGGTGCAGATTTCTTTTCCTGTGGAAATATCCCACAACTGAATCGTTTTGTTATCACTTCCACTTGCCAAAATCTTACCATCAGGGCTAAATGCTACGGAATTCACTCCACTAGAACAAGAAAATCCTCCAGTTTCCCTAAGAATGCGAGGTTCCTTGTCAGCTAAACGCCAAATTTTAATAGTTTTGTTATCACAACCACTGGCTAATGTTTGCCCATTAGGACTAAAGGCGACGGATGTCACTCTATGTGCAACAGTACTTTGAGTCGTGAGATCCTCTGCTATTGGCGGTGATGGAGATGCAGTCAGAATGGGTGCGGAGACTTCTTTTGTTGTGTTATTTACCTGAAAGTTTGGGGTTTGTATTGCTGTGACTGGAGATAGGTTGGGAGCAGAATTTGTGTTTTGCTTCTTTTGCGGGATTTGGATTGGTGGTTTAGTCGTTGCTTCTGGAGATTGTGGAGACTTTTTTTCTGACGAATTTTGGTATTGCTGCTTTAGCTGGGACAACTCTTGTAGTTCTGTCTGAAGTAGGGCGATCGCGTACTGGAATTCTTGGAACTGTTTTTGAGTATTTGTATTTAACTGTTGTGTGAAGTCATCAAGCTGAGTCAGGTGTTGACTCATCGCATCAACATTTTGTTCCTGCTGGGTTTGCTGTAATGCTTGTATCTGGTACTGAGTATATTGATTCAATTGCTGTGCAAAGGAGTCCAGTTGAGAAAGGCGCTGAGAAATTGGGTCAATCTGCTGTTGTGTTGTTGTACTCAACTGTTGCATAAGGGTGTCGAGTTGAGTGAGGTGCATTCTAAGGTCATCGGTATTCTGTTCTTGCTGATTTTGCTGTAATACCTGTATCTGCTGTTGAATTTTTGTACTGATCTCTTGGAAAGAGGCATCAAATTCTTCAAGACGCTGTGTCAAAATACTGACATCTTGTTGCTGGCTATTTCGTAGGTCCTCAAACTGCTGTTCGGTTGTAGCACTCAGTTTTTGAGTGAAAGTATCGAAGTTTGTCAACCGCTGTCGAAGTGGATCCATAAGTAAATCTAATTTGGCAATTGTTGCTTGTTGATGCTGCTGAGTCAAATACTTTAACCTTTCCCGATTAGCGACGTTCAAGCAAACTGTTACAGTCAAGGGAGCAGCTGCATAAATCATCTGTTGTGTGATAGCGGCTGTAACTAATCCTAATGCTGAGAGAGAGAGAGAAGCGTATTCGCCAACTTCTAACCAGTGGAGTTTGGTCATAATCAGGTGACTGCTGTGCTTGATGCCTAAATCAGAAAACGACTTGAGCGCGTAACGCGGTTTCACTAGCCTATCCTCATCTTCTTCTAATAAATTTCTCTAATCTGTGCTAAGCATTTACCATGTCAACAAGACATGACAAAGACAAGTGTATTGATGGGTGGAAACTTCATCAAAATGACCTCTTGAATCCCAGCAAGTACTTGAGCCACTGCAAAAATCTTTCCAAAAGGGATTTGAGCTTTGATTTTCTTTGGGACGTTCTGGACGGTCTTGATGATGGTGATGCAGAATGAGCCTGTTTATTTTTCAACTTTCCTTCCATTTGTGCTGCTTTATTTAAATCAGAAGCGGCTCGATACTCATATCCAAGTAGGGAACAGATAAAGCCACGGTATTTGTAAGCGTCGATGTAGTCAGGATTGAGACGAATTGCATGAGTAAAGTCAGCAAGTGCTTCCTCGTATTTTCCCGATTTTGCATTCTCTGCTCCCCAGTTGTAGAAAAGTTCGGCATTGGAGCGATTTGTATAAAAATTCGTCTGGTTTTTTTGACTGGACGGATTAGCAGAACTTGACAGATAAGATTTAAGCTTGTTGTAAGCTTCGTTGATTTGTTTAATTTTTTCTTCTGCTTCCTGTATTTTCTGCGGATGTGAAAACCGATCAGGATGCCAAATCTTAACTAACTTACGATAAGCTTGCTTAACTTCTGTTGGCGATGCACCGGGTTTGAGTCCCAGGATAGAGTAAGCATCATTTATGTTAAGGCGATCGCTCATACTGGGAAATAGGCAGCATGGTAAATCTATGTTAACGATTCTCAAAAATTCTCATCATTCAATCCAAACACCTCACAGCGGTTACCACTGGGACGGTAGTAGTCGTCGCTTCTTTGAAGGTTGGTATTACCGTGTCACTTTGCCAACAGTTGGTCAAACTTTTGCCTTCATGTATTCTATTGAAGACCCCATCGGCGGTAAACTCCACAGCGGGGGCGCTGCACAAGTCCTAGGTCCCAATGATGAATATCTATGGCGGACGTTTCCGGATGTGAGCAAATTTTGGGCAAGTCATGACGTTTTGGGCTTAGGTCATTGGGGTAAAACAGATTTACACATTCAACCTCTTTATTTACTACCACTTGAGTTTGAACACCATATTCAAGAAGGCTATCAAGCAACAGCCACCTTGAATCAAGGAGCAATTCACGACCCTGCGACTGGTAGCTACTGTCATTGGCGGTATGAAATTCAACCCATCTACGGATGGGGTGATAAAGCAAGTATTCAACAATCAACCGCAGGTTGGCTGTCATTTTTGCAGATTTTTGAGCCTGGATGGCAAATTTTAATGGCGCATGGTTTAGCTTCTGGTTGGATTGACTGGAATGGCAAACGCTACGAATTTACCAACGCCCCAGCTTACAGCGAGAAAAATTGGGGAGGCGCTTTTCCTCAAAAATGGTTTTGGCTCAACTGCAATAGCTTTGAAGGCGAAAGCGACCTTGCTCTGACTGCTGGTGGTGGACGACGAGGTGTTTTATGGTGGATGGAATCACCAGCCATGATTGGTATACACCACCAAGGTAAGTTCTATGAATTCGTACCCTGGAATAGCGAAGTACACTGGAATATTCAACCTTGGGGTAGATGGCAAATGCAAGCGCGCAATTTGCACTACGAAGTTGAGGTAACAGGAACTACCGATTTACCAGGGACTCCTTTACGTGCACCAACGGCAAATGGTTTGATATTTTGCTGTCGTGACACCACACAGGGACAGTTAAATTTAGAACTGCGAGAATTAAGTATTGGAAAAAGAAAAACTATCCTGAAAGCACGTAGTTTTTTGTGTGGATTAGAAATAGGTGGCGGACCTTGGCACCATTCTTGGCAGTCCCGCTAAAACTGCTATTATTAAAAATAGTGGTTATTTGGGGCTGTAGCTCAGCAGGATAGAGCGAGCGCCTCCTAAGCGCTAGGTCGCCGGTTCGAATCTGGCCAGTCCCGTCGTCTAACAAATTGGATAAATTAGTCAGGAAATCTTTGCATTTGCTTAGATCGCGGTTACAATCGTCCCTTGAATCTGGAGATGTCTGTTATTTTTAGGCACAGATGATACCAAATCAACGTCTTTTATCTCTACGAACCTTGACAATTGCAAGTCGTGGTTTGTAAAAAAAAAGTCTGCTGATGTGGATTTTAGAAGAGGTATCTACACCGGATTTGAGATGAGCAACTCATGCAACAGAAAAATGACTCAAACACAAATTTGAGTATGTTTTTTATCACTCTGATAATTTACGTTATTTTTCTTGGGAAAATTTCTGTTTAAGTAACCGAGGTGATAGACCTTGAAAAAGCAACAATCTAAAGGTATTTCTTCTCGGTTTATGCTCTTAGCACTACCATTCATGATGTTGTGGGGTTACAAGGAAATCCAAAGCCAATTTATGCAGCCTCAAGCAATTTTAGTCTTGGGTGGTTCGACATCTAAATTAGAGCGAGAGAAGTTTACAGCAAATTTCGCCCAACAACACCCACATTTACCCATTTGGATTTCTGGAGGTAGTCCTCCAAGGGTGACCAAAAAGGTGTTTGCTAAATCTGGAGTTGATATGAGGCGGTTGCACCTAGATTACAGAGCAAATAATACTGTAGAAAATTTTACAACATTAGTAGATGATTTGAAAAAAAGAGGCGTAAAGAGTGTCTATTTAGTAACTTCAGACTACCATATGCGCCGTGCTAAAGTCATCGGTGAGATTGTTTTGGGTAGTCGAGGAATTGATTTTAAACCTATCACAGTTCCTTGTGATCCTTCTGAGACATCTCCCGAACCAATTGAAAAATCTATCCGTGATGGAGTCAGAGCTATAGTTTGGGTTGCAACTGGTTACACGGGAGCCGATGAATTTCAAAACAGTCATTAGTCATTAGTCATTAGTCATTAGTCATTAGTCATTAGTCATTAGTCATTAGTCATTGGTAACGGTTTCAAGCGTTTTTGCAAATCTTTATATAGCTCGATTTATTTCCACCTGTCTACTTAAATCAGTTAACTTAACTGTTGATAAAGATATACCTTAATTAAGCAGCAGCTTTTTCTTGTATAAGCACGTAGGGTTGGATAATCAAAGTGTTAAATCGCTTTGTAAGCTGATTGTTCCACTCTCCTATCTGTGCAACTGAGGGTTTAGTAATCAATGCCTCATCTATCCAAGTTTGCACTTTCAATACGTTATCGCTAGCGATCGCTATCCCTACATCTAGCAAATCTAGTTCTACCGCCACGACAATCACAACATCCTGTTGCACATGGGGAATCAGCCACTCCCACTCCGCCTCATCTAAGTTTTCTGTTAATTCCGCTCTTAAGTCTGTATGACTCATAACTAAACTTCTGATTTCATTTCATCAATTTCAAACAAAGAAACTAGAACTCCAGCAATAGGAATAGAAATAAAAATTCCTAATAGTCCTGCCACTTTCGCCCCAACAAGTAAAGCAAAAAAGACAACTACAGGATTCAGATTGAGAGCACCTTGCATAATTCGAGGTGTAATTAAGTTATCTTGTATTTGTTGAAGTATGACGCAAGCTACTAAGACTTTGAGCGCCATCCAAACATTTTGTGATAACACAATTAGAGTGATGATACTCACTCCTAATGTAGCTCCTATACCGGGAATTATGTCAAGTATCCCAACTATGACTGATAAAATCAATGCAAAAGGTATTTTCATTGCTAAGAAAACAATGAAAGTCGCCAAAGTTAGAAATAAGGTTAATATCAACTGACCTCGAAAAAAGCCTAAAAAGTTGCGCTTGATTATCTTTGTAAATCTATCTCGTCGTCGCGGTGGTACTGTTTTTATAGTAAAGAGCCAAAGCTTTTCACCATCTAGTAACATAAAAAAAGCGACGACCGCAATCAAGATGAAAGTCACAAAATTAGTAATCATGCTTTGGAAAATATTTAAACTATTAACAAGTAGAGATATAGCTTGATTTCGCAATTGTTCTTCAATTGCGCTCAAATCTATTGGTAAATTGCGGTTACGAAATAAATTCTCTATTCGCTCTACTAGAGGTATTAAAGAGTTTAAAAATGCAGAGACACTGTCAATTAATTGTTGTCCTTGAGATAAAACGGCTAAACCTACAGTAATTATCAAACCACCAAGAATGATAATGCTTAATAGAAAAATGACAACAACCGCTATACCATGTGGTAAAAAATGCCGTAGCCATTGTACAGGATAGCTCAATAAAAAAGCTAAAATTGCCGCAAATGTAAAAACAACAATAACTAATTGAAAATACTCTAAAAGTAGTACAATCGCCCATCCAGAAGCAACTAAAAGCAAAAAACGGACTAACACTAGATTATTTAGGCGATACCAAAGATTCTTGGCATCAAAATTACTCATATATTATTTAGGAAGAATCTGATTATGGTGAATTAAATCCAGCAGCATGAAACAAATATCAAGTCAAACTTAGGATTTTAGATTAGGGGTATGTGGTCTTTTCCTCAGAGGATGTTTGAGAAATCTCATTTAATACTTCACTTGGCGACTAGAAGTCGCAGCTACACAGGCAAAACTGTGACTAGCAGGTTCAAAACTCTTAATTTTCCATTAGTCCGCACAGGCGGACTTTGTGTGTAGCCGTGAATTCCATGATACTGTTGGTCAATTCACGAGGGGTGTTACCCCGCACTCACCCTCGTTCCCAGGCTGAAGCCTGGGAATGTGATTCTAGAGGCTCCGCCTCGACTCACTCTTAGCAGAGCCTCGATTACTGCATTCCTTGCCAAAGGCAAGGAACGAGAAATGAGGGGTCAAACCCCCTATCAATTCGCTAACAGTCTCATTCCATTCGCCGGATAGTTTCTGATTTTCAGATAATTATCGGCAATTATTTACGTCCATTAGCAATTCAAAATCTAAAATCTAAATATCGATGGTTTTAAATTGCCACAAATTCAGCGGCTTTTGCCACCTCCTTTAAGCATATTTTCGGGCTCTTCCAAATTATCGTCCCAAATCATGGAGTGCATTAATTGCTGCTGTACACTCTTGCGTTAACGCCTCCAATTCCTCTTTATCATTGGAACTAGGAGCATCTATCAATTTGCCAATTCGCACTGTTACTGGAACTGGACGAGGAATCGAACCTTTTTGCTCGATCACCTGGGTTCCCCACAAACATACGGGCAAAAGTGGGACTTTTGCTTTAGCAGCAATCAGCGCTGCACCTCTTTTGGGATCTGTAATGCGCCCGTCTGAAGTACGTGTTCCTTGCAAAAAAACACCGACAGCCCACCCATCATCAAGATACTTCATAGCTGCACGGATAGCAGTGCGATCGGCACTACCCCGACTCACGGGATAAGCACCGTACAATTGAATTGCTTTGCTGAGAACTGGGATTTTAAACAGTTCTTCCTTCGCCATATACGCCACTGGACGACGCACACAATTAGAAACAATTGGTGGATCGTAGTTACTCGCATGATTGCTAACTACCACTAATGGTCCAGTTTGAGGGACATTTTCGACACCATAAATCTGTCCTTGAAAGTAAACATGAAGTATGGGACTCACCACTGACCACTTCAAGGCGTGGTAAAGTATCAAACTGGCATACGGTTCGCGGCTTTGAGACATAGTGGAGTAGGAGGGGTTAGGAACTGTAACTTATTTTATGGACAAAGCTACCCATAATTCCTCATTTTTGGGTAGCTTTTCTCGTGCCATACGTTCAATGACATCACTTAAACTGCCTGCTTGCATTTCATTCTGTTTTTGTTCTAACCATTGGATTGCTGTTTCTGTCAAAGTCATTGTAAATCTTCGTTTTGCTTCCGAGTAAATCTTTTTCCTTGCCATGTTGTCAACTTTTAATTAACTCATATACAATATGAGCATAACAACATTACTGGGGTCTTACACGTAAAAAAATTAGCCAGCCCTATTACTTCGAGTACGCCAGGGGACAACATAGATCAACAAAACAAGGGCTGGCTAATTTTTTAGGGGACAATGCGTCGAAAGGTCGAATCAATGCTATTAGGCTTCAAAACAGAATTGAAATTAAATAATCGTGCCGCTACAGCATTAATGAAGCATTGCGGCGTAGCGCGTCATGCTTGGAACTGGGGATTGGCTTTAACCAAGCAAATTCTAGATCACAACAAAGCCAACCCTGATTCAAAAATCAAATTTCCTAGTGCTATAGACTTGCATAAATGGTTAGTCGCATTAGTAAAATCTGAAAATGAATGGTATTACGAATGCAGTAAATCCACTCCTCAGCAGGCATTAATGGCTTTACGAGAAGCTTGGAAACGTTGTTTTAACAAAACTGCTGGTCATCCGTTGTTCAAGAAAAAAGGTAAGCGCGACTCTTTCACGCTTGAAGGTACTGTCAAAATCCTATGTAGCAACAAGATTCAAGTCCCCGTGATTGGTGTACTCAAAACCTATGAACGATTGCCACAGGTCAAACCAAAATCTTGTACTATCTCGCGTCAAGCTGACAGATGGTTTATCAGTTTCAGATTTGAGGTAGACGCATTGTCCCCTAAAAATCAGCCAGCCTTATTAGAACGAGTACCCAACTACGCCGACGAATCAACGAAACAAAGGAAGCTCCTCCGGAGCCGCTGCGCTAAGGCTGATTTTTTACGTGTAAGACCCCGATATGCTCAAGAATCAGACAGGACAGACGTTGTAGGTGTTGACCTCGGTGTTAAAGCACTAGCCACTCTCTCTACTGGTGAAGTGGTACTAGGAGCTAAGTCTTACAAAAAGTACGAAGCTAAGTTAAGCAGGATGCAATGGTTGAATCGCCATAAAATTATCGGTTCTGCTAACTGGAAGAAAGCGCAAGTGCAAATAGCTAGACTACATAGAAAGATTGCCAATATCCGTGCATATTCGTTGCACAAACTCACCACACTACTAGCCAAAAACCACGGCACAGTAGTGATTGAAGACCTCAACGTATCAGGAATGTTGGCTAATCGTAAGCTGGCTAAAGCAATTGCTGACATGTCTTTTTTTGAATTCCGTCGTCAGTTAACTTACAAATGCGAGTTATATGGTTCCAGGCTTGTTGTCGTTGATAGATGGTTTCCATCCAGCAAGACCTGCTCGAATTGTGGAACCAAAAAAGAAACACTCACTTTGGATGAGCGAGTGTTTGAATGCAGTCATTGTGGCTTTGTCCTTGACCGCGATTTGAACGCTGCAATTAATTTGAGCCACTGCGTTGGACGGGTTCCCCGGCTTGTTCCTTGCGCGTCTCCGCAAGGAGAAGCATGTGGCGTGTCAAGAGTCGTCAGTTAGACGATGCTAGCCTGTGGACTGGATAACGCCGACGTTACCAGGATGAAACAAGGAAGTAAACGAAACCCAAAGTGTAGAAAAGTCCAATTGTGGGTAGCTTTGGGTAGGTGTTACATAACGGTTAAGCAATTCATTTTAACTTGTGGCGTCCCCGATTTTAAAAACGTTCAAACCTCAACCGACTTCGGTTTTCTCCACTCCTGTTTCCATCCCCGTTAGGGGAAGAGGTAATGGAAAGGCTTACGTTAGCCGAGGCTTCTAAGAAGCCCGGATTGTTTCCATCCCCGTTAGGGGAAGAGGTAATGGAAAGTCGAATCAGCACCTAGTGTAAATGATCAAATCAAAGAGGTTTCCATCCCCGTTAGGGGAAGAGGTAATGGAAAGGTGACTGTAATCAAGCAACTGCTGGAACCGCGAGTTTCCATCCCCGTTAGGGGAAGAGGTAATGGAAAGCTGTGGGGGTGTATCAATATCAGGGAGTTGAAATGTTTCCATCCCCGTTAGGGGAAGAGGTAATGGAAAGAATTCGGTGTTATTCAACAGGGTACGTTGTCTGAAGGTATAAAGTTTCCATCCCCGTTAGGGGAAGAGGTAATGGAAAGCCCAACTTTTAACGAAGGGGAACAGCCTATGGTTTCCATCCCCGTTAGGGGAAGAGGTAATGGAAAGGACCATCTCCAAAACGGTTCTACAGCTTGTTCAGATTCAACAGTTTCCATCCCCGTTAGGGGAAGAGGTAATGGAAAGAAATTCGCGGTCAAATGGTGCGCGATGGTTTGTACACAGTTTCCATCCCCGTTAGGGGAAGAGGTAATGGAAAGTATCTAAGCACTATAGCAAGTGTCGTCGGAACAGACGTTTCCATCCCCGTTAGGGGAAGAGGTAATGGAAAGAGTTCGCTCAGAGAGCCTTACTGGGAGCGGGTTTCAGACGTCAAATCGACACCACTTTTTTGATTATCAATAAGAGGTCTTTTCTTCTCAACAACCTAGTCATTTTTTAGGCTGAAACTCTTGCTATACAAGCAATCGACACCAGTCAACGAAGTTATGCGGTTTTCAAGGATCGGAGGAGTGGTGTCGATGAAGTTCAACACACTTCCCTAAAAATAGAATGTAACAGTTGTCGTTGTCAAGTTTTTGCTAGTTTGACAAATAAAAATCCCTCAAACCTCTATCGACAATTGCCAGACTGTATGTTAAGACGATTTGATTTGGTCAGTTTAGCCCAAATCAGCTAGACTGCGGACGTTTTCTAATATTAAGTTAGGACAAGTGCGTTTCATTAAACCAGTTAGCACGTTACCAGGACCGATTTCTACCACTCGCTCTATGCCATTTTCTGGTAGTGCTAGTGAAATTTCTCGCCATCGCACTCCTCCAGTCATCTGTTGTATTAAACGTTGTTTTAAAATAGCCGCATCAACAGCAGGAACTGGTTCTACGTTTGATAATACTGGTACAAAAGCTTGTTGAAATTCGACAGATTCTAAAATATTTTGGAATTCAGCAGCCGCTGCTGCCATTAAGGGTGAGTGAAATGCTCCAGAAACATTTAAGGGTTTAGCACGCTTTGCCTTCACTTGGGATATGACGGCTTCTACTGCTGCGGGTGTACCTGATATGACCACTTGAGCCGGACTATTGTCGTTTGCTAGCACGACATCGGGAGTTTCGGCAATAACTTTTTCCAACTGTTCGCGATCAAAGTTCATTAAAGCCGCCATCATACCACCTACGGCGTTGTCCATAAGTTCGGCACGACGCTTCACCAAGCGCAACCCAACAGACCACTCAAATACTCCAGCTACGTAGAGGGCAACGTATTCTCCTAAACTGTGACCTGCAACTAAATTCGGTTGTTCTTTTTCTCGCATGAGATCTGCGAGAATGCTTTCTACAACGTATAAACAAGGCTGTGTGTAGAAAGTGTGCGATAGCTTTTCGGCATTCTGACAGATTTCAATGACAGACCAGCCTAATATATCCTTGGACCTGGCAAATTTTTCTTGCGCGGATGGCATATCTAATAAGTCTATTCCCATTCCCTCGGACTGCGAACCTTGTCCAGGAAATACCCATGCGGTTTTAGTCATTAGTCATTAGTCATTAGTCATTAGTCATTAGTCATTAGTCATTAGTCATTAGTCATTAGTCATTAGTCATTAGTCACAAGGGTCAACACTCAAGAGTCAAGGGTAGAAAAATTCTTGAGTGTTGACTATCTTCCCCATTGAAAGATTGCTGCACCCCAAGTCAGTCCAGCGCCAAAGCCAGAAGTGGCAATAATGTCACCTGTCTTGATTTTGCTTTGCCGCACTGCTTCATCTAAGGCAAGGGGAATTGAGGCGGCAGAAGTGTTGCCGTAATTGGCGAGATTACTAATAACTTTGTGTTCTGGAATATTCAGGCGTTGGGCAACAGCGTCGAGAATGCGCTGATTTGCCTGGTGCAATAATAGCCAATCTATTTGGTCAACACTAAGATTGGCGCGAAACAAAGCTTTGTCAATAACTTCTGGCACTTTTTGTACAGCAAAGCGGTATATTTCTTTGCCATTCATGGTAATGGGTTGGAAGTTGCCTTTTCCAACATTGACGCCTTGAATCAGTTCTGCGGGTTCAGATGCATACGCAAGGTTCAAGCAGTTATTCTGAGTTCCGTCGCTTCTGATCTCAAATCCCAGCAAGCAATCCTTTTCATTTGCCTGTATGACTACAGCCCCAGCACCATCACCGAACAATATACAAGTACGTCGGTCCTGCCAATCTACCCAACGAGAGAGGACATCCGCTGCCACAATGAGTGCGTTTTGATAAACGCCAGTCTTGAGATATTGGGCAGCAGTGACGAATCCAAACACAAAACCAGAGCAAGCTGCTGTTAAGTCGAAGGCTACCGCTTTGGTAGCTCCTAATTGTGCTTGAATTTGACAAGCACTGCCAAACAAGTCATCAGGAGTGGAGGTAGCCAGCAGAATTAAATCTAAGTCTTGTGGGTCAATTCCAGACATCGCGATCGCCTGCCGACTAGCAGCAGTAGCAAGCTCAGTCATGGTTTCGCTTGCTTTTGCCAATCGCCGTTGACGAATTCCCGTTCTTGTGGTAATCCACTCGTCTGATGTCTCAACTAATTCTGTTAGTGCCTGGTTATCCAGGAAAGTTGCTGGTGCTGCTGACCCACTTCCTGTCATTGCTATTCCTAAATTTTGCACTCTGGCATCTCCAAAGCTATCAGCTTTTTGTCATGAGTCATTAGTTTTTAGTCATTAGTCATGAGTCATTAGTTTTTAGTCGTTAGTCTTTAGTCAACAGTCTTTAGTTGTTAGTAGAAGACTTTTGAGTTTGACTTTGACTTGAAACAATTGACTGCTAACCACTCTCGAACTGAATGCTTTGATATTGAGACTGAAGTCTGTGCAACACTCGGTTATCTACAGCTTCTTTTGCCATGCGAATTGCATTAAAAATTGAAGGTGCTTGGGAGCTACCGTGGCTGATAATGCAAATTCCATCAACGCCTAAAAGTAAGGCTCCTCCACGTTCTGCGTGATCCATGCGCTGTCTAATTCGCTTGAGGTTTGGTTTTAAAATTGCTGTTCCAATTTGACCGCGTAAGCCTTGGGGTAATTCCTCTCGTAGAATCTGCAGTATAATTTCCCCAACCGCTTCGGCAAATTTTAACAACACATTGCCTACAAACCCATCACACACAATCACATCAAATTGACCGGAAAGGACATCACGTCCTTCCGCATTGCCAATAAATGAGATTTGGGGATTTTCATGCAGCAGTTGGTTAGCACGGACAGCCGCGTCATTGCCTTTGCTGTCTTCTTCACCGATATTCAACAAACCTACTTTGGGTTCGCTAATGCTTAAGACATACTGACTATAAACCGATCCCATAACGGCAAATTGCTCTAAAAACTTAGGACGGCAGTCTACGTTTGCGCCGACATCAAGTATGAGCACTGGTTTACCCGCTACCATCGTGGGAAACACCGCGCCAATTGCTGGACGGTCAATTCCCGGTAGTCGTCCTAAGCGGAGTAAAGCTGCTGCCATAGCTGCCCCAGAGTGACCGGCAGAAACCACAGCATCAGCCTGCTGATTTTTTACCAAATCCATCGCTACGTTGATTGAAGCCTTGCGTTTGCGCCTGACGGCGCTTAAAGGCTCCTCGTCCATTGCGATCGCATCCTGGGCAGGAACGATCTTTACCTGCCCCAGATGAGTTTTTGGCGGCAGTTTGCTTTCTATTTGTTGGGGATCGCCCACCAATAATACTTCTACACCCAATTCTTCTCGTGCCCGCAGTGCGCCAGCAACGATTTCACCGGGTGCGTGATCCCCTCCCATTGCGTCAATTGCGATCCGTGCGCCAGTCGATCCCATTGCTCAGAGCTTTTAGAAACCTTACAAATTTTACCAGATGCCTCTACTGAAAGTAGTGGATGTTCTGATGAAGACAAAAGTTATGAAGTGTAAATTTATAAAATTTTCAAGCTTCATGCTCTCTTCTTCATCCTTTCTTAGAGATATTGCCAAGCCCAACATAGCATGAATTACCTGTGTGACATTCTCTCTATCCTAAGAAGCTACGGTGTATACACAAGTCATCGCATGACTCGAAATTCCTGTGTCACCTCACCCTGCCCGACAGGGCAGGGTGAGGTGAAAAGCGTGATGTGTACACCGTAGACCCTAAGAAGGCGGAGATTCTAAGTACCAAGGTGCTAACGTCCACGAAGATTCTCGCTAACTAGGGCTTGCTGAATAAAAGTGTAAGGAAGTCCAGATAAGGGGTTCAAGCCTTATTTGCTTTAGAGACTTATTCAGCAAGCCCTAACTAAGGAGCAAAGCCATGGCATGGAGGATGAAATTTAATCGCTTTCACAAAAACAGCATTTTTGCAGTACAAAAAGCACAGGACTACATAAAATCAGAAAATTAGCCTGATTGAAGTGCTAATCTCAGGAAAATGTTGGATAGACAAAACCGACTTAGTCGAAGGCTGAATTGAAAAAGATGAAATGTGAACTAAATACCAAAGTGAGTAGACTCCTGCAGGATAGTTTACCAAAAGGTAGTAGGAAGAGCGAAGAGAAGGCATTGGGATGAAGTCAGAGGTAAAAATTTTTCTTCATTCTTTTTCCTCCTTTCACATCATTTATGATCCACCGTTTCTAGAAATTGCATTTCCCTGAAACAGTGTCATCATAAAACCCGGAAGTGGCTCTCTGTACTTTGATGCAAAGAATCTTTAATTTGTGTTTTAAGTAGCTCAACCTAATTAAACTTAGGAATTGAGAATTGGGAAGACGTACTCATTCTCCATTCCCTATTCCCTATTTCCAGTCAGTGTAAGATGAAAAACCTCTCTTCCAAAGATTTTGAATAAAGGTTATGCTTTTTACGAAAACTTCTTTGTGTGCCCTACTTCCGCATAGCAAAATCAGCAGTTATCATGACTCAGTGTTTAGCAGCAGGGAACACTTAAAAAGTAATACAGAAAATAAAGTAGCACATTCTACAGAGGCATGAAGCATGCTGGAATTGTTTGGTTCAGGTTTGATTTCTATTTGGCTTGAAATGGCTGGAGTCAATGTCAAGCCCATAGATGCTTTGGATATCTTAACTTGGCAAGGTAGCCCCGGCTTAGTTCTTGCCGCCGATCCAAATCCAGCTGGGGCTACTACAGTGCTGGAATATCTCAAGGGACTGCAAACACTGAAATTAGTGGCAGCAAATCAGACCCAAAGCCAGGGAATTTGGATACAATCAGGACCGATGCTTATGGCTAATCACGAAGGCACAACTCCTCTGCCAGCTGCTTCTTTAACCAAAGTTGCTACCTCACTCGTTGCTTTAAGGAATCTTGGTCCAGATCACCAATTTCAAACTTTGGTCAGTGCTACAGGACCGTTGCACAATGGAGTATTACAAGGTGACTTGGTCATTACAGGTGGTGGCGATCCGATGTTTGTTTGGGAAGAAGCCATTGCCCTTGGTAATAGTCTCAACCAGATGGGCATTAAGCGTATTACTGGAAATTTAGTCATTACCGGCAATTTTGCTATGAATTTCCAACGTCATCCGCTGCTAGCAGGTCAGATGCTTAAGCAAGTACTAAATGCCGCTACTTGGTCCCGTGCGGCGACTTTTCAACACTTGCTGATGCCAAAAGGAACTCCCAAACCTCAAGTTGTTATCGCTGGAGGTGTGAAAGTAGAAGCACAAGCAAATCCTCAACAGACTTTGCTACTACGTCACCACTCGCTACCCCTAAAGCAAATTATCAGGGAGATGAACGTCTTCAGTAACAATGAAATAGCTCAAATGCTGGCAGATACTGTAGGAGGAGCGCAGGTTGTGCAATCAACAGCTGCTCGGCTTGCAAGAGTACCGCAATCAGAAATTCAGTTAGTTAACGGTTCAGGGTTAGGGCAGGAAAATCGCATTTCTCCCAGAGCCGTTTGTGCCATGTTTATGGCAATTCAACAGCAAGCACTCACCTATCAATTGACATTGGCTGACTTATTTCCAGTCTCAGGGTTTGACCATCGAGGAACATTGCACTCCAGACACCTACCTGTTGCCACTATCATGAAAACTGGTACTCTCCGGGATGTCAGTGCTTTAGCAGGAGTGATGCCCACACGCGATCGCGGTTTGGTCTGGTTTGCCATCATTAACCGTGGTACGAATGTAGCAGGTTTCCGCACTGGGCAAGACCAATTGTTGCAACGTCTGGTGCAGCAATTACAAGTTGCTCCTGGTGTCCCTGCTAGTCTCATTCCTCACATAGCTGTGAACACAATACCTCAATTAGGTGCAGCTAGTCGTAATGAGATGTTATATGGAGGCTAGTCATTGGTCATTGGTCATTAGTCATTAGTCATTAGTCATTAGTCATTGGTCATTAGTCATTAGTCATTAGTCATTAGTCCTAGTTGACTGACAAATCTTTTTGCCCTGGCGACTGGAAGTCGCGGCTACACAAGCAAAACCCGCCTACGCGGGTTAAAATTAATGGTTTCTAGTCTGCGGAGGCAGACTTAGTTTGTGTAGGCGAGCCAGTGCGTTGCGGGGGTTCCCCCCGTTGTAGCACCTGGCGTGCGGTTTCTAACCGCCAGCCTCAGAGTTTTGTCAGTCAACCAGGTCATTAGTCATTGGTCATTGGTTTTTACAAATGACAAATGACAGATAACTACTAATTTTTCACTTTTCTCTCTTGTGGGATAATCTCTGTCACTACCTTGTTACCAGAACCATCCCCGCTAACAACAAGAGTTTCTGCGTACAGATTACCAGAGGCTTTTTGACCTGTAAAAGCCAACGGAGGGTCCACTTGGCGATAAACGACATCGCCTTGAGCCTCAACTAATTTTTTGTCGAGATACCATGTTAAAGTTTTTGATTTGAGAGATTGGCGACGCTCTCCAACACCGTAGACGTTTCCTGTTAAATAAACAGTTTTTTGCGGTATCTTCATTTCGCCTTGATTCGCAGTGACTGCTAGTTTTTCGGCGCGATGGAAAACCCGCACGGGAGAATTCGTTGTTACGGTTTCTGAGTTTAGGTTCCAGCTCATAGAGTTACTAGCGACTTGCACTGGTGGGTCTAGTAATTCTATTTGGGCATTTTTCGTAACGGTGGCAATCTTTGTCTTTAAGTTGACAACAGCAGAATCTCCTCGACCTCGGTCAGAAATTTGGTTATTTTTATAGTGGTCCATTTGGACAGGGCGATCGCCTATCAATGTTTCCTCTTTTATTCGCCAAATCAAATGCTCAGTTCGCATTTGCAATTGCGGTTCAGAGGAATTTGCCACCACTCCTCCAGAAAATTCTATGCGCTGTTCACGAGTTTTAACTCGTGCTTCTTGCGCCACAGCTTGTAGTTGTTTATGGGTTCCATTGAGCTGGTTTCGGACAATCAGCAAATCTTCTTTAGGTCGCCATTCCAACTCATTACCGCGCAATACAATTCCATTACGAGGATCTGTAGCAACAATCTTTCCTTTTAGAAACAACTGCTTACCATCTTGCTCAATGTCTGCCATTTGAGCTTGTACTTGATAAACGACTTTGCCATCTTGGTAGAGTTCACCATATGGACTTTCAGCCGCACCGATTTGTTTTTCTTTGGTGTACTTTGCCTGTTTTGCTCTGACTTTCCAAATTGGTCTGCCAACTTCATCTGCTTGCTCTAAGATGACATCAAAGAAAGTCAAGTTGCTATCCTTGTCTCCAGGCGATGGACTTTTAAAAGGTGGTTTGGTCGCGACGTGAGTTTGACTTCCACCGCAAGCAACTAACCCTATGGAAATAAGGGAGCAGGAGAAGATGAGGGAGATAAGGGGGATGAGGGAGATTGGGAGATTGCGAAACGAGAAAGATGAGGAAGTAGACAAAGAAGCAGAATCAATCAAATTGTTGTTCCCCCTCATCCTCCTCATCCTCCTCATCCTCCTCATCCTCCTCATCCTCCTCATCCTCCTCATCCTCCTCATACCGTTTCACTTTAATTTTGATACAAATGCAAATTACCCATTGCCCATTGGCCATTGCCCATTTGTATCAGACCTGATCGTGAAATGGTATTACTTGCTGCTTCATCACTCTTGAAGTTCTACCTGGCTGTCACTTTCTCTGGGATCTTCCAAAAATCCCATAGCTGATAATGGTCGATAAGGATAGCTTTGACGAGGAGTTTTTTGGATATCTTCTTTTATTGCTTCTAAATCAATGTAGCGATCGCTCACATTAATCAAACTATCGCTCGTCATGGAGCGCAAACTGACCACCTCAACTCGCACACCGCGATAGCTAACCGAATTCACTGCATATGCCAGATCCCCATCCCCACTGACTAACACTGCTGTATCATATGAATCAACTAAAGCCATCATATCAACCGCAATTTCTACATCCAAGTTGGCTTTTTTTGAGCCATCTGGCAACTGTACCAAATCCTTGGCAATGACTCGGTAGCCGTTGCGTCGCATCCACAACAGAAAACCCTGCTGTTTTTCGTTCGTGCGGTCTACACCTGTGTAAAAGAAGGCTCGTAGTAATCTAGAGCCTCCGGTTAATCTACATAGTAGCTTGGTGTAATCAATTTCAATTCCTAGTTGCAGTGCTGCATAGAATAAATTTGAGCCATCAATAAATATGGCGACACGACCCCGATTTTCTAAAACTTGTTCTGGAGTAAATATTGAATCATTTTCCAAATTATTCAACATTGTTGTCATACCTCATTTTTTATCAAATGTAATAATTGATACTTTTTTACTTTCACAGTCAAGCTGAGAACGGCTTATGATAATCTTTCAGGACTCATAAATTTAGTCCTGATAAATTCAGACAAAATCAGTAATTGAAATTTGAAACAATCAGTTTTTAGGAGGTTCTATTCGTTGAAAGATTGGTCGGGGTTCACCCAGCTTTTGTTGATTTGTCAGCACTCCCCATGTCCTGTGAATGGCAAAAGGAGCATTTATGGCAGTTTTGATTTGTTCATTAAAATCTATTCCAAAACCCAGTTGCTGGTAAATATCGCTACTGATATTTGGAATCACCGGAGATAGGAGATAAGCTGCTAGTCTCACTGATTCAAGAACTGCATACAGAACTTGTTCTACGGCTTGCTGCTGTCCTTGTTTATACAATGACCAAGGGGCTTGTTCATCAATAAACTTATTACTGGCTTGTACCAATGAAAGGACAGCCTCGCAGGCTTGATTGAAAGTTAGCGCTTCGTAGGTATTTTTTACCTGTTCCCCAAGACGTAAACCAATCGATTTCAAAGGGTGCTCTAAAGGTATATCTTCATTTGTAACTGGCGGCACATTTCCAGCACAGTATTTCTTCACCATGTTTAAAGTGCGGTTTAGCAAATTACCTAAATCATTTGCCAAATCTGCATTCAGCACATTAATGAATCTACTTTCATTAAAGTCGCCATCCTTGCCAAATTCGATTTCCTTAAGGAAGTAATAACGAATAGCATCACTACCATAGCGTTCCACCAGCGCTATAGGATCAAGAGTATTACCCAGAGTTTTACCCATTTTCTGACCATCTTTGGTCAAAAAGCCATGCCCAAAGACTCGCCCTGGCAATGACAAGCGAGCTGACATCAGCATTGCAGGCCAGTAGACTGCATGGAAGCGCAGGATATCTTTACCAATCAGATGCAGGTTTATAGGCCACCATTTTGCTAAGGCATTCTCTAAAGTTGGTTCTTCATCCGGTTCTAGCAAAGCGGTGAGATAACCTAGAAGCGCATCGAACCAAACATAAAAAGTGTGGTTGGGATCGACTGGTACAGGAAAACCCCAATCTATATTCACCCGTGAAATGGAGAAGTCCTGCAACCCTTGATTCACAAAGTTGAGGACTTCATTTCGACGACTTGCTGGTTGGATAAAATCTGGTTGAGATTGGTACAGTGCTTGCAGTTTCTCTTGATATTTAGATAAGCGGAAGAAATAGTTCTGCTCGTCTCGCCACTCAACTTCTTTGTTGGGGTGAATGGGACAGCGGTGTCCTTCTAGCAGTTCTCTTTCTTCTTTAAATTCTTCACAGGAAACGCAGTACCAGCCTTTTTGTTGTCCTTGGTAGATGTCTCCAGCTTCCCACACTCTCTGGAAAAATTCTTTGACGAGAGCTTCATGACAAGGAGCGGTTGTACGAATAAATCTATCGTATTGAATGTTTAGTAGCTCCCACAGAGAAACAAAACCTGCCGACATTTCATCACTCAAGCTTTGGGGCGATCGCCCTTTACTCTCGGCTGCTTGCTGAATTTTTAGCCCGTGCTCATCTGTACCTGTAATTAGGAGGACTCTGCGCCCTAAAAGCCTATGAAACCTTGCCACCACATCTGCTGCCATTGTTGTATAAGCACTACCAATGTGGGGTAAGTCGTTTACATAATATAGCGGTGTTGTGAGTGCAAATGTCTTTTCTATTTTCTTCACTTGATTCATGCAAAAACTAGTTGTCAAAAACGTTTTCTATCTTATTTTTTTGGCAAAACCACGTTATTATATAGCATAAGCATCATTTTTTCAACAATATCTTAATACTAGCAAATTTCTTTGATTTGAGTTTGTTTGATAATTTGATGATAGGTATAAGTTCAGTTAATTTCTCAAAAAAAGACTGTAAGTCCTTGTTAATATTCCACAGAAAATTTGTCATTACATTTCATATCATTGAAAGACAAACCTCTTTTCCACAAAGGATTTTACCGATTTTGTTGATATGACATTTCTATCTTAAGGCAGTCGTCCTTCTTAGTGAAGAAATGTAAAGTTCTAATTAAGATAAGCTGCGAAATTTTTTGATTCTATAAAAAATGAGTGTAAATAGCCCCCTTGAGATTTCTCGCTGGTTACTGGCGGCGCTATCAACAAAAATGTTTCGCTACTATGAGGATCGCATTCCTCAAGATGCCAGTGTGTTAGTAGTGAGCAATCACCGCAGCTTTATGGATGCACCAATTTTAATGGCAGCTCTGGTGAGTCCCATTCGCTTTGCTTGCCATCACTACATGGGACAAGTGCCAATAATGCGGGAGATTGTGACAGGACAATTGGGTTGCTTTCCTCTAGAGGAAGCAAATCAACAGCGCTCCTCAAGCTTTTTTCAGCAGTCACAACTCCTGTTGCAGTCAAAGCAAAGAGTAGGAATATTTCCCGAAGGAACAAAACCAATGGTGGAGTTTACTCAACCGAACCGGGTGGGTGAATTTCAACGAGGTTTTGCCCATTTGGCATTGCGAGCGCAGGTGCAGGACTTAGCAATTTTACCAATTGCCATAGCATCCCTTGAAGAGGTTAACACATCTGCTGTACCTTTGAGGCTATTAAGTTTGTTTGACCCTTCAGAACCTTTATTTAATCAATCAGGTTGGCATCCACTAGTCATATATCATCGTGTCGCCGTGCTCATTGGTCGTCCATATTGGATGAATTTTTTACAAAAAGAAAATTACCAAGGAAAAAAAGCAAGAATTGTGGTGACAGAGTTGACAAATCATTGTCACTCTGAAATAGCAAACTTACTGCGTGAAGGTTGCTATTAATAACTTTGTCGTCAATGCTTTGTCGTTTCTCCTTAGTCGCCCATTGCCCAATTCCCAATTCCCAATTCCCAATTCCCAATTCCCAATTCCCAATTCCCAATGACTAATGATTCCAAAAGTTGAGCTAAAACCGTGTTTCCTCACTCCCAAACGACTCCAGCCAGAGTTTCCGTTATTTGTGTATTTACCAGGAATGGATGGAACTGGTCAACTGTTGCGATCGCAAACTGCTGGATTAGAAGTTGGCTTTGATGTCCGTTGTTTAGCGATTCCAAGGGAAGACCTTACTAGTTGGGATGAACTAACTAATAATGTATTGGATCTGATTCATGCAGAATTAGAAAAAAGCTCCCAACGTCCTGTTTATCTATGTGGCGAGTCCTTTGGTGGTTGTTTGGCGCAGAAAGTCGCGATCAAAGCACCACAATTGTTTAAGCGCATTGTTCTCATCAACCCAGCAAGCGCCTTTCATCTTCGCCCTTTGTTAACTTGGGTTTCTCAACTGACTTACTTAGTCCCATCCAACCTTTATAATATCGGTGCGCTAGGTTTATTGCCTTTTTTGGCGTCTTTGGCACGTATTTCTAGGAGTGATAGACAAGAACTTCTAAAAACCATGCGTTCTGTACCGTCAGAAACTGTCCTTTGGCGACTCTCGTTACTAAAAGAGTTTTGTGTTGAAGAGGAACAGTTACGTCACCTCACTCAACCTGTTTTGGTTATCGCTGGTGGTAACGACCGACTTTTACCTTCCTTGGCTGAAGCAAAACGTTTGGTTAGTATCTTTCCAAATTCCAAGATGGTAGTACTACCAGATAGTGGACACGCTTGCTTGTTAGAAACAGATACTAACCTCTACGAAATTATGAAGGCGAATGATTTTTTAGAAAGTAGTGCTGAAGAGGAGTATCCTAAATGCCCCTCAGACTGGAAGTCTGGGGCTACAAAAACGTTCGCGCAGCGTCCCGCAGGGAAGTCCGCCTACCCTTCTCCTGTCGGAGACGCTGCGCGAACGGGAACGCCAAGGGCGAACGCGGACTAATCTTTAGCCTGTGGAAGCAGGCTGTAAAACCTTGTTTTCTGTAGTCCGCGCCAGCGAAACTTTTACTGAGAGCTATCTAACTTTAAAGCTCGCACCAAAACAGCGATCGCTCTTTTTGGGAAAGAGGTAGGCTTGTTTTCAGAATCACCGAACTTATCAGAATCATCTGACCTTTGCTGTAACATCACCGGACGCAAAACCCAAAGTAAAATTGCAATGCTCAGGATAATCGCAGTTGGACTATTGCTTTGCAACAACGGAGTTGGATCGATGGGTACAGAATTTGTTGGTTGGCTAACAGTTGTTTTAGTAGTTTGCGCTTGAGACATGGAGTTATACCTTCTTGGCTCTCGATATCTCTATGAAACTCGAGATAACTATGTCTAAAAGCCTCATTTTCGGCTCATCTTCATCGTTGGTTGAGAAAGTGAGCCAGAAGTGAGTTAAAATCCGTAAAAAAATTAGCTATTAAGAGTAGCTCAGTTTTACAAGTCTACTTTGTTTGGAAATCTGGAAAGTTGCAACTTGAATTGGTAATTACTTATGTATACCTAAAAAGTGAAATACTCCCAAGAATGGCAGTTTCTTTGAAAGCATCCAAGCAAGGGTTAGAAATAGTTGATCAGGCTAGAAAAAAGAAAGGATGGACAAAAACAAGTGCTAAATGGAGTCAGCCTGAAAATACCAATACTATAATCTCAGCAGCAAGTTTGAAACGGTTTTGGAGAAGGATTCCAATTGACCGAGATACCTTTATTGAAATTTGTCAAAGAGTAAATATAAATAACTGGCAAGAGATTATTGATAACAGTCCAACTGCGCAGACGGATTTTAGACCAGAATTTTATACCTATGACTATGCTTGGGTAGGTCGAGAGAAACTAGTCACAGAACTGAGTGATGAACTTCGTGGATCTTGTCGCCTCTTGCTAATCCTAGGACTGACAGGAATTGGTAAAACTGCTTTAGCTGAAAAATTGGCAGACGAGTTGCAAGACTGGTTTGGTGGAGACTGGAAAAACAAATTTCGCCGAGCAAATTTTGACTATGAGGACAAACCCACGGACTTTGCTAGTGTTGCTGCTAGATGGTTAGAGGAGTGGAGAGAAAGACTTTCACCAGAGGAAAAAAAACCAGAACTATTGTTGCCAAAGTTGCTGGCGTATTTACACAAGCATCAGGTCTTAGTATTAATTGATTCTTTAGAAAGATTGCTGACTGGAAATGAAGAAGACGGTTGGGGTGATTTCGCTGATCCGTGGTGGGAAAAATTCTTTTTGAACTTTTTGTCAGCAGAATCTTGCCGAAGTCGATTAATTATCACTTCACAGGATTTACCTGTGAAGCTGGTGTACTCCCGTTACAAAACTTTCTTGCATCACCAAATTCTATATGGACTAGAGGAATCTGAGCAGGTTGCACTATTTGAAGCAACAGGGTTAGACGCTAGCCAAGAGTCTCCCGACAGAACCTTGCTATTACGAATTGGCAAAGCCTACAAAGGTCATCCTCTTATGTTACGGGTAATTATTGGGGAGATTTTTGAATCTTTTGAAGGGAATGTACAGGCATACTGGGATACAGTTAGCAGCAATATAGAAGAGGTGGAAAAGGCTATAGCAGAAGCAGAGGCAAATGCTAAGAAAATTATTGGGGCAGACGATGATTGGCAATTACACAAACTAACCCAAAAGGTAAGACTAGAAGTTTATGCAGAAAGACTAAAGACTGTTTTTGAGCGTTTGGCAACTCAGGTAAGGGATGCTTATATCTTGATTTGTGCAGCTTCAGTCTATCGCGTTCCCGTCCAAGAGGAAGGATGGCTGATGCAACTCGCAGGGTTAGTGAAGCGCGTAGAGCATCAGGAGTGTAGTAAGGAGCGGAAAGAAAAAGCTTTAGAAGAATTATTTAATCGTTTCTTAGTAGAAACCTCTAATAATCATAATCATAAGCGCCTTCTAGGACAACATAATCTAGTTCGTAGTGTGGCGATAGAATACCGAAACAAATTATTGCAAAGCTTGAAGTAAAGTGAAGTCAGTATTATGAATAACTCACCAACACTTGGTAATTTAGTGTTTACCGATTTGGGAATCAATTTAGATGAAGTTCCTATAGAGACATTTTTCTATTATCAAGCAGTAGAATACTTCTTTAACGTTGAGGATGAGCCACCACCTACTGTTAGTAATTTAGATAAGGTGCGCCGCTACATGCAATCATTTGAGCATCTTTGTGAAGTAGAAGACTGGGAAAGAGCCAAAACAATTCTGTTTGTTCGTCTTAATACTCCTACTCAACAAACATTAGACAATCAACTTTTGACTTGGGGCTATCATCGCGAAAGAATAGACTTATATAGTAGAGTTTTAAACAAGTTAAGTCCCATACTAGACACATCTTTATTACTTGGTTTAGGTGGGTCATATAAAATTGTTGGATAATATACAAAAGCAGTTGAATGCCATGAAAAAAGATTGGCAATTATAAGAGAAGAAATCCAAAAAGATCTTGCCTCAAAGGAGGCTATTCTAGGCGAATTAGTAATGGCTTCCTTTGATATAAAAAACTTTGCTGAAGTTTTAGACTTCCATTTAGTATTTGAGCAGACAGTGTGGAACGCTCGCTCCTCAGAAGCGGAAGCTCTCAGAGTTCTAGGGATGGCTTATTCTGACTTAGGAAACTCCGCCAAGGAACTTGAATGTTTTCAACAGAGTTTAGCAATTTGTCGGGAGATTCAGGATCGCCAGGGAGAAAGGCATACTCTACATACTCTAGGAATTTTTTACAATACCTTGCAAGATTATGATAAATCTATTGAATGCCGCCAGTTGCAACTGAAAGTCGCACAGGAACTTCAAGATCGCGAAGAGGAAACAGATGCTCTGAAAAGTTTAGGAGAAGCATATTTCCACAGAGATGCTCATAAAGCAATTGATTACCTACAGCAGAGTTTAGTAATTGCAAAAGAAATTCAAAATTGCGAAAAGGAGGCGGAAATCTTAGACAGTCTAGGTCATGCCCATTGGTACCTAAAAGACTATGCCAAAGCAATAGATTGCTACCAACAACAACTAGCAATTGTGCATGAATTTCAGGATCGCCATCAAGAGGGGAATGCTTTAAGCAATCTGGGAGGTGCCTATATGTCCCAAGGAGACTATACCAAAGCAATTAAGTACTATCAACAGTCTCTGCTAATTGCACGGGAAATTGAGAATCCCTTTTTGGAAGGGATGGTTCTTAAAGGGTTAGGCGATACTTACCGTTTTCTAAATGACTACACTCAAGCGATTGAGTATTATCAGCAAGAATTAGTTATTGCTCGAAGAGTTCAAGACCCTCAAGCTGAAAGTATTGCTTTAGGAGCTTTGGGAGGGATCTATTTCTTTTTGAACAATTATGGTAGAGCAATTGAATATTTTCAAAAACGTTTAGTAGTTGATCAAGAAATCCAAAATCATTCATGGGAGGTATCTACTCTCAACTACTTGGGAAACTGCTACTATCATTTGGAAAATTATGATACAGCCATTGATTACTATGCTCAGGCGCTAGCATTCGCACAGCAAATTCATCACCGTGAATTAGAGGGGGATGTTTTAGGAAATTTAGGAGATGTTTTTCATGCTCTAAGTGATAATACCAAGGCTATCGAGCATTACCAGCAGCAACTAGCGATCGCACAGGAAACACAAAAACCCTATGATGAAGCGAGGGCGCTAGGAAATTTAGGCAAAGTTTACCATTCCTTGGGAGAGCATATCAAGGCAATAGAGTACTATCAACAGGAACTGGCGATCGCACAAGAAATCCAGGAACGTATACTGGAGGCGCAAGCTGTACAAGGTTTGAGAAATATTTACAATTCTCTGGGAGACTACAGCAAAACAATTGAGTATGGTGAGCAGTATTTGGCATTTGAGAAAGAAATTGGAAACCCTAGAACGGAGGCGATGTCTCTGGGAATTTTAGGCTTTAGTTACTGTAAACTAAAAAACTATTCCAAGGCAATTGAGTGTTACCAACAACAGCTATCAATTGCCCAAGAAAATCGGGATAGCTATATGGAGGGAGAAGGATTAGGAAATTTGGGAACTACTTACCTTACTATGGGGGATTATGCTAGAACAATTGAGTATGAAGAACAGTGCTTGGCGCTCATTAGGAAAATCCAAGAAAGCAAAAGAGAGAAAAGAGAGAGCTTAACTTTATTAAATTTAGGTAATGCTTACTATTTTTTAGAAAATTATGACAAATCAATTGAGTACTTCAAGCAGAGCTTGATAATTTTCCGTGAAGCGCATCAAGATGAGCAAGAGAGCTATGTTTCAGAATCTTTAGCAATTAACTTGATGAATCTTGAACGGTATTCAGAAGCTTTAGAATATTTGCAGAAGTCATTAAAAATTTTTCAAAGAATTGGCGCTCGCTCTGACGAAGCTAGAGTTATTAAGCGTTTAGCAGAACTTTATCAAAAGTTAGGCGAGCAAGAACTGGCTATTGAGTATTGTGAGCAAGCTTTAACAATTGCCACAGAATTAGATATTCCATTAGTAAAAGAATGTCACGAATTAAAATTAAGACTAACTGGAGCTAAACAGATGTGAGCGCCCCACCAGGGGAAGTCAAAAGTCAAAAGTCAAAAGTCAAAAGAATTAAATCCCCTCGCAACGAATGAAAGAAACACATTTTTATTCACTTTCTGAAAACCTTGCTATATAAGCGTTATAAAATGTGTATCTTAAGAGGCAGTACTAGAAATGAATCACCGACTCTATCGGTAATTACTGAATTGGTGTTTTAGGAAGGTATTTCAGCAAACCTTCACAAGCATCGACAAGTAGGTCAATCACCAGATTAAATCCGTCTGCACCACCGTAGTACGGGTCTGGAACTTCCTTGAGGTTGTGCTTAGAGCAAAAGTCACATATTAAGCGTACTTTCTGCTGATATTTTCCAGTTGGGTCAAGATAGAGGATCTCCTCATAATTCTCTCGGTCCATCGCCAAAATCAAATCAAAGTTTTCAAGATCAGATATTTGGAGCTGGCGTGCTCTACCACGCAATTTAATTTGCAGTTTTTGCTGTGCTGCAGCATTCATGCGTGAATCAGGTGGACTACCGATGTGATAGCTTGATGTCCCAGCAGAGTCACAAATAATGTGTTCACTCAATCGGTGCTGGTTGATGAGATAGTTCATTATGTTTTCTGCCGCTGGCGATCGGCAGATGTTCCCCAGGCAGACAAACAGCAGCTTGTAAGGCATATATATTGTGCTTCGTGCAGTCCATAATCAATAGTCTACAGTCCATAATCTAGGCAATTTTGACCAAGAAAGAACTCAGCAACTCAGCAGTCAGAATTCAACTTGGGGATTGTGGGATTCTGTGCGGAGGGGTCCGTTACTGCACCGACGTTTCCCGACAGAGGAAACTGGCGTAAGTCTTGCGGAGGCTTGCGCCAACACAGCAAAGCCTCTCCGTTCGGCAGCACCGCCATGCTGGTAGGCTACAGGAGATACCCAAGAGCGTCTATGCTCTTGAGAAGGGCGTTGAGGAGTGGTGGGTACACACCGCCCCCACGCTTATCAGAGATTCAGTGGTCTGAAATCAGTTGACGGTAGGACCAGCCACTGAAAAATTGCTGAGTTCCTAGCTGGGACACTGAGTTCTTTTCAATCTTGTGACTAAAATCCTGGAAGCTCTAACCCACTAGTCAGTTGTTCCATGCGTTCACGCATTGTTGCAGTGGATTTGTTGTAAGCATCTTTCATTGCTGCTGCTACAAGATCAGAAAGGACTTCTGCTCCTTCGTGCAATGCATTTGGAGAGATTTCCACTCGCTTAGGTTCTTGGTTACCACTAACAATGACTTTGACTAAACCACCGCCAGCCTCTCCTTGAATCTCCATTTGCTCCAATTCTTCTTGGAGTTGCTTTGCGCCTTCTTGAACTTGCTGCGCTTTTTTGAAGGCATCAGCCAATTCTTTCATTTTTCCCAAGCCAAAGCCAAATCCCTGTCCTTTTCCTGTCATAATCTATTGTCCAAGTGTGCTTTGAATGACAAATCAAATTCAATTATAGATGTGATGAGTAAAATACCTACTTTTTACCCACTAGTAATTCACTCAAGGGGGATCATGAACCTACCAAATGGCGTTAGCTATATCTTGCTTATGTGCTGGCGTGTCACTTTCGCTGCGGGCAAAATACAGAATGTCTGCTTTACAAAGGTTACAGCAGCCTCTGAACAGTTTGGTCTGTTTGCGAATTGACAAATACTTTCAAAGCCTTAGTGTATTAAGTTTTAGGTATGAAAGTTTTCCCAGTCTGACATAACATAAAAAGGATATCACTCTTTTCTCATCTTGGTGAAGCAATAACATACCTGTCGTTAAATATAGGGAGAAATGACAAGGCACAGATTTATTCTCTGAAATTAATTAAGTATTTATTCTTATTGCCTTCTTATGAGGGGAACCATTTAAAAAATGGGGATTAGCTTTACACTCAGCTTTTAGCTTGGCTGCACCCTCAAGAAATCATCCTTCGATTTCAATTTAGAATTTACGCTTAAGTAGATAAAGTTGAAACAGTTAAGAAAAAAGACACAATATGACTATAGACAGCAGTTAACAAAGGAGTTATGGAGAGATATTAGCCATAGTTTGTTGACAAAGCAAGGAAAAAATGGCATGACGGAGCTACCTATTATGTACAACATTCAAAACAGTAAGACATAGATTCTTATCGTTTCTCTTGGGTTCAATCTTTGATTTGCCCAAACTATAATCTCTAGATTTTTCAACTCACATCCCATTCAACGCGATTTCTAGAAATATTGTAATAATTAATACGTTACTATATAATGTATAGAGTAGTCAGTTG
This sequence comes from Iphinoe sp. HA4291-MV1, assembly GCA_019359415.1. Classification (GTDB taxonomy): domain Bacteria; phylum Cyanobacteriota; class Cyanobacteriia; order Cyanobacteriales; family Nostocaceae; genus Brasilonema. The sequence continues at coordinate 2,973 of JAHHHH010000008.1, read as the reverse complement.
AACTCGTTAACCTTAAAGAGGGATTTAAGATTGACTTTATCAGTTAACTATTAGGAAGTTATTAATTGGTAATCCTGTCATAGTATGAAACATAAGAGTACTATTCTTACCTGTGTTTACTTATAGTGCTTACGAAAGCAAACTCAAGAGTAAAAAATGCTAGGGGTGTACGATCCATGCCCTTGACGATCCTCATAGTGGATGACGATCTGGGCACTCGTCTATCTATCAGCGATTATCTTGAACTGTCTGGCTACTCAGTGATTACAGCAGATGATGGTCAACAGGCTTTGGCAATGGTAGAGGAGTATCATCCTGATTTGATGGTTACTGATATCATCATGCCACGCATGAATGGATATGACTTAGTGCGACGGGTACGTCAACAATCGGGGTTCCGATTGTTACCTGTTATACTGCTAACAGCGAGAACCAAGACTCAAGAAAGAATCCTAGGCTACCAGTCAGGATGCGATTTGTACCTGCCCAAGCCTTTTGAACTAGAAGAGTTAGCAGCAGCAATTCGCAATCTTCTGGAGCGATCGCAAATCATTCAATCTGAGTATGGTTTTTCTCATCCAGAAAATTTGGGGACTCACACTCCCACAAAATCGCTGGACACTCATCACTCTGAGTTGACTGATATTCAAAAATCCCACATCCTCTTTGAGTTAACTCCCAGAGAGCAGGAAGTCCTGGAACTTTTAACTTATGGTCTTTCTAATGCTGAAATGGGTCAGCAGTTACACCTGAGTCCAAGGACTATAGAAAAGTACGTTAGTAGTTTATTGAGAAAAACCGAAACTAGCAACCGAGCAGAATTGGTGCGTTTTGCGATTAAGCATGGTCTAGTGGAATAAGTTGTTCACGCAAAACCTGCATAATAAGCTCCATAGTTGACACTCTCCGCCCTGCAAGTGCGGAGATTCTTGGGCTGAACTTGCCTTTTTCTGGTTTCCCTTCTTATAGGTCTTATGGTTCATACTTATCCGAAACACAGTTTTTTACACTATGTTCCACTTTCGGACAACTCCCCAAGCGTTTACCCATTTCAAGGTACGTTTCCGTGTGCCCCACGGTACGCGGATTACTCCAAAAGCTTTTCAATTTTCGACAAGCACCTGACACCGATGTGGCAAATGCACCTGTTGAAGGTCTAGTTTTTGGCTTTGATACTACTTTTCGCGTCACAGCACTGATTGCGATCGCCTCAATAATTTTAGTGACTATTATCTGGTGGTTAGAGCAAAGGAAGGTGCACAACAATCGCGAGTCTGCTTGCCAATAAAAAACAGGCGTTTATTGATGAAGTATTGCTAAATTACCTTGCAATGGCACAGACAGTCAGCTAAACGATTGGTGCCGAGATGACATTCTTTGCTTCTAGCGCCGCTGCGACACTCAAAATTAGAGTTTCATTATAAGGTGCAGCTATTAACTGTACGCCCAATGGTAGATTGCTTATACGTTGAATTGGCACTGATAAAACAGGCAAGCCGATAAAAGATAATGGTTGAGTATATAACCCCAAATGAGGACGCACGAGAATTTCCTCACCATCTAAAGTCATGGTTTGTTGACCAATAAGTGGTGCAGAAATTGATGTTGTTGGAGCGAGAATGACATCTACCTTTTGAAAGATTTCTCGGACTTTATCTCTATACCATCTCCTAAACCGCTGTGCTTGAATGTACCAACTACTAGGTATTAAAGCACCAGCGAGAAAGCGATCGCGTGTTGCTGGATCAAAATCTTGGGGACGCGATGCTCCAAAGGAGCCGCTTCGCGATCGCAGTTTCTCCAAATGTAAATTTGCTCCCTCACAAGCTGTGATCACAAAAGCTGCTGCGCGGGCGCGATGCGCTTCAGGTATTGTGACATACTGGGTTACATCCAAAGCATCAGCAACCTTTTGTACTGCTTCTAAGGCTTGCGGACTTGCTCCTTTTTCAAAATAATCATCCGCAATAGCAATTCGTAAATCAGCAATATCTTGATTTAACTGTGGTAAACACAGTTCTAGAGGACGTTTTGTACAAACCGGGTCTTTCTCATCTTCCCCCTGAAGTGCATCAAACGCTGTAGAAATATCCCGTACCGAACGGGCAAATGGTCCAACATGGTCTAAACTGCTGGAAAGTAATGCGACTCCAGCACGCGATAATCGCCCGTAAGTTGGTTTTAAACCAAAAACACCACATAAAGCCGCAGGGACGCGAATGGAACCATTTGTATCAGAACCCAGCGTCAGTGGAACCATACCAGCTGCAACAGCAGCCGCTGAACCACCCGATGAACCACCAGCTATCCGCTTTAAATCATGAGGATTGTGTGTCACACCATAGTGAAAATTTTCTGTCACAAACCCATAGGCGTACTCATCCATATTTAAAGCGCCTACGAGCACTGCACCCGCTTGTTTCAACCTTGCGACTGCTGTTGCATCCTGAGTGGCTGGAGGATTTTCCGCGTTAATTTTTGCACCAGCAAGAGTCGTTAACCCAGCAATATCGAAAAGATTTTTGACAGCGAAAGGGACACCAGCTAAAGAACCAGGATTTTTACCTTGGGCAATTTCCTCATCAATTCTTTCTGCTTGTGTCAAAGCAGTCTCAGCAGTTATAGTTGTAAAACAATTGAGTTCATTATTCCTCGCCGTAATTCTTTGTAAAGCAGCTTTTGTTACCTCCACTGCACTCACTTTGCCTTCTCGTATAGCAGTGGCAATTGCAACAGCATCAGCTTCTTCTAAATTCATGGTTCAAAAATAGGCAATACGGTTCGGATAAGCTCTTAAAGCTCTTGATACTTGTAGACGAGTGTTGGATACTTGTAGACGAGTGTTTGATACTTGTAGACGAGTGTTTGATACTTGTAGACGAGTGTTTGATACTTGTAGACGAGTGTTTGATACTTGTAGACGAGTGTTTGATACTTGTAGACGAGTGTTTGATACTTGTAGACGAGTGTTTG
>JAHHHH010000051.1 GCA_019359415.1 Iphinoe sp. HA4291-MV1 | reverse complement strand
ATACTTGTGGACGAGTGTTTGATACTTGTGGACGAGTGTTTGATACTTGTGGACGAGTGTTTGATACTCATCCACTCGCAATATGGTTCGGATAACTCCGCAGGCGAGCGCGCTCCCGACGCAGTTTGCACGTCCCGCTTTGAATGGCGCGCACGCGGCGAGGGTGACGGCTCACCGTTAACCGAACCGTATTGCAAAAACAGGCGCAGCTTCAATTGTCTCAGGCAAAGGAAACTCATTCACAACTTGAGCGATCGCTTTAATTCTCTCAAAATTTGCTATAACTCCGTCTCGATACTCATCCTTTAATTCCAAATCCAACAACAAAGCCATCAAATCCACATACTCACCGACATTCAACTGCTTACCTTCCATTTCTCCTTCTCCCTTCCTTGGCGGTTAAATCCTCATCCCCACACCAGGACCTAACGGCAATCCTAAAAAAAACCAGATAATAAAAAGAATCGACCACCCTACCAAAAACGCTATTGAATAAGGTAACATCAACGAAATCAAAGTCCCAATCCCCAAATTTTTATCGTACTTCTGCCCAAACGCTACCACCACAGGAAAATAAGGCATTAACGGTGTCACAATATTCGTTGTTGAATCTCCAATACGGTAAGCCGCCTGCGTCAACTCTGGTGAATAGCCAAGTAACATAAACATTGGCACAAACACAGGAGCCATTATCGCCCACTTTGCCGAAGCCGAACCAACAAAAACATCAATCAGCACACTCACTAAAATAAACATGACTAGTAGCAGTGGACCAGTCATTCCTGTGGCTTTGAGAAAATTAGCACCATTGACTGCCACAATGATCCCTAGATGACTCCAAGCAAAATAGGCAATAAACTGTGCCGCCACGAACGCCAAAGCGATGTAATATCCCATAGAAGCCATCGCATCGCCTAACGCTTTAGCAACATCCTGATCATTTTCAATTGTTTTTGCTACCTTGCCGTAAATCACTCCTGGGATAAAAAATCCTAAGGCGATAATAAATACTATCCCATCAATAAAAGGTGAGGGAATAATTGTAAACTTTTCTGGATCTCGCAAAATGCCTTGTGCTGGTAACACCATCGCCAGTACAAAGGCGAGGAACGCTAATAAAGAGTATCCTGACCAGCGTAACCCTTTACGTTCTGCTGGGGTAAGTGCTTGCATCTGTAAATTAACCTCACCCTGGTAAGTTCCCAAGCGCGGTTCCACAATTTTTTCAGTGACAAACCAGCCAATGAAAGTCACCAAGAATGTGGAAACTGCCATGAAATAATAGTTGGCAGTTGCATTCACCTGATAATTTATATTAATTAATTGGGCTGCACTTTGAGTGAGTCCTGCTAGCAAGGGATCGAGGGGACTGATCAACAAATTGGCACTATAGCCACCAGCAACACCAGCGAAGGCGGCGGCTAAACCAGCCAAAGGATGACGACGAAAGGCTAAAAAGATAATTGCCCCCAGTGGTACAAGAACGACATACCCCGCATCAGCGGCGATGTTTGCCATGACACCAGCAAAGACAACTGCAGGACAGATTAATTTTGAAGGAGCAATTAGCACCAGTTCTCTAAGTAAAGCAGAAAGGAACCCTGTTGCTTCAGCAACTCCAACGCCCAACATGGCAACAAGAACAGTACCAAGAGGTGGAAAATCAGTAAAGTTTTTAACGGCTAATGTAAAAATTTTGCGGATACCATCAGGTGCGAGGAGAGATACCGCTGAGATAGTTTTGCCGTTTCCTGGATGGATGACAGAGATGTTGAGAGAGGAGGCGATCGCACTTAGAATAACTACCCCCAAGGACAACAAGAAAAACAGTGTTAACGGATCAGGTAGTTTGTTTCCCAAGGTTTCAACAAAAGCTAGAGACTTGTCTACCCAACCTCGTTTCTTTGTATCATTGGATTCTTCTTCTGGACTGGTTTGCATCACAAGACCTCACCCTGATGCAAATGTGACAAGTCTGACTGTACATACAAATTAGACAGACAGTCGGTTATTTTCAATACTTTTTCTTCCTTAATTTTTTATTGGGTCATGCCAAAGAATTTTTATCATATTTTCTCCATGTATTCAAATTTCTTCTGGCAATGTAAACAAGCCATCTTCACCTGGTTCAAAATTAATAACCTTAAACACAGCATCAATATTCAAAGCACCATAAATATGAGGAAATAGTTCGCCTCCCTCGATACCTTCATAGCGAATTTCCGGTTGAACTTTCTTAGAGTCAATGCAAAGAAGTACCAATCCCTTTTGATTGGGAAACAAGTAATTTGCCACTTTGATGACTTGTGTTGGTGTTGAACAGTGGATAAAACCTTCAGAGTCGAGGGTATCACCGCGATATGTTCCCACGAGTTTGGCTTGCTTCCATTGTTCTTGTTGGGTGATGTGTAGGATAGTGGTCATTCGCCTCTTGCTTAAATTACATGGTTAATACAGTACTCTTTTAACTTTGAAGAAAACTTCCTTATGCATCGGTAATAAAAAGTACTAACAGTTGAAATATTTATACCAAATTCTGCTGAAATATTTTTCCAAGATTTTCCTGAAATTCGTCGCTGCACCAAGGCTTGAAAGTTAACTGCAGGATAATTTGCTATGTGTTTTTGTTTAAAGAGATGTTCTGGGTCAGAGTCTATATATTTCTTAAGTATCTCTGTGAGGTGTGGTTCTGATTCAGGTTGGGCAAGATGATATAAGTTTGTAACTGTCATTTTTGGTACTCTTTGCTGACGAAATCTTTTCTGAACAACTTGTTTAAAAAATCGCTGCGACAAAAGAATATTGACCCATGTCATCACTGAACCACGTTCGGGTTCGTACTTGTGAATATTTTGACATATATACAGCAAGAGTTCTTGGAGCACTTCATCATAAATATCTTGATAAATAGCTGCTGAAAATTGACTTCTTTGCGGATGAAAAAGTCTACCGGATTGCAGAATACCATTGACTAGCCTTGTGAGAGCTAGCTGTCGTTCCCGACTCAACGGTGGATTCTGCTGGACCATCTTCGCTAGTTGTTTGAGCTGCTCATCCCTATTTTTTATCAGTGATATCTGAGAGTGATCTGCAACTGTCCTCGATTGGCAATTTTCCTCCCAAGCTTTTGTCTGTGCTTGATTGGATACTAGAGATGTAGTAGCTTTTTTATGTTGGGAAAGTTTATTCATGGTAGATATCAAAAAACTAATTCGTTGCTTTTTAGGTTCTTTCTTGAACTTGAAAATATACTAAGTGGAGCAAAACTTAGGATTCATCTAAGGGAGATTAGGGATTTTGGTTAGGTTAAAATTAACGAATAGAATAATGACAACTTCCAGTAATGGTATTTAATCAAGAGCCGTTTTCCGAAGCGGTAAATAACTGGGATCTAGAAAGGTTGTACATAGACCTAGCTGCTGCAAAGCGAGAATTCGCACCACGCGCAAGACAAGGACTGACAGAAGTTGAAAGAACTCACCTACGAGGATTACTCTGCTGTTATAACCCAGCGGAAATTGCTCACAGGCTCAATAGGGAGCCAGGTGGAATTCAAGTTGATTTAAGTCGTACTTTATACCGATATATTGAAAGACTCACAAATCGAGAAGAAAACACAGTACAAAACTGGAGAGATATTGTTAACTGGTTGGAAGCAGCAGGATATAGAACGAATCAACCGCAGCAAAGAGTGGATTGGGGTGAAGCGCCTGAAGTTTCAGTTTTCTATGGACGTCATACAGAACTAGAAACACTTAAGCAATGGATTGTGAGCGATCGCTGTCGTGTGATAGCAATAATAGGCATGGGGGGAATTGGTAAAACCGCTATAGCTGTAAGGATTGCAGAACAAATTCGGGATGAGTTTGAGTATCTAGTTTGGCGCTCGCTACCCGATAACCCTTCGCCGTTGTCAGAAATTCTCGTAAATATCATCAGTTTCCTGTCTGATGAACAAAGCACCGATTTACCCAACAACATTGATGATTTGATCTCAAAGTTGCTCAATGTTCTGCGCCAGCATCGCGTTTTATTAATCCTCGATAGTTGGGAAACAGTTATGGGTGGCGATGGCGCGGAACGTTATCAAGCTGGATATGAAAAATACGGCGAATTGCTCCGGCGAATTGCACAACAAAACCATCAAAGTTGTCTGGTGATCACCAGCCAAGAAAGACCAGAAACACTAACCTCGTGTGAAGGAGAAACGGTGAGGTTATGGAAGCTGGAAGGTTTAGACAACGTAGCAGCTACAGAAATCTTTAGGACGGCGAATCTAGAGTTTGGAGCCGAAGATGCAACAAGGCTAATTGATATGTATCGCGGTAATCCTCTGGCGTTAATCCACATCTCTAAAATGATTCAAGAGTTATTTCATGGCGGTGTTACCGAGTTTTTAAGACAAAATACAATTGTGGTACCGCCGCCGATTCAAATGGTGCTCAAGCAACGGTTTGAAAGACTACCTGAATGGGAAAGAGAAATTTTACGCTGTCTTGCTAGTGAAGCCACACCGCTTGACTCCGACACGCTGCGATCGCGGATGTCATCTCAGGTATCCAATTCAGAATTTCTAGAACAGCTGTATTCTTTATTGCAGCGATCATTCATAGAGAAATACTGCCAAGATGGCACGGTCTTGTTCACTCTCCAGCCTGTTGTGAGGAAGTGTGTCAATAGATTTTATGGTCGCTAGCAATTTTGAGCTAACTGCCAGAAATTAGCCATGCGCTGTAGCTTGAAGTCTTGCGAAACTCTTCTCAAGGTACAATTACTGTAAGCCATAATTTTGTCTTTTTTCTGGCTAATTTTAGTAGCGTTATTGACAAGATAATTCACACAGATGCAGCATTCCACTAAAGTATGCCCTACTGTATAAACCCTGACTGTTCAAATTGTAATAATCTAGATAATGTTAGCGTCTGTCAAGGCTGTGGAAATCCTTTACTTATCAATAATCGCTACCGTTTGACTCAAAAACTCAGTGATAATTCTTATACTTGTACGGAAGTCTTTGAAGTCGTAGACAGTCAGAATCAGAGAACACGAAAAATTCTCAAAGCCATATACAACAATCAGATGCAATTACAGAATGGTAGAGAATTGTTTGCAGAATTAGTTAGACTTTTCCGACGAGAACAATCGATTCTGATAGACTTGGAACATCCGGGTATCCCAAGGGGAGAAGCCTATTTCTCATTATCGCTCAACAACGATCAGGAATTACACTGCTTGGTGATGGAGAAAATTGAGGGGCAGAACCTAGAACAGTGGTTGGGTGAACATGGAGCTATTAACGAAAGACAAGCGCTGGAGTGGCTAAAACAGCTCGCCACAATTCTAGATTTCATCCATCAACAAAATTGGTTTCATCGAGATATCAAGCCATCCAATATCATGCGACGACCCAACGGACAGCTGGTGTTGATTGATTTTGGTACAGTAAGGCAGATAACTGGAACCGTTGTCAGTGGAGGTCGTCGCACAGAGATTTGGTCACACGGCTACACGCCTCCCGAACAAATAGACGGAGGAGCAGTGCTGCAATCTGATTTCTATGCGCTTGGACGGACTTTCGTGCATTTGCTTACAGGTATCCACCCTTGCGACATACAGCCGAATATCTCAAACTGGCGGGAACAAACTCGGTATCCTATTTCCAATTCTCTTGCGAAATTGGTTAATCGCCTAATGGCATCTGAGCGCAGTCGTCGCCCCAAAAATGCCAAAGTGATTCTGAGACGTTTGGCTCTCATTCGGCTTGAGTATAAAATTCAGCGGCTACTGCGGAAGCTTTGGCTGAGTGGGCTTAGGGTGCTGCGGAGGTTTTGGCTGATTGCAGGTCTAGTTCTTGTGTCTGGGTTGGTAGGAGCTGCGATCGCTATCTACATTTACAGCATTATTCATTCTGTTCCTCCTCCAACAGCCTGCGACTCACAAACACAAACAGGAGACAAGTTAAGCTTTGGCGAAGAAATTCTGGTTTCTCAACCTCAAGATTCTCCGCAACAAAAAGAACAAGGTGTCAGGGAAGTAGCACAATGTAACTACTCTACAGCAGTAAAGTATCTAGAACAAGCTTGGATAAAGCAGCGTGACCCCGAAACCCTAATTTACCTCAACAACGCCAAGATTAATGATCGGCTTAATCAAGGAAAAATTCCGAAAAACAGAATTTACACGATTGCTGTGGTCGCTCCTCTGAAATATGCTCCTGATACAGAAACCCGTAGTCAAGGGTTGGAGTTACTGCGTGGGGTTGCTCAAGCCCAAGACGAGGCGAGACAACAAGAAAGCTACTTCAAAGTTTTGATAGCGAATGATTACAATCAAAATGATCAGGTGAAGGAAATCGCCGAAAAACTGGTCAAAAAGCCTGATATTCTGACAGTTGTGGGTCATTATTCCAGCGATCGCACCAAGGCAGCTCTCCCAATTTATGAAAAGAATGAGTTGGTGTTAGTTTCTCCTAGCAGTACATCAGTAAACCTAAGGAGCAATTTCTTCTTTCGTACTGTTCCTAGCGATGAAACTGCTGCCCTAAGATTGGCGACATATCTGAACAAGGAAGCCAAAAAAAAGAAAGTAGCAGTTTTGTGGACCCACAAGAGTGATTACAGTGAATCACTGAAGAAGAAATTCATAAGCGTTTTCACCACTTCTGGGGATGTTGTGAACGACTCTCAAAAGTTTAAATTGTCTAACAATAAATTTAATGCATCGGTTGCTCTCGGCGAAGCCAAAAAGCAAGGAGCCACGGCAATTACTCTCATTCCTGATGCGGGGACAACTGAGAATGCACTGAACAACGCCCTAGAGGTCATCAAATCTGACAAATACCCCGATTTGATCATGGTCGCAGGAGATAGCCTCTACATTGAACGAGTCCCAAAGGAAGTAGGAGAAATGGCTACCAATCGACATCTAGTGGTGGCGATCGCATGGCACACACTCACCAGCCCTAATCCAGAATTTCCGAAATCGGCAAGAAATTTCTGGGGAACAGAGAATGTTAGCTGGCATACTGCTACAGCCTATGATGCTACCCGCGTACTCATCGAAGCTATAAAAAAACAACCTAGCCGAAAGGGTGTTCAACAAATCTTATCCGGCAATCAATTCCAAGTTCAAGGTGCAACGGGAGAAATTAAGTTTGATGGGAGCGATCGCGCTGATCCTAAAGTTGCCTTAGTTACAGTTGTTCATGACTGCCAATCTGCTTCTGGATACTCCTTTGTCCCTATAGAACTTGCTAATAAATACAGTGGTACAAAGTGCTTTTAACACACCAGCAGTAAGAAATAAAGAGAGAGGGGGCGATGGGGATTAACTGGCATGTAAATTGATAGGTGATATTTCTTTCCATGCATCAGACTCATTTGCAGCACACCAAAGATCATATTTCTGCTGAAGATTCAGCCAAAGTTCAGGAGTGGTCCCAAAAGCTGTAGCCAAACGAAGAGCCATATTTGGTGTAATACCTGCTTGTTCGTTAACTATCTCAGATACAGTTTTCCGAGATACACCGAGTCTTTCAGCAAGTTCAGTAATTGTCATATCAAGAGTCTCAAGATACTGGCGCTTGATTAACCCTCCTGGATGTCTAGGTTTTCTTTTGGTAATCATATTTCTAAATAAGTTCAGTGATAATCTTCGTAATTAACGTCGTAAGCATCCCCATCTTGAAATATGAAAGTGACACGCCAATTTTTAGACACAGTGAGTGACCACTCCCCTTTTCTGTCTCCTTGCAGTTGATGAAGTCCAGAACCTGGGTATCGCATATCTTGGATATCAGAGGATGCTTCAAGTCTATCAAGTATATCTAAAAGCTTGTCTGCGTGAATTGGTTGAATACCGCTCCTGTCATCATCTTCAAAAAGTTTTTTTAATCCTTTGTGTTTGAATGTTTTGATCACACAAAAGTTGTAACCCTTAAGGTTACATGCGTCAACCATAAGTCGAGATCGCATAACCTAAGTAGCACCAATGGTTGGACTGGAAACACTAACGACGACTCAGTTATCAGCTTGGGTGCAACAAGCCAAAGCCTTGACATATCAAGGACAAGTTGCTCACCGTATTCCCCAATTAGCTTTGGCTAATCCCCATTCATTTGCAGTTCACATCTGCTGTGGAGCTGAACAAACTTTCAGCCAAGGTGATACGGATTGTGTTTTCCCCCTCATGAGTGCGATTAAACCGTTTGCGCTTTTGTATCTGCTAGAACAAGTGGGAGCAGAAACAGTTTTTCAATGGGTTGGGGTTGAGCCATCGGATGCTCCTTTCAATTCCCTAGAGCAACTGGTCGCTGATCATGGACGACCCCGCAATCCTATGATTAACAGTGGAGCAATTACCCTTGCCGATAAGTTACCAGGAAAAGACGCTAGCGATCGCACTCAGCAACTGTGTCAATGGCTCAACCAACTTGCAGGTTGTCATCTGAAATTAGATGAAATTATGCTCGCTTCTGTGCGCTTGGCTAACTCCCAAGCTAATCGAGCCATTACGCAATATCTTACAAAAGCAGGGTATGTAAAGAATCCAGAGATAGCTCTTGACACATACGAACAAATATGCTGTATATCTGGTGATGTGGAAGATTTAGCCCGTCTGGGTTTGCTTTTGGCGCGCGAAAGTAGATTCATCGAACCGCAGCATCGCCGGATTGTCAACTCGCTCATGTTAACCTGTGGCTTGTACGAAGCTTCTTCCCAGTATGCTTTACAAATTGGTTTGCCAATGAAATCAGGCATCAGTGGCGCACTCTTTGCGGTAGTTCCAAGTCAAGGGGCAGTTGCTTGCTACAGTCCTGCTTTGGATAGTGTAGGTAATCCTGTAGCAGCGATCGCCTTTGTTGAGGCTTTATCCCAAGGGTTGCAGCTGAGTGTTTTTGGATAGCAGTGGATAGCAGACCGAAGAGGAGGGGGAGACAAGGGGACAAGGGGACGAGGGGACGAGGGGAGCCAGATTTTAAATTAGTGATTAAAATGACTGTATCTATTGCTTTGTTTGGCTGATACTTGTACGTGCGAAAACATAGTAGGTAGAAAGCGTGTCAAGTCAGGATTGATTCATCACCAAAAACCTGTAAATTACACCTCTACCAACTAAATCTAAATCACGCCACTTGCTACCCTACGGGAAGCCCTCCGGGTGTCTACAACGGGGAAACCATGGTACCACCAGAGGTGCACTTAAGCAAGGAAACCTCCAAGGGCGCACTCTACCTCCCCAAGGGCGCAGTGCACATCTAATCTAAAATCGAACATCCAAAATCAATATGACGCTTGCTCATAACCCTTGTGTTTTGGTGATTGAAAGCGACGAGAGTCTCGCAAATCAGCTTGCTTTTGATTTGAAAGAAGCTGGTTATGATCCCATCGTGGCTCATGATGGGACTAATGGTACACAATATAGCCGCGATCGCCAACCTGCTCTAGTTGTGATTGACCGAATGCTAGCAGGAGAATCAGGACTCTCGCTATGTAAAAATTTTAGAACGACTGGAATGCAATCGCCCGTTCTGGTACTGATGGCACGGGATTCAGTTGATGATCGTGTAGCTTGCTTAGAAGCTGGAGCCGATGATTACTTTCTTAAGCCTTACCGCTGTGAGGACTTTTTGAACTTGGTTCGCTTATACTTAAAACCTGATGTCGATACTTCCGAGCAGTTACGTTTTGGCGATCTAGTTTTAGATATAGCAACCCGCCGCGCCGTACTCAACGAACGGGCGATCGACTTAACAATGAAGGAATTTGATCTGCTCAAGTATCTGATGGAACATCCCCGTGAAGTATTAACCCGTGAACAAATTCTGGAAAATGTTTGGGGTTATGATTTTATGGGCGAGTCGAATGTTATTGAAGTGTACATTCGCTACTTGCGACTGAAAATAGAAGATGAAGGTCAAAAGCGACTTATTCAAACAGTGCGGGGTGTGGGTTACGTACTAAGGGAAACGTAAGGGACAAGGGGAGTGGGGGACAAAACAATTCAAAATTCGCTCATTCAAAATTCAAAAAAAAGAATTAACCTGTTTGAATTTTGGACAAGGAGGACAAGGGGACATTGCCCATTGCCCATTGCCCATTGCCCAATGCCCAATGCCCAATTCCCAATTCCCAATGACTAATAACTAAAATTGCTATGATTAATTGGCTAGGTTTGCTATCAATAGTTTTGGGCGTTTTGCTAGCGAGCTGTTCTGTTTCTACACCAGCAGTTACTCCCACTACTACGTCTAGTTCTCAATCTCAAGCACCAATGTCTTTGGAGCAAAGACCACTCGCCAAGAATGCAGGTCAACAACTACCGATTTCAGCTGTGGCGGTTGTTCCCAATGGTACAAAAATTGAGTTAGAAGTGGCGCAGACACCCCAACAACAAGCGATGGGGTTGATGTATCGCCCGACTTTACCCGATAATCGTGGAATGCTGTTTCAATTTCCATCATCGTTTCAGGCAAATTTCTGGATGAAGAATGTACCAGTACCACTGGATATAGTTTTTATGCTGGATGGGAAGGTACAGTACATCGCTCCTTCCGTACCTCCTTGCAATAGCAATCCTTGTCCTACTTATGGTCCCCAGACACCAATTAATCAAGTGATTGAACTGCGTTCTGGACGAGCAGCCCAGTTGGGTTTGAAGGTTGGCTCTTATGTTAAAATTCAGTCTTTAACTTAGTTGCGTAAGTCCCCCACTGTAAGGGTACTCCGTACCCTGCGGAAACCCATAGGTGCTTACGCATTCATGAGGACAGTACTGAAGGAGGGTATCCCTCTCCTAAGGGAGACGCACTCGCGTTCCGTAAGCATCTGTCCGTCCCACGGAAAGACGCGCCGTTCGCGCAGCGTGCCGTAGGCATAAGGCTTTCTGCTTAAATTTCTGTAAAATTTTAAAAAAAACTATTGTATCGTATAGCAAAAAAATAACAGTGATATCATGTCCGGTTAATTGCTTATAAATCCAGAAGAACCCCACCCCGGTTTTGTCTTGCGCCAAAACCGCCCCTCCCCTTATCAACTACGGTGTACACACATCTCACTCAAAACCTCACCCTCGCTTTTAGCGCCTCACCCTAACCCTCTGTGCGAGTTCGGAGAGGGATGCCCAACAGAGCAGGTTAACTCATCCCCCGGCTATCAAAACATCGCTACGCTTGTTTTGATTTAAAGCCGGGGGAAATCGAAGTCATTAGTCATTAGTCCTTAGTCATTAGTAGTTTTTCATGATTTTTCGTGTTTAATCATACTAATGACTATTGACCAATGACTGATGACTAAGGCGGCAAGGCGGCAATTCCTCCCCGCTCTGGAAGAGACGGGGCAACCGAAGCCGTCTTTCGGTGAGGTTCCGAACGCGAGTGCGTCTCGTAGAGAGGAAATTTTGAGTCATGCGATGACTTGTGTGTACACCGTAGCCCCTTATCAAGGGGAGCCAGCGCGTTGTGGGGGACTCGGGGTACGAAGTGGGGATTAGGGGCGAGGGGGAAAGGGGTTCGCCAGAGAATGATAAGTATTCAACCGGACATGATATGATAATGTGATTTCACTCAGTGCAGATTGGAAGACAGACTTGTTGTTCCAAAACTGGATAATTGATTTTACGCTAGATAACAAAAAATCTTTCTTTTGACGTACGTGCAAAGAGTAGTCAATAAGGGACGATTAGGCTAAGGAATCTTCCTTACTATAGTTGTAGTTAACCAAAGCACTGAAGTAAAAAGGTAAAGTCATAATTCACCTAAGTATTGTGTTGCTTAAGACTAAATAAGATAAGTGGTACTACTGTCTATGTTTTATGAGAAAAGCTTTCTTTGAGGACTACCAGACAAGCTTTTCTGAATTCTCTGTTAGGTAGGGGCACAGTGATAAGGGAATGATTGGCTACTTGCAATTCGGAAAAAACGGTGAATTAATACATAACAGTACACACTATGGGAGGAAATGAAATACAAAGTGTCACCATCAACCTATTCTAGATTTATTCGCTTTTTGCAGGAAGAGTTGGCAATTTCCACAGCTTCTATTGCAGTTGCTCTGCGTCGTAGCGAACAAGATCCTGGTCCTTTGCCAATGATTCTTTGGCAATATGGGTTAGTTACCATAGAACAGTTAGAAAAAATATATGATTGGCTGGAGACAGTATAGGAAATGATGAGTTCGTTCAGGAGAGTCTAACTGTGCTACATGGACATGGAAAATGCCTTTTCCTAAGGCTCACGTGTGAAAGACAAAAAATAAAATTTACTTATCAAAAGAGCGAGTTCATGATTCAACTCGCTCTTTTGATTATGGAGTCGTGCAATTAAGGCTGTAAATCTTTGCGAAATGACGAAAACCTGAATTGTGTGACAGGCGTTACCCTTAACCTCAACAATATTATCAAACTTACCGACGACCAATTTGAACACAATGCTCTTGGAGAATTAATTGTCATGCCACCTACAAGGGCGATTTCCAAAGGATGTAGTACAGATGAGGATATCGCGATCGCTCAATAATGACCATCTTAAGGCGAATAACTAAATTTTGCTAGATTTATTTTAATAAAGAAAATATATCAATCCAGAATTATCTATAGAATAAACCAATAGCGGAAGATAAATAAAAATTTGGGTTTTGGAAGTTGGGTAGAGAGCAAAGCAAGTATCAGGAGTTTGGAGTCGAGAAAATACTAACCAAATCTTTACTCACTACTCAATATTTCCTACTTTTGATAGTTGTTTTCATGACTTCCAACCATAACTTACAATATTACGAGTTCGTGAATGGTGAAAGTAGATGCCTTGCTTCATCACTCAGAAGCAGCGACCTGCTCAGTACTAAGATGATTGAGCGACCAACGATGATCAATCTCAACAAACGACGATTGGCAAATTTCTTCCAAATGCTTTTGTTGTACAGCCGCTTTACGCAGGGTAATAATCAACTGATTCACCTGATGCCGCAAATTCGGATTATCGCTAACTGCTAGCATAGTTTGTCTCTCTAACAGTTGGAGTATAAGTTCGTAGTGGATAGGTGAAGGCAGAGGAATTTGCTCCATGAAATTGATAGTGGATTTGAGATTTTGGATGAGTCAGAAGTTGATTGTCATTAAATAAATTGTTACATAGGCAAAAAGCATTTAGCTAAAGCTCGAATTATGCAAGAGACGAAGATTTGGTAAAGAGATTGGCAATTGCTACCTCTGGCTCTGGGTGTTTTACTAGAGATTCTCCGATGAGAACAGCCGATGCTCCGGCTTTTTCTACTAATGTCAAATCATCTGAGTTATGTAATCCTGACTCGCTCACAACCAAAATGTTTCTTTCGTACAATTCCTTTCCCCTTGCTGCTAACAGTTTGCAAGTCGTTTGTACATCAACAGAGAAATCTTCTAAGTTGCGATTATTTATACCTACCAGTGACACGCCATCTATGGCTAACACGCGATCAAGTTCCGCTAAAGTATGGACTTCAATCAATGCCGCCATTTTTAGAGCTTTGGCAATTTTAACGAAGTACTGCAAATCTTGATCACTAAGTACAGCTGCAATCAACAATACCGCATCTGCACCTCGAACACGCGCCATGTACATTTGGTAAGGATATATGACAAAATCCTTGCATAGTAAGGGCAAATCTACTTTGGCGCGTACTTGAGCTAAATTTTCAAAGCTACCAGAGAAAAACTTTTCATCTGTCAGTACTGAAAGACAGCTAGCACCACTTTTTTGATACTTCAAGGCAATCTCCACCGGATGAAAATCTTCTCGTAAGATCCCTTTACTGGGAGACGCTTTTTTGACTTCAGCAATCAAAGCTGGCTTTGTTTTGCCTTGACGCAATGCTTCTACAAAATCACGGGGTAAAGGTACCTCAAGTACTTGACGCTGCAACTCCTGCAAAGAAAGCTTTTCCCGCATTTGGTCAACTTCTTCTTCCTTATGCCAAACAATTTCTTCTAAGATGTTGTTTGGCTGAGCATCAGGTGTAGCGACTTGATACCGCGTTGTGGATACAGCAACAGCTGGATTAGGTTTACGGCGACGGATTTGCATAATTTGGGAATTGGGAATTGGGCAATGTGGGCAATGGGCAAGGGGCATTGGGCAATGGGCAAGGGGACAAGGGAGAATAACTTTTGACTAATGACTGATGACTGATGACTAATGACTAATGACTAATGACTAATGACTAATGACTAACTGGCAATTGCTCGTTTGTAAGCTTCGTCCAATACTTCGGAAAGTGTTGGATGGGCGTGAACCAAATGAGCAAGGGTGTGAACAGATTGGCGGTTAGCGATCGCTGCTGATGCTTCGTGAATTAAATCCGAGGCATGTATGCCGAAGATGTGAACTCCTAAAACTTCGCCTGTATCTTTACGATAAACGACCTTTGCCATACCGTCCGCTTCACCTTCTGCCAACGCTTTGGAATTGCCTTTGAAGTAACTTCTTGTCGTCGCAACTTCAAATCCCTCAGCGTTGCCTTTTTCCTTGGCTGCGGCTTCAGTCATGCCCACATAGCTAATTTCTGGGTGGGTAAACGCTGCTGCGGGGATACTGAGATAGTCCACTTCTTTGTGACGCCCACAGATATTTTCTACTGCGATGATACCTTGAGCAGAAGCAGCATGTGCCAGCATCATCTTGCCGTTAGCGTCACCAATTGCCCACAGATGGGGAACTGTTTCACCTGCTGATAGTACTGCCATGCTGTCGTTCACTGGGATAAAGTTTCGACGGTCAAGTTCTACACCGACAGATTCTAAACCCAAATTCTGTGTCACTGGGATGCGTCCTGTTGCAACCAAGCATGCATCGACTTCCAGTACATCTACCTCTTCTTTCGTTTTGAAGTCAGCTAGTTCAATGACTACGGGTGAACCAGGAATGACTTTTTTGGCGTATATGCCCACATACGTTTCAATATCACGTGGAGTAATTAAGACCCGTTCAGCAAGTTTGGCAATATCGCGGTCAAATCCTGGCATCAGTTGGTCTAGGGCTTCTATCATCGTGATTTCACAGCCCAAAGCTGAGTAAACATCGGAAAATTCTAAGCCGATGTAACCACTCCCCACAATTGCTACCCAATCTGGTAGCCATTCCAGCCTGACACCTTGGTCACTGGTAAATACAGTTTTGCCATCTACTTCAATACCCGGAGGAACGAAGGGTACAGAACCTGGCGCAAGAATAATATCTTTTGCCGTAATAGTTTTTTCGCCGCTGTCTGTTGTTACAGAGACTTTTTGTGCCCCTGCTATCTTACCCCAACCTCGGATGATATCGACTCCCAAACGTTTGAGGCTATTGGTTAAGTCGCCTTGTATTTTGCCTACAAGATTATTTGCATGGTTGGCGATCGCCTGTCGGTCGAACTCCACATTTCCCAGTTGAATTCCTAGTGACTTAAGATGATGGGCATTACGTAATTCCCGCACACGTCCAGATGCCGCTAGCAGTGCTTTAGATGGAATGCAGCCTCGGTTGACACAGGTTCCCCCCATGTCAGCTGCTTCAATAATGGCTGTTTTCAAACCACAGCTTACGGCGTGTAAGGCAGCACCGTGTCCGCCTACTCCAGCGCCTACAATCACTAAATCGTAATCAAATTCATGACTCACGTTGGTTTCCCCGTGTGCTTCCGCCTATTTATTCTGAGATTGACCAAAGCAATCAGTGCCAGTTTCTTAATTTTAGGCTTTTGTCATCTCAAATTTATGATTTATGCTACAAGAGAATCGAATTGATGTTCGTGAGTCTTTTTACACAAAAACATACATATATGTCAACTGAACCGCGTCCTTCTTTAGAAAAACTACTGGATCGCCTGGATCATGTGCAAACTCAAAGGCTGCTACAGGAACTAGTGGCAAAGCATCCACAACTGATGGAAGAAATTGAGAGCTATGTTAGCCTAATGACTACCGCTGCACCCAGCAAACAACGTGCAAAACCCGTGCGCCGCAATACTGTTGATCCGACTCCTTATCGACAACAGGTTCACCAGATTCTCAGAAATGCGGTGCGTTACTTGGAAGACGGGTATGAAGAAGATCCGATTGCTGAGGAATTGCTAAGTATAGTTCAAATAGCCGTGGATTTTTGCGAACGAGGAGAGAGCAATAGTGCTCTAGTTATTCTCGAAGCGATTATCTCTACGTGTGTGGACAATTGGGATGATGTCGCAGACTACGGTGCTGAGAATGAAGAGATTATTCAAGAATTGAATGATGCCTTGTGTGAGGCAATTCTGACTACCGAATTCACACCAGAAGAAAAAACTGATATTCAGGTCAATTTGGAAAGTTGGCAAGATGAGTGGGATGCTGATTTTGGACCAGCACTAGAAGCGTTGCGCCAAGGCTGGGATTATCCTCCTCTAGTGCGGGTTCTTCAAGGTCATATCACATCCGAGGGAATCTGGGAGGGAGAAGCGCCAGACTACGCTGATGATTTGGCATTGATTCGATTGAAAATCCTAGAACGTGAGGAACGTTACCAAGAATATTTGTATCTGGCGGAAGCGGAAGGGCAAACCAAGCAGTATCTAACAATGCTAGGTCAATTAGGTCGGGTTGAGGAAGCAATGGACGCAGCACAAACCCAGATGTCCTCAATGGAGGAAGCCTTTGCCCTAGCTAAGACACTGAAGGAACAGGGTAGCTTGCAGCAAGCATTACATATTGCTCAGATTGGATTGAAATTACCAGGGAATTGCCAGTATGACTTTGGAACGTGGACAAGTGATTTGGCTGAAGAACTGGGAGATAAGCAAGCAGCTTTATCTGCTAGAAAGACTGCTTTCCAAGCTTTACCTTCCTTCCCTGATTACCAGAAAATAGAGGACTTGGCTGGAGAAAACTGGGAAAGTGTCAGGACAGACTTGTTAAAAATACTCCGCAGTTATGGGGGTTGGGGAACCCAAGAAGCGAAAGTGGATATATTTTTACATGAAGGACTCATTGATGATGCTATTGCGATCGTCACTGATCTGAGTTCTTACTATTCAACAGTCATTTACCGAGTGATGGACGCTGCAATACCTCACAATCCAAACTGGGTGATGACAAATGCCCGTCGTCGCGCCGAGTCAATTATGGATGCAGGTAAGGCTGAATACTACAGCTACGCAGTTGAGTGGCTAAAAAAAGCACGCGCTGCCTACTTGGAATCTGGGAGAAAAGCAGATTGGTCAGAATACAGGGCAAAGTTAGTGCAAACCCACGCCCGAAAGCGTAAGCTCATGGAGTTGTTTAAGCAACGTGGTATGGAGTGAGATACTAGTGACCTTTTGCTATAATATTTCGATTATCTGGGTAATAGAATGTAGGATGATGAGTACGCTCACTATTGTTTAGGATATGCTGTTTGACGTAGCTTCTTGTTGTATACAAAATTCGTAGTTTTCGCAAAACCCTGTAAATTTTCTGATCTTTTAGAAACACGTGGCAATTGAGTGCCATTATCTAAAGTCTTTCTATCCTGTGAACCGGAGTTATTGCCAACAGAAGTTGCTTGTGTCTTCTCTATATAGTATGCCTCTTGCGGTGGAACCGATATCACCTTAACTTCTTCCTTTGAGACTGATTGAGCATTAGCCTGAGTATAAGCTCCAAGTGAGAGCGATAGCGCTAGCGAAAGCAAACCGAGTTTTAGCAAGTCACGAGTGTTGAATTTAAATTGAATCGGCAAAAACTTGTTCATAGTACTCTCTCTATATGTGATGAAATATACAAATTGGCTAAGGTCTTGTATTCAATCAAATCCAATTGCTACGTAACTACACGGTCAGCTGCAGTCATTCCGGAATAAAGCTGAAAAATTTTGTCGTTTTGCAAAAACGTGCTGTTAAGTCACCAAATTCAAGACATACCAATGCTGTCCACGCTACTGAATTCACAACCACAGTTAAAACCAAAGGCTAGGACTCGGCTCTGTGTTAACCTCAGTCCTTTTAAACGTTGTAGTTCGACTTCAGCTTTGAGTATGCTTAATCCTAAGCTATTTCTTTCAATTAAGCGGAAGGAGTCATTTGCTACTTAATCTCCGAACTCTCCTGACGATTGCCCTTTAGAGCTTTAAGACAGACGAGCAAAGCGAGTATGTTTTAGCTGTGGGAGACGTCAATGTACAAATTTAAAAATGGGTACAAATGTAAAAATGGACGTAACTGGACTCGAACCAGTGACCTCTACGATGTCAACGTAGCGCTCTAACCAACTGAGCTATACGTCCGCAACTTTAACTCTAAATATCTGCAATTTTATAATCTTAGCATAGATTTAACTAAATTGCCAAGACTAATTTGCTGAAGTTGTGATTTTTGTCCAGCAATTGAGGTTTTGTAGGAGTCGAAGCAATACGGTTCGGATAAGCAGGGGAAGCTCTTGATACTGGTGGACGAGTATTTGATGTTCGCGGACGAGTGTTTGATGTTCGTGGACGAGTGTTTGATGTTCGCGGACGAGTATTTGATGTTCGTGGACGAGTGTTTGATGTTCGTGGACGAGTGTTTGATGTTCGCGGACGAGTGTTTGATGTTCGTGGATGAGTGTTTGATGTTCGTGGACGAGTATTTGATGTTCGCGGACGAGTGTTTGATGTTCGCGGACGAGTATTTGATACTGGTGGACGAGTATTTGATGTTCGTGGACGAGTGTTTGATGTTCGCGGACGAGTGTTTAATACTCATCCACTCGCAATACGGTTCGGATAAGGGTGCAGGCGAAGTGCTATCGCACCGCTCCGCTAACGCGCCTCCGAGACGATTTGCACGCCTCGCTTGGTATGGCGCGCACCCAATAGAGTGACAGCAAGCTCGTTAACCAAACCGTATTGGGAGTCGAGGTGCTTTGCCTATTCTATGGTAGATTCTGATTCGGCAAGGGTTTTAGGTTGGGATGATACAGGTGCTGAAGACTTTAGTACGATAGACTGTTGACTTTTGAACGACGCATCAATTCCAAAATTATTCTCCAAAATTATTCTAAGGTTTCCTTAGCAAGAGACTTGAGGGTAGATTCTGAGAAAAATTCATCAGAGTATAGTATAAACTTTCATTTATATTTAATATGCCCAAACGCAGATGAAATTAAACAACTTGATATATTACTTTAACTGAAAGAAAATCCTGAGTGGAATTGTTATAATCTGTACAATAATAAAAAAATTATCGTATTGCGTAGAATGTCAACTGCTTTAATTACTGGTGCCTCTAGTGGTATTGGTAAAGCCTTTGCAGAGGAATTAGCTGCACATAATACAAATCTTGTTTTAGTTGCTCGTTCAGAAGAAAAATTGAACCAGCTAGCCAAACAACTACAAGAAAAATACAAAATTCAAGTAGATACTCTTGTTCAAGACCTGACAGAAACTGGCGCTACTAATGCTGTGTTTGATGCTGTTAAATCAAAAGGATTAACGATTGATTTGTTAATCAACAATGCTGGTTTTGCCGACTATGGAGACTTTGTTGCTCAAGATGGAGAACGGCAAGTCAAAATTGTACAATTAAATATTCTGGCATTAGTAGATTTAACTCATAAATTTTTGCAAGAAATGCGGCAACGTCGTTCTGGAAGCATTATTAATGTATCTTCTCTCACTGCATTTCAACCAATGCCTTACCTTTCTGTTTATGCTGCGAGCAAAGCGTTTATTGTCAGTTTTAGTCAAGCACTTTGGGCAGAGAATCGTCACTATGGCGTCCGCGTTTTAGTGACTTGCCCTGGACCAGTTGAAACAAACTTTTTTACAGAAGCTAATTTCCCTCCAGCACTTGCAGCTAGAACAAATAAAATATCGACTTCAGAAGTCGTGGTGTGCGAATCTTTAAAAGCTTTGGAAAGAGGAGATTCCATGGTTGTTATTGGTGGTATTACAACTCACCTAATCACCAAATTATCCGCTTTTGTTCCTCGCAAAACTTTACTCAATATTTTGGAAAAACAGTTTAAGGCAAAAACAGATTAAGTCGAGACGTGCTGTTTAAAGCGTCTCTTTACATAAGGTGTGGTCAAAATCTGTTGGTGAAGGAATGGACAAGGAGACAATGCCCAATGCCCAATGCCCATTGCCCAATGCTAACCAACTACTTATGACCACACCCCTTTACATATACCTTATTAACTGCACACGATAGCGGTCTTTTTTGGTAACAGCTATTTCCCCAACTTCCAAACGTCCCTTACCGCGAATGGCAATTAAATCGCCTGTTTTTACTTGAGAACTTGCTTGAGTTATTTCCTTCCAGTTGACGCGAACATCACCGCTATCAATTAGCTCAACCATTTTACTGCGGGACATCCCAAAACCAGCAGATGCGATCGCATCTAATCTTAAAGAAGCTTCCACAGTGGTTAGTTCTTTTTTCTTTGGTTCCCGCACTTTCAACTCACTGAAATCTATACGCTGAGTTTTCACGGGAACCGATCGCACCTGCTTGAGATTCATTTCCAAAAATTCTGCTAACTCTGGCACGACGATTACCTGTGCCCCCCGTTCACCCAGTACAATAATATCTCCCGTCTTTTCACGGACAATCCCAGTGGATAGCATTGCGCCCAAAAAGTCGCGGTGAGTGGCGGTATCAAACAGGAAATTTCCGGCTATATCTAAGGCGGTGACAGCAACTTGAGATTGATCCAAAGGGATTTCCGAACGAGCGATCGCAACTCTTCTGCGTTCAGCCTGTGGATATCCACCCCACTCTACCAACTGCACCTCTGTTAGACGGCTGAACGACTGTTGAATTTCTGCTAACTCTGGAGGAGACAGAAAATCAGTCAAAACCACTTCCCAAGTTTTGATAGCTTGTTCAGCTTGGTCAATCACATGAGCTATACTATCTCGATTTTCAACACCTTTTAAAAGTTCTTCCCGTGGCAACATTCTAAACAGTTATCAGTTATCCAGTTATGAGTTAAATCCCATATATAGCAATCCTAAATCATTCGTGAGAAATCACCAAGCCCGGTTTCTTGGGATGCGCGATTTTTACAAATGAAATAGGACAGCTATCGCGCTTGTTAACTGATTACTGATTATTGTTCGCTGGGCGCAGCGTAACCTTGAATATTTTCTGGCTCAAATTGACGTAAGACACGGGTTGCTTGACGGGTAAGACTTTCAGCACCTTGAACGACAATCAAGTATTTGCCAGCATTTAAGCGGTTGCGGTAAGGTAAAGCGTCACCGCTTCCAACTAATAAACCGACTCCACCACCGACAAACACGCTACCCATAGCGCCTGCACCAGCGCCTAACAATCCACCAATGATATGATTGCCAATTTCACCCGCCCAAGCAAAAGTGTCCAAGCCAGTGATGACGCTAAAAGTAATACCTGCAAACAATCCAAACGGTACCAGCCAAAATGCCATGAGCTGAACCTGCTTCTTTGCTTGCTCATTAGGGTCAATCAAGCCGAACTCATCAGCTGTTTTATAACCTTTACCTAAAATTGTAGCTTTTATGCCTTCTTTTTCTAAAGCTAGATAAGCAGCTTCTGCTTGGATGCGGTCAGGTAAAACGGCAACAAGGTAATTCATTGATGTTGAAATTTAAGTCTGATTAAGTTAGTGTTTAAGAATATTACTGTACTATGTCAAGAGGTTCGCAAAAATTATTCACATCTTCCTTCAAGACATATATTAAAACAGGCATTGCTAACATCTGAGGAAAAGTCGGCATTGTTTTCAGATGTTCGATTATGCCCTTAACTGAGGTGTTAAGTAAATCATTCCGAAATTCTTGTTTACAAATGACAGCACGCCAATTTCGGGCTAAAGCATCCAACCATTCTGAATTCGTTATTTCTGGTTCTTGTCCTGCCCGAATTGCTAAAGTTATTGCAGCATCTTCTAAATCTCCCTCACATTCTTCTATGATATCTAGTGCTTCCATAGCTGTGAGGTTATCTGAAACTTGAGAGCGAAACTGTGCAATTTCTTTTGCCGTAATTTTCGTCATCCGATTGTGGTCTATCCAGTTTTTGAAGTTTTCCTTTGATGATAATAAAGATTGTACTCTGCAATGCCACATGGAAAAGCAGAGTACATCCCAAAAACAAATTATTAAATAATTAACATATTTAGTCACAAGCTTACAGTCTATAGTCTATCACCCATAATCTAATGAATGATGACTATTGACTAATTGAGCTTACTGCTCTAGAGGTGATCGCTCGTTGTAAAGTAGCCAGAGCGCGATTGTAAGTCAAAATTGCTGTGACTCTATTACCTTCCGCTTGTGTCAAGGCATTTTCTGAGTCAATGACTTCAGTTTGAGTGCCTACACCTGCTTGGAACCGCAAACGCGCTAAACGCAGAGACTCTCTAGCTTGTTCAAGAGCAGTATTAGTCGTTTGAACATTTTCCAAGTTAGATTGCAGCTGAGAATAGGCATTTTCTACGTCAAAGCGAATTTGGTTGCGCTGGTTGGCAAAAGTATTTTCTGCAATCCGAATGTTAGTTTTTGCTTGATCTGCACTTGCTTTTGCCGATCCACCATCGTACAAAGTCAAATTAGCTCTGAGCGCTAGCGAATAGTTATCTTGAATGCTGTTGTTATCGTCAAACTGATCCTGCACCTGGTAACTGCCAACCAAACTCACTTGAGGACCTAGCTGAGCAAGCGCCAGACGTCGCTGTTGTTCACTAATGTTCCGTTGTAGCAAATTCTGTTGCAGTTCCGGACGGTTTTGAAAAGCTAAGACAAGAGTTTCTGCCAGTGGAAGATTCCAAAGACCTGATATTTTGACTGGATCTGCCGCACTGACATCAACTGACTGCGGCAAACTTAATGTTTGCGCTAATTTACGACGAGCAGATTGCTGCTGCTGTAGAGCATTTGTCAACTGTTGTTGAAAATTTGCTAAATTCACTTGAGCACGCAGAACATCGAATCGAGTACTCACACCAGCTCTTTCTAAAGCTTGTGCATCCCGCAAACTAGCCTGACCATTTCTCACGGCAGACTGGTTAATGCGTACACTTTCATCTGCTGCCTGCAGATCGTAGTAGTAATTGGTGACATTCAGGCGGATAACCTCAGATTGATTCTCAACATTCAATTCATCCGAACGTAGCTGTTCCTCAGCTTGTCGAATGCGGGCTGTTGTTTGTCCAGAGGTGTAGAGATTGTACTGCACTTGCGCGGTACCAGAGAAACTTGTATTAGAGGTTACATCTTGGGGTTGGCTGAACGGAGTTGCTTGTGTTTGTTGCTCTACAAAACCAGGTCCACTGCGAGTTAGATTCGTACTCAAATTGGCAGTAGGTAACAAAGCAGCTTGCTGCTGCCTTACAGCAGATCGGCTGCGCTCTACAGTTAGTAACGATATCTGTAGATCCTGATTGTTTTGCCGTGCTATCTCTATAGCCTGTGCCAAAGTAATCGGTTGAGTTCCCTGAATCCTCACTTCTTCTGGTTTGGTAGGAAACTGTAGAGGATTCGGATTGCTTTTAAGATAATCAGGGAGTTGCACCGAACCTGTTGGTGCTGGAGTTGTTGGTGCTGGAGTTGTTGGTGCTGGAGTTGTTGGTGTCGGAGTTGTTGGCGCTGGAGTTGTTGGCGCTGGAGTTGCTGGCGCTGGAGTCGAAGAATCTGCCTGAGCAATCAGATTTCTTTTGGTATTTTGTTGCGAGCAGGTAGACAACTTCAAAAGCAGAGCAGCAGAACGACCAACCTGACCTTTACCTTTCCTCGCCTGTTCCTGTTGCGGACATAACTCCACTTGCTCCAACAGCTTTGCTACTTCTACTATCCTACGAGTTGGAGTTTTTGACTCCTTTGGTACCTGAGCAGGACTTTTCTTTTCTGTAGCAAGCTGCCCAAAAGAAGGCAGTTTTTGTTCAACAGAGGAGGCGAATCTTGAGATAGTATTGTTAGGAGAGACTGTATTTTTTGATTCCTGAGCAGCAATTGTTAGGTGATTTTGTTGCTGCGTACTAGTCGCAGAGCGAATCTTATTTATCAATTCGCTTTGCTTTGAGGTAGGTTTAAAGCTCACAAGCACTCTTTGAACCTTATCTGCAACCTTTCTGATTGGCACACCAGTTTTTCCAGTCAGTATTACCCTTGGTCTGCTACTACTCACAGAGTTTAAACTCGCTCCTATAATACCAATAGTCGGTAGCGCTGGGGCAAGCAAACTGCTGCCAACAGTAGGAACTGATGGCGAGTTGAGATCAAGAGCACTTGAGGTTCCCTCAGAAGTGGAACTCAAGGTACTGGAAGAGGTAAAAAGCCTTACCCCAGTAATTTGTACAGTATTAGCCCAAGCAGGCTGAGTTGCTAATACTGCTGCTGTTACACCAGGTAAAAAACTATTGAATATTTGCTGTCCTTTCACCGCATCCCCTCACACAAAAATTAAGCGGCAGAAACTGTTTTCTCACCAGAGAATATATCATAATGTCAAGTCTAGGAATCCGAACTCTGTGTATCTTGAAATCCTTTGACAATGCGAGATAGTTCTGCCTTCTCATCGATACTAACGCGTGTAGGAGCACCACTGACAATCCGTTCGTAGTTGCGGAAGGAATCTTTAATTTCGGGACCGTCAGCTGTAATATTATACTCGCGAATACCCTTGTCATGCCATGAACCGCGCATTTTAAAGACGTTGATTGCTCGCGACATTTCTCCCCGAATTTCCACATACTGTAACATCAAAATTGTGTCTGTAATTGTAGAAATATGAGAGTCTGTAATTGAGTGCGAACCCATAAATTGGTTGGTTGTGTTCGTAAAAAAGCCTGTAATTTCTTCTTGCTTGGCATAACCCGTAACACCAATAACAAATTGCCGGAACGCATTATTACTTACTCCTCGTGCTAGTGCCGACAGAGAGTCAATGGCAATACGAGATGGTTTAAATTCAGCAATTTCTGACTTAATAATTTGCAAGTGGTCTTCTAAACCAGTGGATTCAGGATACGTACAAATTATCTTTAACAAACCTTGACGTTCTAAATCTTCAAAATCAATTCCCCATGAAGAAGCATTGCGAGACAGTTGTGCACGTGATTCTTCATAAGCAAATAATATCGTCCGTTCACCGTGAACGGAGCCATCTTGCAGAAACTTACTAACTAACAGAGTCTTACCAGTACCAGTTGCTCCTGTTGCTAGAATAATCGAATCTCTGAAGAAACCACCGCCGCACATTTGATCTAAGGCTTGAACACCAGAAGATACCCTTACGTTTGAAGACCGTTGAGTTAAGCGCATTGCTCCCAATGGGAAAATATTAATTCCTGCATTGGTAATTGTAAAAGGGTATTCACCCTTCATATGTGTTGTACCACGCAGTTTGAGTATTTCAATTGTACGACGGCGACGTTCTCCTTCTAATACATTACGCATAATCGCTACATTATCAGAAACAAATTCTTCTACCCCAAAACAGGCAACAGAACCGTATTCATCCGTGCGTTCTGTTGTTATAATTGTGGTAACATTTAGTTGTTTCAGACGAGCTACGAGACGAAATATTTCTCGCCGCACAACTCCCACCGCTTCGTACTGTTGAAAAACTGCGGTCAGTGAGTCAATAGAAACGCGTTTTGCCTTGTACTTACGAATAGCATATTGCAGACGCTCAATCAGGGCAGAAAGATCAAAGTTGCCAACGACATCCTGTCCCTCTGGATCGGGGGAAGCATCGAGTATAAATAACTTTCCTTCACTGATAAGACGCTGCAAATTCCAACCAAAAATACCAGCATTTTTAATAATATCACTTGGAGATTCTTCAAATGTAACAAATACTCCTGATTCATCAAAGTAAGTAATACCGTTATAAAGAAACTGAAGAGAAAATAAAGTTTTACCAGTTCCAGAGGTGCCGCTGACTAAGGTTGTTCTTCCTACAGGTAAGCCACCGTGACTAATATCGTCAAAACCCTCTATCATTGTCCGAATTTTTTCTACACCTTGTGTCGGTGTCTTGTTTTGCTCTAAATTTTCTTTCTCACTCATTGTTAACGTTTACAAGTCGAAAGGAAAACCAGTTACTGTTTTAATAAAGTGGGTTTTGCAGAAATTTTTGGTTATAGAATCTACTCTTCGAATTGTTCTTGCTCGTCTTCGCTCAATTCTTCATAAAGCAAATCTAATCCAATTAATACTCTTTCTCTATCTGAAAGGTCCCCAATAATTTTACGAACTGGTGGAGGTAAAATTTTGGATAATGTTGGTGTGGCTAATATTTTATCTTCTTCTGCCAGTTGTGGGTTCTTCAGCACATCAATAACTTTTAAAGTATAAATGCCTTGAAACTCTTGTTCCAGAATGTTTTTGAGTATATTTAATGCCCGTACTGAGTTTGTGGTGTTCCCCGCCACATAAAGCTTGAGAACATAGGTTTTTCGTAGTTTCTTCATATTAGGTACAGGATAAAGTACAGACAGAACCACAGGATACTTTGATTGACTTTAGTGGAATGGAATGGAGCGATTTCTACCAGCCAGAACTGCTGAACTTTGATGGAGTTATCCTATTTATAAATTGAACAACGGTAGAGTTCACACAAGTGAGCCAGTATATCAATCAACGTTAGACGGTAATCAAGTAATGCTTCGTCGCTCCGCCCTTCTAATTTTAGCTGTTTGGAAAATTCGTCAATTAGTTCCATATGAATTTCTATAATTTGGGGCACAGGAATATTAGCATAAAAGACTGCATTGATGAATTTATCAATTTTCTCTTTCAGTGTTTTGTCTGTAGTGGTAAAGTAATTTATGAGGATTTGGCGGTAATCTGATTTGAGTTGTTGCAACAATGCCTGCTCTTCGGCTCTTGTCATTTGTTGAAAAAACTGGTGGGATTTTAGCTTGTGGCATTTGACAGCATAGGAATAATTAAAGCTTAATATTTTATTTATATTCTGTGGCAGCGACCTGAGTAAGTACTGAATATCCGTACCTGTAGTGCCTGCAACAAAAAACTGGCAAAGTTGAGCAACAGCGCCTTTATCAGGACTTACGCAAAGAAACCCGGTTTCTACCAAAAATTGTCTGTTTCGCAACCAAATACGAAAGAAGCCAGGTTTGGTGGCAGATGGTGCGTAAATCCTATTTATGTTCGCTAGCTAAATCAGCTTGAGTAGCCCAAAAATAGTTTGGTATACTGAATAATTAACAACCTGTTGCTGTTACTGATTTAAAAAATTTGGTAAGTCGTTAAGGAGGCGTTTACTGTAGGAAGAAGCATGACTTCTGATTAAGTCTACTTTTGCAGCCTTCCACAAACACCCAGAAAGTAGCTACTTTTTGGGAAGAGTGATTTTGGTGAAATAAGAGATGGACAGATGCCACCGTCGTTAAGTGTCCTTAGTCTGCTGTTTAGTTTGTCATTTGCAAATTCTTCATATCCACCTAAGCATAGATTTCCTTATTTTGCTCATCAATTAAGATACGTAAACGAACATAAACGATTGTCGCATTCCAAATCATTATAATTCCTAAAGGTTCTATAGCGAATCTTTGGAGCCATAATTGTTGTAGTTGTCGCTATCGATTATGAGTTTCAACACGGAGCAATGCCTGCGGCAAAGCCGCAAGGGTGTGGTCAAAACCTGTTGGTAAAGGAATAGACAAGGGGACAATGCCCATTGCCCATTGCCCATTGCCCATTGCCCATTGCCCACACCCTACCCGAAACGTCTCCCCCACTTTGTTAGGGGAGTTTCTTCAAAGATTGGCGGCTGACTGCAAGGTGGAGTCCCCTCCATACTGCTAAGCGGCAAAGGGAAATGCCGCTACTACTGACTACTCTTGCTGACAAAAAATTTGTCAGCAAGCATGAAGAAGCTCTTTGTCTCTAAGGCATTCAACTTATGATTCAGAATGCTAGACTCGGTCTTCCTAGAGGATATAGCTTCAAATGTAAACACCCAAAGCTTGTTTGGCAGTTAGCTGGTAGTGCCGAAAGCACAACCCCTTAGAAGAGTGACCTCATTGCCATATGTCAATGCTACAATACCCGCTTTATGACTTTATAGCAACCGTGCCTAGCTGCGTAGAAACAGCTACTGTGGCAGATGTGCTGGAGATTTTTCAACAGGGGCAGTGCGATCGCCTTGCAGTGTTGGATAAGCAAAAATGCTTGTTAGGGCTGATTTACTCTGCCCGCTTGGTATCACAATTACTGACAGCAGATCAAGGCGAGGGTCGTTCTAAATATTTAGATTTACAGCAACCCCTCTCGACACTAGCTCAAGGCTTAATTGAACCTATACAGACAATACCAGCATCATTGCGTGTAGAGCAATTGAGCTTGTTTCTTCATTCTCAGCAGATCCAAGCAAACACGAATTTAGATTGGGCACTGATTGACTCAAATGGTAAATTTTTGGGGCTTGTGGATAGCTCGCGCTTATTGAGGCTTTTGACCACGCAAAAACTGCAAATTGATGCTCATAAGGGGACTAACCGCACAAATTCAAGGAAAGCATCTCAAAAATCATCTGCGAATACTCTTCATCATGACACCGAAGTTGCTGGAGTCAGAGAAACCACGCTTAGAACTCACACACGCGAGCAAAAGCGAGAATGTAAGCCACTTGTGCAGTTATTAGAGCGACTGCCTTGGCCCTTGATGTTACAAACAGGTAGCGGTGAAGTGGTAACACAAAATCCAGCTTGGTGGCAGCAATTGGGAGCGTTAAAAGATCCAGAAGGAATCAGGCGACAGGTAGAGGCGATTTTGGCAAATGTCCCCTCCAAAAAATTACAATACACTACTCAAACACCAGCCACATTTTACTCTTTGTTCGGCAGTCATGAGCATAATTGTCAAGGAAATTCTTCGCCAGCTGAAAGCGAAGTAATGCCTCAAAAAGATGTGTCACCTCGCTCAACATTGGTGGCTCCTCGCACTCATGATCTTCAAGAGCAGCCTTCAGTGGAAAATCCTGCATCAAATCGCTGTTTTTTGGATGGACAGCGAGGGATCTGCACCTGTGTAGTAGAAGTACAAAATGGTCAGGAGCGGGTTTGGCAGTTTGCCAAAATCCCCTTGGATAGTTCTGAGTTCAAAGTCCTGAGTACTCATTCAAAAAAACCTCTGAGCACCAAAGACTCAGGACTCAATAGTGAGTTGTGGCTCATGCTAGCCACTGACGTAACAGAGCAGCAGCAGCTTTGCAAAGAACTGGCAGCGAAGAATGCTGATTTAATTCAACTCAATCGATTGAAGGATGAGTTTTTAGCTTGTATTAGTCATGAACTCAAAACTCCTCTGACTGCCGTATTAGGGTTATCGCGGTTGCTGGTGGATCAGCAGTTGGGAAAATTAAACGAGCGTCAAGCCCGTTATGCAGGACTGATTCACCAAAGTGGACGCCACCTGATGAGTGTGGTCAATGATATTTTAGATTTGACCCGTATGGAGACGGGACAAATGGAGCTAACGCTTACCAACGCCAACATTCAGACAGTGTGTGAGCGTGCTGTCTCTGAGGCAAAAGCTATTCATACCCAAAGTAACAAAGCTTCATTAAGCTCTCAAGCTCAAAGTACGCCTCCACAAGAACACCAATTCACTCTCTCAATTGAACCAGGCTTAGACCAAATTGTGGCAGATGAGTTGCGCTTGCGCCAGATGCTGGTACACCTGCTTTCCAATGCTTTCAAGTTTACTGAAACAGTTGGTGAAATTGGGCTTTGGGTGAGTCGTTGGGAAGGCTGGATTGCCTTTACAGTCTGGGATACAGGTATTGGTATTCCAGAACATCAGCAGCATTTAATCTTTCAAAAATTCCAACAACTCGAAAATCCTCTCACCCGTCAGCATGAAGGAACAGGTTTGGGGCTTGTCTTAACCAGAGCCTTGGCTCGTCTCCACGGCGGCGATGTCAGCTTCTTGTCGCGTGAAGGCAAGGGTAGCCAGTTTACACTACTCCTTCCGCCCAGTCCCCCTAAAGAGGTGGGGAGATTAGCAGATGAGGAGATGGGAAGAATTTCTTTTTCGCCCCGTCATTCTGCTGCCCCATCAACCCAATCGTACCCTATGGGGTACGGGAAGACGCCTGGAGGACAACTACAACCCAACCCAACCCTTTCTCACTCTTCGAGAAGCCATTCGACCTTTCCTTCTCCTGTCGGAGACGCTACGCGAACGGAACGCTGCGCGAACGGTATGGCTCTTGCACCAGAGCACGCTAAGCGATCGCGTGTTTCCTGTGGAGGAGCTTCTCCTAACGAAGACGCTACGCGAAGGCTAACGCGAAACCTGTCCTATAAGAGACTCAGCGTCCCTAAAGGAGATACGCAAATACAGTCACCGATGAAGGAGCCAGCACTGTTCG
Organism: Iphinoe sp. HA4291-MV1; assembly: GCA_019359415.1. GTDB lineage: Bacteria > Cyanobacteriota > Cyanobacteriia > Cyanobacteriales > Nostocaceae > Brasilonema. Next base: position 22,235 of record JAHHHH010000051.1, on the reverse strand, counting down.
CGTTAGCGTCTCCGGAGGAGAAGACGGGTTCTCCTTATCTAGTGACTGGCGTTGAAAACCCTCCCAGAGCTTACGCTCACCGCCCTACAAACGTCTGTGGGAAGCCCTCTTGGGCTTTACAGGAAGCCGCCCTCCAAGCGTCTACAACCCATCGCCCTGCTTCTTCTAAATCGCTAGTGTTGGTTGTGGAAGCAGTCGCTCGGTATATTGAGGATTTGACCGAACAACTGACAGGTTTGGGTTATCGGGTTGTGATTGCTCGTTCAGGATGTGAGGCTGTAGAAAAAGCTCGGCGCTTGCAACCCAAAGCTATCTTCCTCAATCCTTTGATTCCCTTGTTGTCGGGTTGGGATGTACTGACCTTACTCAAATCTGATTTCGTAACTCATCATATTCCCATTATTGTGACAGCAACAGGAGCTGAAAAAGAGCAAGCATTTGCCAACCAAGCAGATGGTTTCTTGAGCTTACCAGTGCAGCATCAAGTCTTAACACCGCTGATAGAAAATCTATGTGCTGCACCAGAAGGAAAGCAGCAAAAGTCAGATGATGAAGAAATTCTCCGTAACGACACACCACTAAAAATTTTAAGGTTGGTCAATCCTGAGTGTGAACCTCTGACTTCGCACCCGTTACTTCAACAGCATCGGGTTATAGAAGTAGATAACCTAGATCAAGCAGAACTGCTAGCTCGGGTTTGGCAGTTTGATGTCGTTTTGCTAGATTCAGAAATGCCAGCAGCTGAAGCTTGGCTGCAACAACTCAGTCGTCACCCTCGTTTGGCAAATCTACCGCTTGTCACCTGTAATGTATCAACCGCGCAAGCTGCATCTGCGATCGCTGAGCTTTCTGTGTTCCCTTGCCTAAAGCCATTAGGCACAAATAAGAGTCATGATGGCGACAAAACAGATGCTTTATTGTCAGTCTTGCAAATTGCATCTGGTGTATGCTGCCCACCCAATATCTTAGTGGTGGATTTAGGGATACTGCCGGATTTACCACAGACAAGTCAGAAGCGGGTGAGGAGTTGTCGGACAGAAAAAAACTCCTCATTGAGTAGCCCCATTGCTGAGGGAAATGCTCCGTGTCCTTTGAATATCTCTCGTGGATCTGAGTGGTTCCAAGCTTTGATTCAGTACCTGCAAACAGCTGGCTTCAAAGCATCCATGAGTCGATCTTGGGCAGAATTATTGCAGCAAATTCGTCACCAAAGTGTTGACTTACTGTTGATTTGTTTGGGAGAGTCTAGCATTCAAAAAGAGGTATACTCAGCACTCAAAACGTTAGGACAGTTGCCTTTCGACTTACCACCAGTTTTGCTCCTTGACCAACGCTTAAGTCCCAATGAAGTTGAAGATGAGCAAACTAACATTCCTCAAGAGGATACAAATGAAAAATCTGAGTCAATAGAAACTGTGATGAATGCTATTACCTCCCAAATTTTACCTCGCTCCATATCAATGGAGGACTTGCTCAACAAAATTAATAGAGCTTTGAAAGATATAGCAATCCTATCTGATTTGTGAAATTTTCTTTTGTTAACGAACCACGTTCGCAAGAGAGCATCCCAATGCGTGAAAGAAGACGAGTAGTGGGAGCCGGAAAGCTCCCTAATTTTAACCAAAGCGGGCTAGAAGCCCGCACTACAAAACACAACAAATTTAAACATTTACTCCCTTCCCGTCCAAAGAATACCTACTTAAAAGGAACTCGAATCAGTTGATAAGCACCATTGGTACCTAAATTTTCGTAATCAGTTGGGTTTAAGCCCATTTCAGGAAACTTTTTCGGCTGAGCAAGAATTAGCACTGAGGGAGGCTGTGCTTTCTTTGCAGCTTTGCCTTGAATATACTGTGCTGCAACCGAAGACATTTTCACGTAAGTGACATGACGATGAGTATAAAAAACAACTGTAGGTTTTTTGAAGCCTACCATAACCAGTTCTTCACTGGGTTTTTGTGCTTGCACTGCGATCGCAGACAATTCCCGTAGAGGTAGCTGACGTTCCTGATCCATCAAAAACAAACAAGGTGTGAGAACAAAAACCAAAAACGCCGCAAACCCCAACACATTCACCATTAACATCGGTTGGTAACGACGACGCACCAGTAAAGCCGCTAACAAAATAGCACAAATTAACCAAACGGCACCCCCCACAACTGATAAACCTGACTGTTGAAGCAACTGGCGGAAGTTTGGTGCAGCGGGATCACTTCCTATGAACTGAGGAACGTAAAACATTGCTACTGCTAGTGCTGATAAAAATACCACATTCACCCAACCTGTCCAGAAGAAGAGGTGGGGAGATGGGCATTGGGCATTGGGAATCGGGAATTGGGAATTGGGAATTGGGAATTGGGAATTGCCCATTGCCCCTTGCTCATTGCCCCTTGCCCTTCCTTTCAACAAGTCACTCCATAACAAAGCTACCAAAATAGCTGCTGCTGGCATTAAGGGCAATAGGTAGCTGGGGAGTTTAGTTACAGCAATGGTGAAAAAGCCAAAAATACCAATAAACCAGAAAAAGGCAAATAAACCAAGTTGACTAGAGCGTTCTTGGGAGCGCCAGTAGTTTCGCTGCCAAAATTTGAGCCTTGCCATTGCTAAAGGCAAGTACACTGAGTATGGCGCAAAACCCAGCAACACGACGAAAAAGTAAAAATACCAAGGGGCTGAGTGATGATTGACAACACTTGTAAAACGTTCAAGATTGTGATACTCAAAAAACGAGTTAATATAAACTTCGCCATTACGCCAAATAACTAGTACATACCAAGGTACTGATAAGCATAAGGTAATGAGCAAACCCGTAAGGGGACGCATTTCCCGCAAAACTGCTTTTGCATTTCCTAAATAAAGCAAAAATATGCCGATAATCAGCGCAGGTAAGACAATTCCCACTGGTCCTTTGGTTAAAATTGCACCAGCAATTAGTACATAGAAAGCCAAATACCACCGTGCTTTCACTTCTGATTGTGAAGGTTGAGCATAGCCGAGAAAAAAGCACAACAACCCTGAGTCCATACAGCCAACAAGCAGCATATCCGAAACACCCGTTCTCCCCCAGACAATCATTTCTGGACTGAGTGCCATGATAGCGGCTCCTAAAGCAGCTGTTAACCAGCGTCGAGTCGGACGAGTCGTTTGTTCGAGGTCGTCTTCTCTTGCCAAATGCCACTGTATAGTGTATAATGCCAAGATTATGAGCACCATAGCAGCGATCGCCGAAGGCAAACGTACCGCCCATTCATTCACTCCAAAAATTGAGTAGGCGATCGCTTGACACCAGTAAATTAAAGCCGGTTTATCAAAACGAGTTTCGCCGTTGAAGAACGGAGTGATCCAATCACCTGTAACAAACATTTGGCGGGAGGCTTCGGCAAAAAGTGGCTCCGTCTCATCAATTAAGCCAATACTACCTAAATGCCAAAAGAATGCCACCCCACCAATAAAAACTAACCATAAAATCGACAGAGTTACAGCAAGAGCTGGACGTTTGCCCATATAGTCATTAGTCATTAGTTATTAATAACGAGTCAATAGTCTAAATGCTAAATTAATCAAGATGACTTTAGCTCAGCTTTTCGGTTCCAAGCATTCAAGATTAGGAACTAATGACTAATGAATAATGACTAAGGACTAAGAATAAGTTGCCATTCTTTTTTTTGGGAATTCCAACGTGGTGAGGTAGTTTCTCCAACAACATATGGACCCCAGTAGCGGCGAGAACCATCTTGTGCAAAGGCAACTAAAATATCTCCCTTCTCCAGTTCTAACTTACCGTTAGGCAAAGCAAGAATCAACCCCTTGTCACTACCTTCTTGCGGAGCAAAATCCCAATGCGCTGGAACAGCATCTTTTGTTTGTCCAGAGGAAGAGCTTTTTCCTAGAGAACGCCGCGACAATAGAGCAAGGCGCACAGGTTGATTGGTTTGGTTGCTCATCCGTAAAGTTCCTTGATTCGCTGCTTTCCCACTTGATCCCTGTTGATATGTCATAACGTTATGGTTGATCTCCTCACTGCTGCTTTCGACTCGATAACTTTTTGCGGGTACTGAGGAAGCAGAGGATGACACCGCGCTCTGTTCCTGGTGTGTTTGAGCAGGCGGTAGAGAAGATGCATCTAATTCTGTTGACTCAAAGGATACACTCATCTGATGGCATCCCATTGGTAGAAAAAGCAGTCCCAATGAAAAAGCTACCAGAACAGCGTGACGATACACTGGCGGTTTCATGGTGATATATTTTACTAATAAGTATTTTTTGTGTTGGCTTGACCAAGCAGCAGCTTAGTTGTGGAAAGAGCAAACTAGAGAAAGTTGCTCACTCAAGGCTGTCTGGGGATTAGTGCGTGAATATATATCATGTATGCTTCTTTAGGCAAAACAGCAATGCTGTTGCTCACAATGAAGAAAAGTATATATTTTCTATGGTCGGTGAAAACCCAACATATGCCCACAATACTATTTAAGCAAGCACACACCATATCAGATATCCTTGCTCTAAGGATATTTTATAATTTCTTGACATTGCTTTCAAACAAAGGGGTCAGCCCCCTCTAGGAAAATTCAAAATTATAAGTTCAAAATTATACTCGTCCAACGCTCTTACTCTCGTACACTCCTAGTCGTTGCGAAAGTTCCACTCATGCAAAACACACGTCTAAACAACCTATTCAATGCTATTGCATTGCGCTTCCGGCTATGGTTTTTTAATCCTTGGCGACGGTTCTCGGTTCTGATAATTAGTTTTTTGTTCGGTTTTTTTCTGGGAAGTGCAGTTGCTACCACCGCTGGACAAACTGCTGAATGGGACATTGTTGTTGCTGGGACGTTAGTGATATTGACAGAAATTGGTAGCAGAATATTTTATAGTCGTAGTATACGAGAGCGACAAGCGCTTTGGGTAGAATCTCTCAATATCCTCAAAGTTGGTCTCACCTACAGCCTGTTTCTGGAAGCGTTCAAGCTTGGCTCGTAAAGAAAGAAAGGGAAGTGGGACAATGGGCAATGGGCAATGGGCAATGCTCGATTCACGGTTCCTAGTTTCCAGCTCTTTTGTTCCCAATTCCCAATTCCCAATGACTAATGACTAATGACTAATGACTAATGACTACAATTTTTGGCTATCTTTGGCAAAACAACTGGTATCTTATCGCCAACAGTTGGGGCGTCCCATCATACAAGGTATTTTAGGAGGACAAGGAACAGGCAAAACGACAATGTGTAACGTTCTCTGCCAGACTCTCAAGCAGTTGGGATACCGTACCCTTAGTCTATCTTTGGATGATTTATACAAAACATATGATGAGCGCTTGGCATTAAAACAGAAAGACCCGCGCTTAATTTGGCGTGGTCCTCCAGGAACACACGATGTAGAATTAGGTTTAACAGTACTTCACCAAATCCGCCAGTCCAAAAGTCCTGTCGCAGTCCCCCGCTTCGATAAGTCTCTCCATACAGGTGCTGGCGATAGAACGACTCCGGAAATTGTAGAGAATGTGGATATTGTTTTATTTGAAGGTTGGTTTGTGGGTGTACGACCAATTGCTCCTACTGTGTTTGACACCGCACCGTCGCCAATTCTAACAGATGAGGATTGGGCGTTTGCCCGTGAGATGAATAGCAAACTCAGCGACTACCTACCACTGTGGGAGCAGTTGGATAACCTGATTTTGCTGTATCCCAAAAATTACCGCCTTTCCTTGGAGTGGCGTAAGCAGGCGGAACGACAAATGATTGCTGCTGGTAAGTCAGGAATGAGTGAAAAAGAGGTGGAACAATTCGTGAATTACTTTTGGCGTTCTTTGCACCCAGAATTGTTCATCAATCCGTTAGTTAAATCTCCTACATTTGTTGATTTAGTTATTGAGGTTAATACTGACCACTCGTTTGGTGCTGTCTATCGACCAAACGATGTTTAGATTTGATGATTACAAGACAACAATCCTTCTATTTTAGTTTGCCACTGGCTTTTTATAGAAATGATATGTGTGCTTAAACTCAGTATTTGGTACTAGGTATTCGGAAGTGGATAAAGGTTCAAAAAAATAATCATCAAATTTCTTCAAGTTTTCGCACTCTGTCGTCACAGGAATAGGTGTATACTGAGGGACATTATTCCAACCAAAGACTAAAATACCTCCTTCACGAAGAGCTTTATAGCATTGATTAAATGACTCTTCAACATCTTCTCTGGAATTGATTCCGTGTCCGAATACTCCATTATAAATAATTATATCGAAATAATTGTTTTCTATATGAAGATCTAAGTTCAGAAGACTATCAATAATGTGTCTTTTAGAGGCATACCTCTTCTTCCATTCCTCAATTTCTATTGTCCAGTATTCTTGATTTCTAAATAACTGTCTATAAGGTTTGTTGTACCACTCACATCCAACAAAAAGAATTTTGTGATATTCAGAACGGGAGATAAAGTAAGGAATAATGACATCTTCTAATACTAGGCGATCAGGAGAATCGAGATACAAATCAAATCCGCGAAACCGACCTACTGAAAGTTGATAGAAAATAAAGCTGATTCTACCAACGACTTTACGAGCGAACACAGATGGTTTCCAAATTATCTCTGTTTGTGTCGTCATATTTCAAACAAGGAGTAGATGCTATTTAGTGTAAAAAGTTACTAATAGAACTTTTCGTATACAAACCTTATATAAACATTATAGGTTTTCTTGTTTAAGAACTATTTAATTATTTGTTAATAACTTAATATAATTAGACTTGAAATGACTACAGCAGATCTATTTGAGTTGTGAGACACCCGTAAGGGTCATCCCTTGTTAGAATAAATGCACTAGTAAAAAAGGACGACTCTTAGAAGAAAATATGCAATTTAAGTGTTTGATAGCTAGCTAACTGCCCTAGTACAGCAATATTAAACACTGTAACGTCTTAAATAAGTATGGCGCGTTACACTGCGTTAACATACCTTACTTATTTAAGCGCAAATTGGTTTAGGGATAGTTCATTTCTCTAATTTCCAGACTGAATACGCTCAATTAACTCATAAAAAGGTTGCCAATTATCTTCCTGAACAATGGATTCCCAAATTGATTCAATCACGGGTCTAAGTATCACAGTTTTGGGATTGTAACGAGCTAGAGTTTGGGCAATATTCTCTATTTGCCCTAGGTCAAAATCATTTAATATTTTATGGTACAAGATACACAAATTATCAAAAACTTCTGATACCCCAGATGCTGGTACAATATCCGAATTTGCCATCATCAAGCCTGGTTCATCTCTCCATTTCAATGAGAAGGTGCGAGCCATCTCGTAAAAGAAGTGATGATAACCGACTTGACTATCTTGCAAAAATTGAATCGTGAGCTTTAAAAGTTCATCAGCTTCTGGATGTGACAATTGCTCAAAACCCAACTTCTTCAACATTAAAGTGCGGTATTCACTCTGATAATACTCATCAAATCTAGCCAATCCAGCCTGCATATCAGTTGGATCAATAACAGCTTTGAGCGCATCTTGCAGTGTTTCTAAATTCCACTTACAAATACTAGGTTGATGAGTATAACAGTAGCGTCCATAATAATCGAAATACGCAGCCGTAAAGTAGGGCTGGTAACTTGTAATAAACGCGTAGGGACCATAGTCAAAACTTTCCCCAGTTATTGACATATTATCTGTATTCAGCACTGCATGACAAAAACCAGCTGCCATCCACTGCGCTACCAGTTCTGCTGTCCGTTTGACTAAATCTGCGTAAAATAGAGCATACTTATCTTCTTCGCTCATTAAATATCGATAATACTGCTCAATGACATGGTCTAATAGCTTTTTGGTCAAATCTGGACGTCGCAAATAGTGCAATCGTTCAAAAGTGCCAAATCGAATATGCGATCGCCCCATCCTGACAATCACTGAAGAACGGGTAGGAGAAGGTTCATCGCCTCGCCAAAGGGATAAGCCTGTTTCGATCATGCTTAAACAGCGTGAAGTACGTACACCCAAGTGGTGTAACATTTCTGCAGCAAGAATTTCCCGTACTCCGCCCTTGAGTGTTAGCATACCATCGCCACCACGGGAGTAAGGTGTTCTACCAGAACCTTTGGTGCCAAAGTCATACAGTTCCCCATCAATACCGCGTACTTGTCCGTAGAGAAAGCCCCTACCATCACCTAAAAAAGGGTTATATTCGCCAAATTGATAACCGTGGTAGCGCAGCGCCAAAAGTGGTTTTCGTTCCTCAAATTTCCCAAAAGCACAGATAAAGTGTTCGTTTTTTACGAATTGCGGGTTTAATCCTAAGCGGGGTAGGAGTGCATCATTGCGCCAGCGCAGAATATGTTGGGGAAATTCAGCTGCAGCAACCTTATCGTAATAGTCGTCACCCACAGATTCAAGGGCGGGTTCGTAGCGGAGATTGAGAAAAGGATTAGTAGAATTCGTGTTGTTTAGAGTTTCAGCCAAAGTCATTACTATTTATCCAAGTTATCCAAAATTGTTGTGGGGTGTCGTTCTGTTGGGGTTTAAGTCTTTGAATTTGATGTGTAAAAGCTTATGGGTTTGCTCGCCAGTTAGGATTAGTGATACTTGTAAGAATGTGGTCTTGCCATTTTCCATTAATTAATAAATAGTCTCTGGCATAGCCTTCTACAACAAATCCTAACCTTCTCAGTACGTTACCACTGCGCTGATTGTGAGGTATATAATTTGCCATAATTCGGTGCATGTTTAAGTCTTGAAATACATAGTGAATAGCAGCTTGCAGTGCTTCTGTCATATAACCCTTTCCTTGTTCAGCTTCTGCAAGACCGTATCCTACATTACAGTATTGAGCGGCTCTTCTGACAAAATTAGAAAAGTTGATAAATCCAATAATGCTTTTTTGATTAGTTTTAGAAAAAATAAATAATTTTAATGATATATCGTTAATAAATTCTAAATAGTTATTTTCTACCCTATTTTGCCAATACTCTTCTGTAAAGAAGTTATCAAACAAAAGAGGAGAGAATGGAGTGAGATATGTTTTGTTTTGAGTATAAAAGTTAAGGATTGCAGGTATATCCTCCTTAGTTGCTAGTCTTAATAACAGGCGTTTTGTTGTAATATTTGGCAATTCCAATTCCATATACTACTGAATATTTGCTTCAAAAGCTATGACTTCCCCTTTCATAATTTAGCAGCAGCGAGGATTTCTGGATTACCAACATTGGTTAGTTAATGCTTCACCGAAGAGCTAAAATTATCCAAAGACCCTATAAAGGATAGAAATGTCAATAGTAATACGGTACGATTGGCAGGAATCAGAAATACGCAAAATACATGATACACCATTGCTAGAGCTGATCTACCAAGCTGCTAGCGTGCATCGCCAATTCCATGACTCAAGCAAAATACAGGTTTGTAAGCTGATATCTATAAAAACAGGGGGTTGTCCAGAAGATTGTAGCTACTGTGCACAGTCCTCCCGCTACAAAACAGAGGTTAAAGCACAAGCACTCTTAGAAAAAGAAACAGTCGTTAGCATTGCCCAACAAGCAAAAGAAAGTGGCGTGAGTCGTGTCTGCATGGGCGCTGCTTGGCGAGAGGTGCGCGATAACTCCCAATTTGAGCAAGTGTTGGAAATGGTCAAAGAGGTCACAGCATTGGGACTAGAAGTCTGCTGTACCTTAGGTATGCTAACCCAAGCACAAGCCAAGCGTTTGGAAGAAGCAGGGCTTTATGCCTATAACCATAATTTGGATACCTCGCAGGACTACTACAGCACTATCATTACAACTAGGACTTACAGCGATCGCCTTAACACAATTCATCATGTCCGACAGACAAATGTAACTGTGTGCTCAGGCGGTATTCTCGGCTTAGGCGAAAGCGTGGATGACCGCGTGTCTATGTTGCATACTCTAGGAACCCTGTGTCCACATCCAGAGTCAGTACCAATTAATATTCTCTCACAAGTTCAGGGCACACCCTTAGAAAATCAACCAGATGTTCCCATCTGGGATGTGGTGCGAATGATTGCCACAGCACGTATTTTAATGCCTGCTTCTGATATTCGTCTTAGTGCAGGCAGAGCGAGACTTTCGCAGGTAGAACAGGCTTTGTGCTTCTTAGCTGGAGCTAATTCTATCTTTTCCAGCGACAATGGGCATATGTTAACAGTGACTACTCCCTGTCCAGGATACGATGCTGACCACCAAATGCTGAATTTACTCGGTCTAGAGGCGCGTTCTCCTTTCGTTGGTCAACAGAAGGCACCTGTGGAAGCCGTCGTTGGATAAAAATCTCAGGCAAAAACTGGCAACGGATGATTGAACGGATGTAACGGATAAGTTATCTCGTGAATCTAAAAGACAAATCATCGGTTACATCCGTTAGCTTATTCGTTGCCCTAAATCAGCTTAATAGCACGAAAACCGAAAAGCAACCCAACAGCAATACCAAAGAACAGACCTAAGAAGAGTATGTAAGCAATGACACCAAACATTGAAGTTTCTCCACAATCGTTTATAAATATTATTCAATCATTTATAGATGGAGCACTCAATAAAAATATTTCTTGAACCTTTCTTGAGTTACCCTACAACAACAGGAATTATAGTTACAATCGATTTAGATTTCTTGTGACTATAACAATAGAATAACAACTTATGATTACGAAATACGCTTTTCTTGCTAGCGCTTTGGTGGTTCTCACTGGATTAGGATTTGCACCTGGAATTGTTGCCGCCCAAACAGTCAAGAAACCCTCTACCACACCCACCACAGCACAAACGACGGTCACTACCTTCCAAACACCAAACTACAGTGTAAGGGTTTTTCGCCAAGGAACCCAAACGCGTATGAATGTCTTTGATAAAAAAACGAATAAGCTGCAATTGAACAGTGCCCCTGTTCAAGTTCAAAATTCAGATCAACAGACAAGTTATACCACATCTCAAGGTGAACGCTTATTCCGCATCTCTGTTGACCAAGCTGGTAACAGATCCGTTGAGATTAATGCTCCTGGTGAGGTTATTCAGGAGACTACTAATTAAAACAGTGAGCAGTTATCAGTGAGCCAGCGCTGCAGGAGGGTCTCCCTCCGTAGGCGACTGGCGAACCCGAAGGGTTATCAGTTATCAAGCAAGTAATAACTGATAACTGATAACTGTGCCTCATGTTTTGAATAATTAGTCGCAATGCTCCTATCAGTTTTCAGAGGGTGGATACTATTGAGAAGTTGAACCACCAAAGCCTTTCACATTCGGAATAAGGAGTGTTGATGCTGTAGAATACAGCGGTCGGGAGCTTGTTTGGGGTTTGGTTATGGCTTTTATTATTAACGTAAATCTACCACAACAGTCTTATGAAATAGTGATTGGGGGACAAGGAACAGCGCCGCAAGTGGCGATGCTCCCAGAGGAAGCCGCCCAAAGAGCGATCGCCCAAGGGGCACAAGCATTGCTGATCGCACCAGAGAGCATAGATCAGCTGGGCGAGATGATGAGCAATCTGAAGCTGGGCAAGAAAGTCCTGCTGGTTTCTAACCCGACTATTTTTAAACACTATGGTGAAAGGGTTCTGACATCTTTAGAAGCTGCTGGATTTGAAGTTGTTAACTGCAATTTAAGCGCCGGTGAACGCTACAAAACCCTCAATTCCGTGCAGAAAATCTACGATACTGCGCTCTTAAACCGCATAGAACGCTCCTCAACTATGGTAGCTTTAGGGGGAGGAGTCATTGGAGATATGACTGGCTTTGCTGCTGCCACTTGGCTACGAGGGATTAACTTTGTACAAGTGCCAACCTCACTTTTAGCAATGGTAGATGCAGCAATAGGTGGCAAAACTGGTGTCAATCATCCCCAAGGCAAAAACTTGATTGGGGCATTCCATCAACCACGTTTGGTTTTCATTGACCCAGAAGTACTGAAAACATTGCCAGTTCGTGAGTTTCGTGCTGGAATGGCAGAAGTCATCAAGTATGGGGTGATTTGGGATGCGGAGTTGTTTGCCCAGATGGAAGCAAGCAAACGCTTGGATCAACTCCGTTACGTTAAGGCAGAATTGATAGAAAGCATATTAACGCGCTCTTGTCAAGCAAAAGCCGATGTCGTCGGCAAGGATGAGAAAGAAGCAGGACTGAGAGCAATTCTCAACTATGGTCATACCATTGGGCATGCAGTGGAAAGCTTGACGGGTTATCGAGTCGTGAATCATGGGGAAGCAGTCGCTATTGGGATGGTTGCAGCAGGGCAGATTGCTGTGAAACTAGGAATGTGGCAAAAGGAAGAAGCTGAACGTCAAGACGCCTTAATTCAAAAAGCGGGTTTACCGACGAAGTTGCCAGATGGGGTGGATATTGAAGCAATTATTGAGGCTTTGCAAGTAGACAAGAAAGTTCAAGCTGGTAAAGTACGATTTGTATTGCCTACGCAAATAGGTGTCGTGACGGTGACTGACCAAGTGCCATCAGATACTATCCGACAAGTGTTACAGGAAATGTCATTTAAAGTATGAATTGAATTTCAAAGCACCAAGCGCAGAGGGCACACGCCTATAGCAATCTTATTTGATTTGTGAAAATTGAAGACACAGATCCCCGACTTCTTACCAGAAGTCGGGGATCTTGTTTTTCACGAATGATTTAAGACTGTTATAGCTAGTGTTATTTGTTGATTTTGTCATTTCATACTCGAATTCAGTAACGCTTAAAATTAAGAATAGCCGCCACCTGACTTGCGTTATGATACTCCAAGCCAACAATCAACTGACCTTGCAACAGTTCTTGAATCTTCCCCCAGGCGACGGAGATATCACTTACGAACTGGTTGATGGTCAAGCAATTCCTAAGATGTCACCCAAGTTTTTTCACTCCAAGTTAACCCGCGCCCTTCTCTATCTGATTGAGCAATGGTGTGAGGGACGCGGAGAAGTCTGCCCAGAATGGGCAATCACATTAACTCGTCAAGGGCGAGATTGGGTGCCAACACCTGACCTATTGTACATTTCTTATGAACGTTTACCTGCCAACTGGGATGAGGATGAAGCTTGCCCTGTTCCCCCAGATTTGGTCATTGAGATCATTTCGCCAGGACAAACCTTTGGACAAATGGCTGCTAAAGCAAAAGACTATTTAGAAGATGCTAAGGTGCTACGGGTTTGGGTGGTAGATAGTAAAGCCAGAAGCATTACCGTTTTTTACCCAGATGCAGCACCCCAGACTTTAGCTGTATTTGCTGTTGTTTGGATGGGTATAAACGAACCTGTACGGTTTTGTGTAGCACTCAAATCACCTCCTTAGTTTTTATATCTTACTATTATCTACACTTACCAGTAAAGTCATTCCGGACAAATATGGGAATTGCTCGGACATCCATAAAGGATGTACCTCACAATTCCCCGGCGTGATGCACCCCACCGCATAGGCGGACTCTTGAATTCCGCCGAATCAGTTAAAGCAAGTTCCATTTGCGGGACACTTTTTTGCGTCTACGCTTTTTTATTCTTCCGGATGTGGTGAGGAGGATGTTGGATAAAGAGACGGTAGATGCACCCTAATTGCCACCCTCAGTCTGTAGCTGAGGGTTTTTTTCTAAGTAGTGTAGAGAGCAAAACAATACCTTAATAACTCTACAACCAGTCTTAACAAATTATTGAAAAACTTTTGGTAATAAGCTGGGAGCCATCCATAAAGCATAAAAGATGAATCCAAATAGTAGAGTTGTCAAAACAGTGAAAACGTAGCCAACGCACATCAACAAACCGTCAGATTCTAGAGTGGCTACTGCTAAGAGTAATATTCCCACTGGAGGGATAGGATTGGTCAGAGGAATTGGTAATATTAGTAAAATTGCTAACCAAGAGATACAAAACCCATTTATTCGCCAAGTCAAAGGATTTTCTGCTATTTTTGCCAATCGAGGACGGGTGATTTTTTCTAAAATCTTGGTCACTCTTTGTAAGTTTTTTAAAATGATTTGGGTAAAGGAACGAGGAAATTTATATGTAGCAATTTTTATCGGGAGCCAAGGCGATCGCTTTCCCAAAGTCATCTGTACTGATAATATCAAGCAAGCACCACCAAAGGGTCCAGTTAATCCCGGTGGGACAGGAAATAAAAATGGCAAAACTAATAATGCAATCACCAAGCTAAAACCACGTTCTGAAGTTTCTGCTAAAACATCGCCAAGACTGAGTGGTTCATTGGCTAACCTTTGCAGCAGGAACTTAATATCTTGAGAAAATTTTAGCTGCATTGTAATGATGAATGATGAGATGTGAAATGTCCTATCTTCTAACTTACTCATTCATCAGCCATCATTTAGTATTCATCAATCATTTATTTGATGGTACTAACACAGCTAAAGCATTGGGGATAACGTGGAATTGAGCGGGAGTGTAGGTTGTAATTTCACCATCTGTATTAATAGGGCGTGGTTTGCGTGTATGAATCTCAATTTCTTGACCGTTAATAGTACGGACACTAGGAGAAAAAATATGTCGTCCTTTTCGCATGGCAGGTAATAAGGGGATAATTTGCCACCAGTGTTTAATTTCCACACTGTACAAATCCAACCTTTGATCATCAATTGTGGCATCATGAACGACTGCCATACCACCCCCATAATACCGACCATTACCTACAGCAATTTGTACCGTTTTCACCGGAATAGATGTACCGTTAATAGAAATCTCTGCGCTAAAAGGTCGAGATTCCCAAATGACTTGCAATGCAGTGATAGCGTAAGCCAATATTCCCCAGCGACGCTTAGCTTTTTTAGTCAGTCGCTGGGTGATTTTTACACTCAGCCCCAAGCTCGCAACGTTGAAAAAGTGCTTACCGTTCACACACCCCAAATCAATGCGTCGTATTTCACCACTGGCAATAATTTGGCAAGCTTCGGGAAGAGAATTCGGAATTCCTAGAGTCCTAGCTAAGTCATTGGCAGTTCCTAGAGGGATAATTCCCACAGGTAACTGCGTTTCTACCAAAGCATCTACCACAGCATTAAGGGTACCATCACCACCGCCAACAATGACTAAGCTAACTTCATGTTGGTGGCGTTTAATGACTTCATATAGGTGCTGTGGTTGTTCTGTGTACTCCTCAATCAAATCAAAGTCTAGCTGCTTCAGACAACGAATTGCTTCAGGTAGGCGCTTTTGTCCTTGGCGAGCTTGACGATTTATAAGCAGTAGTGCGCGATGTCTCATTTGCCGTGTTTTTTGTAGTACATACCTAGAATTATCTACTTTGGTTAGTGCTTATACCATTTCACGAAATGTCTGATACAAATGGGCAATGGGCAATTTCCATTTGTATCAAAATTAAAGTGAAACGGTATTAGTGGTGGTGCTTTTAGATAGCCAACAACTAATAACTAACAATTAGCCATTTATTCCCGATGTATCAAATAGGTAAACGATTAATGTCTTTATTGCAGCCAATAACAACCATTGCTGAACCGCGATCAAGACGCTTATTGGGGTTAGGATTTATTTGGAACTTGCCATCTTGACTAACAGCCAGCAAATTCAAACCATAGCGGCTGCGAAGTTGTAGTTCAGCGATTGTTTTGCCGTGAAATTCGTCTGGCACAATCAACTCTACAATACTATTATCTGGGTCAAGGTCAAATCGGTCTAGAATTGAGGGTTTTGTGAGTGTTCGCGCAAGAGCGCTACCCGCTTCATACTCAGGAAATACGACGTGATCTGCTCCCACTTTGTGCAATAGCTTGCAATGAACTTCACTAGAGGCTTTTGCTATGACATGAGGTACACCACCTTCTTTCACATTCAATGTTGTAATTATGCTTTCTTGAATGTAATTTCCAATTGCTACAATGACCGTATCAAATTCACAAATTCCAGCCTCTTGCAGTGCAGTAGGTTCTGTTGAATCTAATTGCAAAGCATGATCAGTTATCTGCTCCGTCAACGCTTGGGCTACCCGTTTTTCATCTATATCTGTAGCCAGCACTTGATAGCCAAATTTGTGCAGCGTTGAACAGACTGAACGACCAAAACGACCTAACCCAATCACAGCAAACTGATGATTGTCCTGACGTAAACTACGAAAAAAACCCAATGACGCCAAATTCACAGCTGTTATCCTTATTAACACTGTTTTATCTATGGCAAAAAACTTGATTATACTGAGCTAATAAAAATTATTTTGCCTTATTACGTAGATTTTATCATTTCGGCATACTTAATATTTAATGAGTCGTTGCCCATGAGTTATTTTCTTTGTTTCCTGCTCCTCAGTACCTACTACCCTACAAGTAAGTTTTCTTCTGGGTAATGAATTCTACTAGGTCGTGGGTCTCCGAGTACAGCTGACATGAGTAGTAAAATACCAACTCTTCCAATATACATCGTCACAATTAATGTTAGCTTTGCCGCAGCAGATACACTACCTGTAATTCCAGTAGAAAGACCCACTGTAGCAAAGGCTGATACGACTTCAAACAAGATTTGAATGAATTCCAATTCTGGATCTGTTAGTGTAATTAAAATGGTAGATACAATGACAGTCGCGACTGAACCAACCAAAACTCCAACAGCTTTTAGAATTAAAGATGTTGCTATCTTGCGTTCGTACAATAAAACTTCTTCTTTCCCTTGAAGAATTGCCTTCGTACAACTGGTGAGAACTCTCAAGGTGGTCGTTTTAATTCCACCTCCAGTACCGCCTGGACTTGCACCTATAAACATTAGTGCAATCATAATAAATAAACCAGCATTTGTCATTTTGCCAATATCAATGGTGTTAAACCCAGCAGTTCTCGGAGTGACAGATTGAAACCAAGCCACTAATAACTTGTCAATAAAACTTAAAGTTCCAAATGTTTCAGAATTTCTTGATTCTATAAAGAAAAATGTAACTGTCCCAAATATCAAAAGAACTAATGTTGTGCTAATAGCAACTTTAAAATCCAAAGAGAACAAGAGATTTGTAGGTTTTTTGAGCAAGCGATCGCGCAACCAAAAGTAAGTTTCCAAAATGACCTGATAGCCAATTCCTCCAAAGATAATCAATCCTGTTATTGTGAAAACAACTAAAAACGATGATTGGTATCCAATTAAACTATCTTTAAACAAACTAAAACCAGCATTATTCCAAGCATTAACGCTATGAAAAATAGCTAGCCAAAGTCCTTGATCCCATCCATGCTTAGGAACAAAAACTGGTAGTAGTAAAAAAATTCCTGTTATTTCAAAAATCAAAGTTGTCGCAATAATAGAGCGGATAATTTGGGCACTTCCCTTCATTCCTGGTCGGTCTAAAGCTTGTTGAATGGCAACTTTTTGCCGCAGGTCAAATCTACGACCAATCAGTAAAATTAAAAAGGTTGTGGTTGTCATATAGCCCAAACCACCAATTTGTGCTAGTAGCGCAATAAAGAATTGACCCCAAAAAGAAAAATAGGTACCTGGATCTACTACCGATAACCCTGTAACACAAACTGCTGATGTTGAGGTGAATAAAGCTACAATTGGGTCATTCCACATACCACTACTTGTAGAAAAAGGCACCATCAGTAGGACAGTACCTACAGTGATGACTGCTAGAAATCCCAAGCAAATTGTGCGAGCAACAGTCATAAATTAGTCTTCATTACAATACTTTATAGCTATATAGACAAACTTCTTATCACCCAGAGCAAAAACACCTTTATTTAATTAAAAACACACATGGTAGCCTACCAATATGTCGTTTATTTAAATTCTGCATTTTTCTAACACTGCTTCCCTCATGAGTTCAACACTGTACGAGCAAATTCAGCAGTTTTACGATGCTTCCTCCAGTCTGTGGGAACAGATATGGGGCGAACATATGCACCACGGTTACTATGGTGCAGATGGTACACAGAAAAAAGACCGCCGTCAGGCGCAAATTGATTTAATTAAAGCAACCCTGCAATGGTCAGGAGTGCAACAAGCTGAGAATATCTTAGATGTAGGTTGTGGAATTGGTGGTAGTTCGCTGTATTTAGCAGGAAAATTTCATGCTAGGGTAACAGGAATTACTCTGAGTCCAGTACAAGCTGCAAGAGCAACAGAACGTGCTTCTGAGTTTGGGTTGAGTGCGAGAACTCATTTCCAAGTGGCTGATGCTCAGGCAATGCCTTTTACTGACAACTCTTTTGACTTAGTATGGGCATTAGAATCTGGTGAGCATATGCCGGATAAGAGCAAGTTCATACAGGAGTGCTATCGTGTGCTGAAACCAGGTGGAACGTTGATTATGGTGACTTGGTGTCATCGACCAATTGATAACTCACCCCTTACGGCGGATGAGGAGAAGCACTTGGCGGAGATTTATCGAGTGTACTGCTTGCCTTATGTCATTTCTTTGCCTGAGTATGAAGTTATTGCCCGTCAACTAGGGTTGCAAAACATTCGTACTGCTGATTGGTCAAAAGCAGTTGCTCCATTCTGGGATGTTGTGATTGATTCAGCGTTTTCTCCAAGAGCGATTTGGGGTTTGCTGTGTTCGGGTTGGAGTACTATTCAAGCTGCGCTGTCTTTGGGGTTGATGAGTCGAGGATATGAGCGCGGATTGATTCGGTTTGGGTTGTTGTGTGGGAATAAGTAACGTAGACGCGCAGCGGCTACTCTTACGAGAACGCCTAAAGGCGAACCCGCAGGGTACCGCCAAAAACGCCAAGAGGAGAAAAGAGAATGAGTCAGGTTTCACCGAAAGAGTTTCAGGGTAATTGGTTTTATAGTTTTTGGAAGTTTTCGCGTCCACATACGATTATTGGCACCAGTTTAAGTGTGTTGGGGTTGTATTTGATTGCTGTTGCTGTCAGCGAATTTCGCAATTATTCTCTATTCCCTCTTTTTGGAGCATGGATTGCCTGTTTGTGTGGCAATATCTACATCGTGGGGCTGAATCAACTTGAGGATGTGGCAATTGACAAGATTAATAAGCCTCATTTGCCTGTTGCTGCTGGAGAGTTTTCTCCAACAACAGGCAAATTTATTGTAGCTACTACGGGTTTTTTGGCGCTGCTATTAGCGTTGCTTCAAGGACCATTTTTGTTTGGAATGGTGGCTATTAGTTTGGCGATTGGTAGTGCTTATTCTTTACCACCTATTCGTTTGAAGCGGTTTCCTTTTTGGGCAGCATTGTGTATTTTTTCAGTGCGCGGGGCGATTGTCAATTTAGGTTTGTTTTTGCACTACAGTTGGGTATTTCAACAGAGTCAGTCAATTCCATCAGCGGTATGGGTGTTGACGCTGTTTATTTTGGTTTTTACTTTTGCGATCGCTATCTTCAAAGATATCCCTGATATGGAAGGTGATCTGCTGTATAATATCAAAACTTTCACCCTCCAAATCGGTAAGCAAGCAGTTTTTAATCTTGCTCTTGGGGTGATAACTGTCTGCTATGTGGGGATGATTTTAGTTGGTGTGTTGCGGCTGGCTGAGGCGAACTCTGTTTTTTTAGTAATAACTCATCTCGTCGCACTGGTTGGGATGTGGTGGCTCAGTAGGAAAGTTGACTTGCAACACAAAAGTGCGATCGCTCGTTTTTACCAATTCATTTGGAAACTGTTTTTCTTGGAGTATCTGATTTTCCCAATAGCTTGTCTTTTAGCTTGAAGATTTGGTGATAATGCATGTGCGATCGCCCTTTGGGCGGCTCCTTTGGGAGCATTGCGCTCAGGCGGGGCACAGCATGCTGTACCCCTACCTTGTAGCGTATGCAACACCAGAATCGCTATATTGTTAAGGTGTGGTCAATCATTTGTTGGTTGGCAATGGGCAATGGGCAACTGGATTCTTAATGCGTGAATTTTGAATGAGCGAATTTTGAATTGTTTTGTCCCCTTGTCCATTCCTTCACCAACAGGTTTTGACCACACCCATATTGTTATTATGGGTGTGGACTGCGCTTAAGAATTTTGGTTCAAAATGCAGAGCAAGCAGCATTGGATTGCCAAGAGCGTTGAGGGTTAGTCTCGGTAGGATCATAGGCTACCAGAACCACCTGACCTTTGTCGTTGAAGATCCATCCTCGGGCTGGTACTATCGGTTCGGCTGTCGAAGTGGTGGAGGACTGCTTGTGAGTTTCACGACTAGAATTCTTAGTTTCACCACTGGAATTCCTCGTATTGACAACAGGCTTAACCAAATCAACGCGAACATTGTCACTACCGAGAATTTGATTGGGGTTTGGTGGGAACCCGCCACGTCCAGTGATGACAAATTCACCACCTCCTCGTAGACAGGGATTTTGGGCAATCTGCTGTGCTGGATCAATGACATTCTCAGGTAATACAAATAGCTCCCGACTGGGGTCAATATCTTGTGTATTAATAATTACGTTACCGGAAAAGTTAAATTGAGAGCTAGCATCAATGTCATTGGTTGTATTTGGTGGAGTTGACTTCCGCTGTTCCAAACCATAAATTCTCGTGGCATTAATGTTGATGTTACCACCTCTTCCTTCAACAGCATTGGCAACAATGTCATTGTTTTGTCCAGGAAAGGCAAGCACAAAACCGTTAGGAGCGTCGATAGTGATGTTACCACCGTTGGCATCTTTCAAAGCTTCAGCAGAAATCCGACTTTGATTTTTCATCTGCAACAGACTTAAGTTTTGGAGCCTGATGTTACCTCCCTCTCCCGCGTTGGTTGTTGCAGTGAGTTCTCCTCGGTTGAGGCGAATGGTGTTGGCTGTGACAGTTAAGTTACCTGCTGCACCAGTTCCCGTTGCACTCACAGTCACTCGTCCACCATCGCGGACATTTAAATTTGGGGTATTGATAATCAAATTCCCTGCCTTACCACCAGCTGAAGCTTGAGAGAACAAAGTGCTGAACAGAGTTTTACCTGCAATGGTTCCAGTACCGACAACATCCACAGACTCGGTAGCATTAACAGTCAAAGTTCCACCATTACCAATAGCGAAAGGATCTGAATCTAAACCTGAACCTGATTTGACTTCCCCGCCATTACGAATCAGTAATTGCCTGACATTTAAAGTTGAACTACCAGGCAAACCTGAACCAAAATTATCTGCTGAAATTCTCGCTCCACCCTCAACAGTCAGTAGTCCAGTCGTCAAATTTAAACTACCCACATTCCCTGTAGCGTTTGGTTCCGCAGACACAAAAAGACCACTGCGTTGATCATCCAAAAGTTCACCTGTCGCAAATGGTGAAGCTCCACTTAAGAGAATTGAATCAGCCGCATTAATGGTTAAATCTCCAGCATTGCCAGTTTTACGACCAGCAGTAGATATCTGCGCTCCACCTTGAACAGTTAATCGTTGAGTTTCAATAGTCACATTTCCTGCATTGCCTGGATTGTCTACATAATCACCGGAAGCTTGAGCACGAATACCACTCGATTTCTCTGAACTGATGTCTATGTCTGTCACATCTACGGAATTGGATGCTTTTATCAATATATTCCCTGCGTTTCCAATACCGAAAGTCGAAGTATCAATATTGGCTCCATCTCGAAGGAGTAGTTTCCTTGTTTCAATCGTCAAATTACCACCATTACCTGTAGCACTGCTACATTCTGGAGAGAAACCACATACTTGAGAGAAAAGAAAAGTAAGGGAACCTGATGCAGAAGATCCTTCTAACTCTACAGAATCAAAAGCTTTCACCAATACATCTCCAGCCTTCCCTGCACCCTCAGCAAAAGTTCCAATTACGGAACCTCCACTCAATTTTACAGACTCAGTAGCATTGATGATTAAATTTCCACCTGCTTGTGAAAAGGAAGCAGAACGAATGGATGATTGATCTGTGAGAGTGATATTTTTACCCTGCACTTGGATAACACCACCACCATTACCAGTGGTATCTACTTGTGCACCGCCAGATAGTCGAATATCTCTAAATTTCTGAACATTTTGATATCCCAAAGCATAGCCTGTATCAATCTCATTCAAACTAACAAAACTATCGGCGTCAACGCTACCTAACTCAATTCTTCCGCCAAGTGCAGTTAAATTACCACCTGATAAGGAAACATTACCTCCCACTAAAGCTAAAGTTTTACCACTTTCAACTTGTAACCCAACAGGAGAACCAAATGTATTAGTTGCTCCTTCAAGACTTGCTTGAGATCGATTCACAATCTCTCCAGGATTATCCCGAAATCTCAACCTATAGCAATCCTAAATCATTTGTAAAAAATCACAGTTGTTGATAGAGTGAATATTGGTAGTAGTGATAGAGTGCATAGCAGTACAGATGGAAGAGTTGATAGAGTTCATTCAAGCGAACCCAGATC
>JAHHHH010000102.1 GCA_019359415.1 Iphinoe sp. HA4291-MV1 | reverse complement strand
ATTTTTCAACAAATTTTATCTTCACCATCAAAATGGTAAAAATTAGTGAATAACCAATATTAGTCATCAACTTTTTAGTTAATTTATTCTTTAGTTTCGCACCGCGAACTAGTCTAAACTCCAGTTGAAACCTTCGCTATACAAAGTTTGTAAAGATTGACTTTGAGGCAAAGCGACATTCGTGAGAGATTAAGATAAAATTCATTTTGTCAATTAGAAATTATGCTGAAAAGAGAGTCAAAAATAAGGTATTAAACTAAGCTTGGTACCTAGCTTAAGCGCCAAAGTGAATAATGAGTAACTTGGTTACGCGATTGCGCAGGGCGCAGTGCCCTCTGGGCAATCGCTCCCACAAAAATTATGTTTTCTACCACGTTTTTGGTAACATTTTTAAGTTATTTTACTTATTGACAAAATTACCATAACCTTAATCTTTCACAGATGAAGGCGGGCGAGGGTGCTAATTAAGAATAGTGCAAGACATCGAGTTTCAGTAGACCGAAAACTTTTGTCAGTCAACGCAAGAATGAGGGTTTGGGGCGATGTTTTGGGCACAGGGTCGAGCGATCGCTTACCTTAGCAGGAGAACTCATCTACAACCCTATTGCTCAAAACGCAGATGATACGGGCATTCTGGCGGATTGTATACAATCCGCCAGAATGCCCCAATGGTAAGCCTTCTAGAAATCTTTTCGGTCTACTGAGTTTAGTATATATGTACCATGCCTAAGTCCTAAGATTTTTCTTAGGAAAGTAGGCGATCGCCTACAACAAGTGCACGAAACTTGCCTCCGGGATGATGCTTGTCAACACGAAGATGGCTTCTGGGCGCTTGACACGAGTCGAACGGCATCGGTAGTTCTTCTAGAATTTGAATTGATAGACGTTCAGCACCTAATAATGCAAACTTGGGATTTTCTCCCAAGTTCAACAAAGTAAAAGTAGAGTTATACAAGCACGGTGAACAACAATTAATTATGGCATCAACAGAAACTATTAGCACAGAAGCTACTACAGAACCAACTGAGGTTAATACCCCTCCTGACTCAGAACAGGTTCAAACTTCAGAGCAGATTCAAACTGAACAACACCCAACTGACGATCAATCCCAGGCTGATGGACAACTTCAAAGTGATGAAAAAAAACAGAAAGACGATTCAGAACACTCTGGAGCGATATTTCAAGCTGTTGGAGTCATTATCGGGAAGATCGCTTTCAACGATGAGAACAAAAGTACTATCGTCATTGGGAATAAAGAGTATCCTCTTTTTTACGCGCCTAAGAAACAACGAGCGTTTGATGCACTTAAGAAAGAAATAGAAGCAACTGGTGAGCATGTCCAGAGACTGGTTGTCTATCCAAAAGTTATTCATTTTCCTAAAAAGGAACAACCTCACCAGGTTTGTTTTCAGCTAGTCGGGTTTGACAAAGGACGCCAAGCAGAGGTAATTTCAAAAGAGCTTCAAGACATGGAGTTCAAACTCTGTGGATTGTGGCAGTTCATTCCTGTCTGCTGCACTCCGTGTATTTCTGTGTTCCGCAATTTTACGAAGGAGAGACTGGATTATATTAAGCAAGCTGAGCCTGCAAAGAAAGTTAAATTCATGAAGGCTAGTCATCTACCTTTGTTTTGGAAGGATGCACCCTTCCCGCCGTTTAGATTCAATCCTAAGGCGACGAAAGAAGAGCAAGGACACCCAGTATTTGTTCAAATCAAAGCAAAGTTCTTGCCTCAACGTGATGCTTTCGCATTCGATACCCTGTTAGCTCTTCCTGAACAGAAGCCACCAAGATTTCTCAAAGCATCTAAGCAAGATAAATCGTCAGTGCAAGCGGAGAAGAAAGCAGCTCAGAAGGCAGCCTATAAAGAAGCTGGAGCATCCGGAGGTAAACCCCCGTACAAAGGCAAGCCAAAAAGTAATTTCAAGGACAAACCAAAACCGCAACTAAAACCGCAACAATAGTGAGGAGATTTTGATTTAGAAGCATTGGGGGTGTTAGTTCGCAAGCCTAAAGGCAATCCTTCTGAGTCCTTACGGATACGCTGCGTTTACGGGGGAACTCAAAGTTCAAAATTCAAAATTCAAAATTCAAAAAAAAGAATCTTAATTTTGCATTTTGAATGTGAGCGTAGCGAGTGTTGCTGCGCATTTAGATATTTTCTTACTGGCAAGTGCCAGACAGCAAAATGTATAATTTAAAACATTAAAAATACCGCAATATTAATCCTGAAACCATGCTGTCAGCGCCACAGCCAATGCATCCGCTGCATCATCCGGATGGGGAATGTAGTCTAAATTTAACTCCCGCGCAACTGCTTGCTGAACCTCGTGTTTCTCAGCATTACCGTATCCCGTCAATGCCTGTTTAATTTGAGCAGGGGTAAATTCTACTATTGGTAAGTGATGCTGCGCCAACACCAACATAACTACTCCCCGTGCTTGAGCAACGAGGATAGTACTTGACATACGATAGAAAAAGAGTTTCTCAATTGCTACAAGCTCAGGTTGAAACTCTTTTATCAGAGTGTGCAAATCGTCGTACAACGTACATAGCCGCTGTCCAACTTCTGTCTTGCTTGGCGTATTAATAACACCAAAGTCTAGTAGATTTACTGAATTGTCTTGCACCCTGTTTTGGTTTTTTTGGCATATAATCGCTCCAAATCCTAAAATTGCCAGTCCTGGATCTATTCCTAAAATTCGCTGTTCCATTGACCCACGATTGCCCAAAGAGCACTGCTTTCCCTTGCAATCATTCAAACATTCAAAATTTACATCAAAAAAGAAAGATTCAACCTGTTTGAATTTACAATCCATGAATTTTGAATTCAGCGTACCTCCTAAAGGAGGAGCTTGCAGCGAGTGCGTGCCCTCTGGGTATAGAGCTTAGGGGGCGACTCGGCATACTGGCAACTTAGACTACGCACTTTTGGTCTAATCGGATTGAAAAGTGTAACAATTCCACACTTGGATTTAAAGCAGGTGGTGTACATTTTCTGTTAATCATTGTTAGTAGTACTGCTGTGGATCTGGTATGTCAATTGGTTTTCTCAGACAAGCCCTTAACGCCTTGCAAAAGCAGTCACGCAGTCGCACTTCCCATCGAGTTAACCAGTGGTTCAAGTGGTTGTCCCCTGGACTATCGGTCAAACGATGGTTGCTCATTAGTGTTGGAGGTGTACTTTTAGCAAGTCTGGGATTGGCTATCTGGATTAGGCTGACGCCAATTTTTTGGGCAATTGAGTTTTTGAGGGGCATTCTGGGAGTCATCACCGATATTGTACCGTACTACATTAGCGGTCCTTTAGTATTAGTGTGCGGTTTGCTGTTGCTTCTGTGGGGACAAACACGGACGGTAAGTTCAATTACTGAGGTTTTGAGATCAGAAGGTGATGAAGAACTTATTGATGTCCTACTGGCACATCGTCGATTGTACCGAGGACCGAAAATTGTAACAATAGGCGGTGGTACAGGACTTTCCACTTTGCTGAGAGGTCTGAAAGCTTACAGCGCCAACATTACCGCTATTGTCACTGTTGCTGATGACGGCGGTTCTTCAGGGCGGTTGCGCCAGGAATTTGGCGTGCTACCACCAGGAGATATTCGCAATTGCTTGGCAGCACTAGCTGACGAAGAAAAATTATTGACAGAACTGTTCCAGTACCGTTTTAAGGCTGGAGATGGTTTGATTGGTCACAGTTTTGGCAATTTGTTCTTGACGGCGATGAGTGACATTACTGGCGATTTAGAAAGAGGTGTCGCCGCCAGTTCCAAAGTCCTAGCGATCCGAGGACAAGTTTTACCAGCAACCCTCAGCGATGTACGCCTCTGGGCTGAATTAGTCGATGGTCGCCATATAGAAGGGGAATCTAAAATTACCGAAGCTGGTGGTAGTATTGTCAAGATTGGCTGCATTCCTGCAAATCCCCCAGCTTTACCAGCAGCAATCAAGGCAATTAAAGAAGCCGATTACATTATTATGGGTCCTGGTAGTCTTTATACCAGCGTCATTCCCAATTTGTTGGTACCAGAAATTGCTGATGCGATCGCTGCCTCGGACGCACCGCGTATCTACATATGCAACATTATGACACAACCTGGAGAAACTCAGGGATACACTGTTGCTGACCACATTAGGGCGATTGATACTGCTTGCGGTAGACCCCTATTTAATGCTGTACTAGTACACAAAAAATCTCCTAGTGCTCGCGCACTGATCCGCTATGCCCAACAACACTCTCACCCTGTGTTCCTAGATCGAGAAGCCGTAGCCCAGTTGGGACGGCGAATTGTGACAGCTAATGTGATGCATGAAGATGAAACAGGTTGCGTGCGTCACAACTCCCAACGACTAGCACGAGTGTTGTGGCGATGGTATAGTGGAGCGCATCATGGGAAGTGAAGGGGCATTGGGAATTGGGAATTGGGAACAAAAGAGCTGGGAACTAGGAACTGTGAATCGAGCATTGCCCCTTGCCCCTTGCCCCTTGCCCCTTGCCCCTTGCCCCTTGCCCAATGACTAATGACTAATGACTAATGACTAATGACTAATGACTGATGAAAATTTTTCTGGCAGATACAACCGCGACGCGAAAGCTGGGAATCACTCTTGGTCAATCGCTGGATGCTGGCAATGTCATTTTACTAGAAGGTGATTTAGGTGCTGGCAAAACGACTTTGGTGCAAGGTATTGGGGAAGGTTTAGGCATCAGCGATCCAATTGTTAGTCCAACTTTCACCCTCATTAACGAGTACACAGAAGGACGCCTTCCCCTTTACCACCTGGATTTGTATCGTTTAGAATCAAATGAAGTCGCTGCCTTAAGCTTAGAAACTTACTGGGAAGGTGTTGAGGTGATACCAGGAATTGTCGCGATTGAGTGGGCAGAACGTATACCCTATAAACCAGATAGCTATCTTAGTGTGCGCTTGACTTACGGAGATGAAAGGACTCGGCAAGCGGAAATTACACCATACAATTGCGTCATTAGTGAAGAAATTGGGGTCTTGTCAGCTTTCTATGAATGTGTAAGTCCTAACATTGTGTTTGACGCAAAAGACTCCTCTTGTAAATGTTTACCTGATGAGTGATATTTTTACCGCAGTTCCAAGTTCTCAATACAACGTGAGTCTCCAACGGAGGCGCACGTCAGAATTAGACTGTTTTCTAGAAGTCATGCTAAAGTGACTAATGATGAAAAGTTAAAGCTTGACCCCGTGCCTCTGTATGTACCTTGCCTTTTTCATACACAATCTGACCACCTACTATAGTTATCACAGGCCATCCAGTCAAATTCCAGCCTTCAAAAGGACTCCAACCGCACTTCGTCAACAATTCCTCGCGTAACACAGGACGATAAGTCCTCAAATCGACAAGAACTAAATCGGCATCATAACCAGGAGCGATCGCTCCCTTTTTTGGAATACCATATGCCTTGGCTACGGCTTGTGACATCCAATGACTCACTTGGGAAAGGGTACACTGTCCCTGCATCGCAGTTGTTAGCATCAGAGGTAGGGAAGTTTCTACACCAGGCATCCCAGAGGGAGTGTTAGGGTACTCTTGAGCTTTCTCCTCCAAAGTGTGCGGTGCGTGATCTGTGGCAATAAAATCAATTACTCCATCACGCAAAGCTTGCCAAAGGACTTCATTATCGTGGGGCGATCGCAAAGGTGGATTCATCTGCGCTAAGGTGCCAATCTTAGCATAAGCACTTGTATTGAGAAGTAAATGCTGGGGTGTCACCTCTGCTGTCACCCAACTGGGTTTATCGTGACGCAGTAAATCTGCTTCTTCTGCTGTTGACATATGCAGAATATGCAGACGACGTTGATATTTTTTAGAAAGTCTTAATGCTTGCTGAGTTGCCAATAGTGCTGCTTGATTATCTTGAATTTGGGAATGAACCACAGGATCATGAATTCCAGCGAATTCCTTACGGCGTTCGTTGATTCTAGCTTGGTCTTCAGCATGAACGGCAATCAAACGCTCACCTTTAGAAAATATAGCTTCCAGTGCCGCTTCTTGGTCAACCAGCAACTGTCCGTGCGCTGAACCCATGAAAACCTTGATTCCACAAGTTGGCTTTGCCAAAAGCAAATCAGGCAGATTGTCTGCCGTTGCCCCAATAAAAAAGCCATAATTAACCAAACACTTTTGTGAGGCGCGTTGTAGCTTTTCATCAAGAGCTTGTTGGGTAATTGTTGCAGGACGCGTATTCGGCATTTCCAAGAAGGAAGTCACTCCTCCTTTGGCACAAGCACAACTGGCGGTAAACAAGTCTTCCTTGTATTCCAGTCCTGGTTCCCGGAAGTGCACTTGTGGATCAATCACCCCTGGCAACAAAGTTAACCCTTCTGCGTCAATTTCTGTAATTGGCGTTGTGGCAGAAATTTCTGGTGCGACTTCAACTATCGTGCGATCGCTCGTCAGCACATCCCCAACAAGTGATTCACCATTGGGTAAAATCATGCGAGCGTGACGAATCAGCAAACTCGTAGGCGATGACATAGGGTCAACAGCGTAAAAAAAAGAGCTGAACGTGACAGATAACTATTCATAATAGGTTAAACTTAATTGGACTCTGAGCGGAGGTTTTGTGTTTTTTGTTACAAAAAGTTTATTTTTCTTAGTGAACAACGGCGGCGAATACGGGAGGATTTATAACGCTCGTGCTTTGTTCCAAACATCATGCGTGGGCTGCGAGTCATGAGAGTAGTTGAAGGACACGTCATCAACAAAAATCATGAACATTGGCAGGAGGCAGATGAATTAGCGTTTAAGTCTAAGAATCTGTACAACGCAGACAACTTCGTTTGCTGTCAGTACTTCTTTGAGACGAGTAAGCATATAGCGCTTACTCGTCTTTATCACTTGATTAAAGACAGTGATGCTTACAGAGCATTGCCTACCAAGGTATCAAAGCAGATTGTCAAAAAGTTAGTAGAGAATTGGAAATCTTATGCGGAGGCTTAAGAGCTAATTTGTAAAGTTAAGATAAACAAATACAGCATCCCTGCTCAGGTAAGTAATTCACCTGCATCCAAGGACCATCACTCTTGTAATTTAATGCAAAACCAAGTGTCTGATAACAACTCTAGCAACAAACAATCCAATAACTCCTGGCTCGCAGAACTTAGTAGGACGGTTATATTAAGCATAGTCCTAGCTTTGGGAATTCGTACATTTGTTGCCGAAGCCCGTTGGATTCCTTCTGGTTCGATGGAACCAACCCTGCATGGTTCTCAAAACCAGTGGGAGGCAGACAAGATTATTGTCGATAAATTAAGTTATAAATTTTCTCATCCGAAGCGAGGCGATATTGTAGTATTTTCTCCTACCAAAGAGCTACAACAAGAACAATACCAAGATGCCTTTATTAAGCGTGTGATTGGCTTACCAGGAGAAAAGGTAGAACTCAGGAATGGCAAAGTTTATATCAACAACAAACCCCTACTGGAAAACAAGTATCTAGCAACTGGACAGCGCACAGTCGTTGATGTTTGTACATCAGGTCCCCAACCGTCTTTCTTATCGCAACCTGTCACCATACCGCCCAACTCATATTTAGTGTTAGGAGATAATCGTAACAGTAGCTATGATAGCCGTTGCTGGGGTGTTGTTCCTCAGGAGAATATTATTGGACGTGCTATCATCCGCTTTTGGCCTCTCAATCAAGTTGGAGGAATAGATAAAACCCCACTATATCCATCATAAAAGAATATTTTGATAAAACACTTTATACCCCAATACGGTTGCTGATAAGATAATTTGCAAGAACGGTAACCAATGCAAGAGACGTTGCCCAACGGGAGAGTCAGTCGCACTCAATGAGGAAATCTCCCGCAGTCGCCACAACGGAGACGCCAGATACCAAGTGTTCAAAGTAGCGTCTCCGTCAGGAGAGGGAAACGTAGGTGCAGCACTGGAACCTCAGGCGCTGCTCTGAACTCAAACAACTCTGGGCAACGCGCTGGCTCACATGCAACATCTCTACACGTGTGAAATCTTCAAAAATAATCCTTAACAGCAACCGCATTGCTTTATACCCTTTATTTTCTAGAAGCTAAACGTCTCTAATGTCACAAGGGCTAGTTGTTGTGCTCCAGAACTCTAGATGTAACCTATTTAAGCTACTCGAACTGAAATTATATTGCAGTAGTTTGATGGTAAATTATTGTCGCTCACACAGCCGTAACCACCAGAAGCACTTGGTGCCATAAACTGCTTTACCGCGTCCAGTAGATACTCGAAATAAGTACGAGCAATGATAGACAACTGTTTTCGTGCTGGGTAAGCTATGTACCAATTGTGTTGAATTGGAAAGTGTTCTACATCCAAAGTTGTTAATACAAAATTTGTAGGTTCTGACATTAAACTATGGCGAGATAAAATCGAAATTCCTAAGCCATCTGCGATGACTTGCTGAATCGCCTCGTTACTTCCCAATTCCAGCTTAACTTTTAGCGCTACCCCATGTTCATCTAATAGCTTTTGCAGAGCGCAGCGGCTTCCTGAACCTGGTTCTCGCATAATGAAAAGTTCAGAAGCAAGACGTTCCATAGGAATATTTTTCTCTTTTGCCAGCGGATGATTAACTGATGCTACCACTACCAAAGAATCTTCAAACAATGGATGGAAATTCACATCCAAATCTTCTGGCATTTGACTCATAATATACAAGTCATCCAGATTACTTGTCATACGATCCACAATGCCAGAGTGATTAGTTAGTTGTAGAGAGATATCAATTCCTGGGTAAAGTTGGCAAAACTGTCCTAAAGTTAGCGGTATTATATATTTTGCTGTTGAAAATGCTGCCAAACGTAATTTTCCCTGTTTTAGCAATTTTAAATTTGCTAATTTCTTTTCAAAACGAGCCATAGAGTCGAAAATTTCTTGACAAGTGGCAAGCAATTCCTGTCCAGCCTCGGTGAGAGACTGGCGCTTACCTACCTTTTCGAACAGAGGCAAACCCACAGATTCAGACAGTTGTTTAATCTGTACAGAAATGGCGGGTTGAGAGAGAAATAGTTCCTTTGCAGCGCGATTAAAGCTACCGTATCTTATCACTGCATCGAAAATCTTTAATTGATTTAGTGTCGCCTGATTCAAGATTAATTCTTCTCTCATAAGACAAGAGCGGAAAGTGTGGAAATCCAGTATATGTACGGTTTAGAAGGAAACACGATGCGGCTTCTTCGCGTTGCCGTCAAGATATCTAGTTTTGTCAAAGACGATAAATGCAACACAGGGAACAGGGAACAAGAAAAAAGCGAATCCAACGTAGGGTGGGCACTGCCCGCTGTACACCAATAATATAGGAAGGTAGGTAGTGCCCACCCTACAAATTAAGATCTTCAGTAATTCACGCTCCAACATCCTTCTAGGAGGAGTGTCAATTCTAAATTACTGTTTCATTGGGAATTGTGGAATTTTTCAGGATGACAATGATGCCACTCCTAATGTAAAAGCCTTGGTCTGACTGGTCTGCTTCTTCAATCTGCTCCTTGTTAATCAGTTGTACATTACGACCAATACGCGCATTTTTGTCAACGATCGTACGACGAATGGTAGTATTTGCTCCAATACCTATGGGTACACTCTTGAGATCAAGATCACTTCGCTGTTCTGCATATGATTGATAGTAATCTGCACCCATGATGAGAGTGTCTTGAATACTACAGCCTGCTTCAATTCGCGTGCGGATACCTAAAACGGAGTGGGAAATTTGACAATCCTTGAGAATGCAACCTTCCCCAATCATGGAATCGGTCACCTGGCAATTCTGAAGTTGACTTGGGGGTAACAAGCGCCCTCTGGTGTAGATGGGTGCTTTTTCGTCATAGAAGCTGAATTCTGGCTGTGGGTGCTTTGTCAGTGCCAGATTTGCGTTATAAAATGCTTCAATCGTTCCAATATCCTCCCAGTAGCCATCGAATAGGTAAGCCTGAGTGTTGTGAGTGGTTATAGCTTTTGGAATGAGTTCCTTACCAAAATCAGTTTGAGCAGGAAACTTCTCCAACAAATCCACCAACACCTCTGACTTAAAAACGTAAATCCCCATTGAGGCAATGTAAGGCTTTTGTCTAGCTTCTTCTGGTGTTAAACCTAATAGGGTAGTGTCAACACGCATCACCTGTAATGCTTCACCTTTGGGCTTTTCACTGAAGTTTAGAATTCGACCAGCACTATCCATCTTCATCAAGCCAAACGCAGAAGCTTGCTTTTCATCCATTGGAACGACACCGATTGTGATGTCAGCATTGGTGTCTCGGTGACGTTGTATAAATTCGCTGTAGTTCATGCGATACAGGTGATCTCCAGAGAGAATCAGGTATTCGCTAATATCCCATTCTTTGAACAGCCAGAGATATTGGCGGACGGCATCCGCTGTCCCTTGAAACCAATTAGAGCTTTGTGGAGTTTGCTGAGCTGCCAGAACTTCTACAAATCCTTCACGAAACCCAGAAAAGTCATAGGCACGGGAAAGGTGACGATTGAGGGATGCAGAGTTGAACTGCGTTAGCACATAAATTTTATAGATTTCAGAATTAATGCAGTTACTGACAGGAATATCAATCAAGCGATACTTTCCTGCTAAAGGAACAGCAGGTTTTGCACGGAGTTTTGTTAACGGATAGAGTCGGGTGCCGGCACCCCCACCAAGAATAATTGCAAGTACTTTTTTCACAGTCACCTCATTTACTAGTTCTTATTCTTCCGAAATCGGGGTTAGATCCAAATGCCCAATACTCACGTCGCACCGTAAACAGGTCTGTCCAGCCATTTTCTTGACACCACTCTTGAATCCACTCAGTGCAAAACTTTTTCATTTCTCAGCTCCAAGTCATAGAAGTGTTGCGGGTATGACTACCCGCAACAGCTTTGATTAGAAGTGCGGAGAACAAATTATTAAGACAATCTAAAGAATGATCAAAGTTTAGCTAATATTTCTGTTTATTTTAATAATTTCAATATTTCTTTACAGGATGTTTGTTTTCATAATTTAAGTATTTCTTTACATATAGCAGGAAAAAGGCTTGAAAGTCTCTTGGTGTCCATGTTTTCTCATTAGTTCATGTCCTAATCTACCTGGCAACTGCTATAAAACAGAACAGAGCGACACCCCTTCAGTCCAGCATTCTGAATCTAGGTTGATCGCTTTGGTAAGCTGAGCGTCACCTTTGTTCCTTGCCCTTGTTGGCTTTCTACCGTAATTTCGCCGCCGTGCAACTCGACGCAAGCTTTAACAATGGCTAATCCTAAGCCGGTTCCGGGAATTTCACCAACGTTACTTCCCCGACTGAATGATTGAAACAAGTGTTCTTGATCCTCAATGGGTATCCCGATTCCTTCATCTTTGACATCAAAAATGATGTGCGAATCGTTCCCCTTCAGGTGAACTTCAATATTGCCGCCATCTGGGGAGTACTTGATGGCGTTCGACAGTAAATTGACCAGAATTTGCCGCAAAAGTTTCGGATCGCCCCAGAATCCCTTGGTATTCCCTGTGATTTTGAACGTCAATTCGTAGCGATTGGCTCCGCCAGTGCCCCTTGGGCAATCGCTGATTATCTGTCGCTGCTCCTCAATGATGTCAGAGGAGAATTGCAGCAGCTCAAATGGGGATGGCGTAAACGTTGCTTTGCCGAATTCAAATGTCTCAATCACCAGCAGGCTGTCCACCAACTGAGTCATTTGTCTTGCCTTGTCTTCAATGAGTTGCAGGAAGTGTTGGTGTTTAGCTTTATTCAGCTTATTGCTATGTTGCAAGAGCGTTGACGCAGCTGCAAGGATGGACGCTAAGGGAGTTCGATATTTGTGAGAAACCGTTGTGACAAATTGGGATTTCAAAGCGTTGAGTTGCTTTTCGTTCTCTAGAGCTACGAGAGCCAGGCTCAGCTGTTGGGCTTGTTGGATAGCGATCGCCAACTGCTCAGCTATTTGATTGAAAATGTCTACTTCATCCTTTCGCCACTGCCTTACCTTAGAATCCTGACAAGCTACTAACAAACCCCAAAGTTTGGCAGAGGATTCATCTTGCTCTGTGAGCAAAATAGGAACGAGCAGATATGCCTCAGTCGCCTTTTTCCGGTTGGGCGAAACGATAATTGACACTTCACCTTGCACCAGCCTGGTTGTTCCTTCAACTTCCCAAAGACTGGGTTGGTAATTGTCAGTCACAAAAGCGGTGAATTGCTGGATGGGATCGTGGGATAAGCGACTCATGCCAGCCTCACAAAGCTTTGTCAGATGAGGCTCTGCGGATTGTACCCTCTGGTTACTGTCTGGATTTGGGGCGACTTGGTATATCATCACATGATCGCACAAGAGCAGTTGCTGCACTTGGGTTACAGCCGTCTGTAAGATTTGCTCCAACTTCAGCGACTGACGAATGCGAAGAGCGATCGCCGCACCCAATTGCTGCCGTTCCTGCGTCTTACTGAACTGATTTTGCCGGTGTGACTGTTGGATTGCATTGCGAACAGTTAATTGCAAGACATCCGGTTGTAGATGTTGCTTAACCAGGTAATCCTGAACACCTCGCTTCATCGCCTGTACAGCAATGCGTTCATCGCCTTGCCCAGTTAACATAATGACGGGGAGCGGGGAATCTAATCGCTGTTGGTTGAGTTCATCCAGAAACTCCAGCCCGCTCATATCGGGTAGACAAAAGTCGAGCAAAATGGCATCGCAGTGTTTTTTCTGGCAAAGCGCTAGCCCAACCTCTGCCGAAGCTGCTTCCAAAATCTGGTAGGAATGGTGAGGATCGCTTAAAAGATATTGACGATAAACTTCTCGATCCTCCGCACAGTCATCAGTGATTAGGAGTGTCCAGACGTTCAACATGAAAAGAAAACGGGTGTGCTCAAAAGTAGTTGGTTGGCAATGGGCAATGGGCAATGGGCAATGGGCAATGGGCAATGGGCAATGGGCAATGGGCAATGGGCAATGTCCCCTTGTCCATTCCTTTACCAACAGGTTTTGACCACACCCAAAGAAAACAGAGGAATTTTTTTTTAGGTTGTGAAAGTTATAAGTTACCAATTATAAAGAAAATCTAAAGAAAATAGAGAAAATTTTCTTTTGATACTCCTGATCATATCAAATCCTTTGTGTGAAAAAACGCGAAATTTCTTATCTCTATGGAGTTTGGAGTTTTGAATATCTGATTTAATGCCCATTTCTCGGTGGTGTGTTGGTTGCCAGCCAGTAGTCCACAAATGCCTGAACTGTTTTCTCCAGTTCATGAGAGTCAAATGGCTTAATCAGATAGCCATTTGCCCCGTTTTTGTAACAGAATTCAACGTCTTTTGGGTTTGAGGAGGTCGTGAAAACGACAATCGGGATTTCCTTAAAATTGTGGTCTTGCTTGAGTTGCTCTAGCACATCACGACCGTCGGTACCTGGTAAATTCAAGTCGAGCAGGATGACAGAGGGGCGTGGCGTGTCGCCCGGATTGCCATAGTCCCCTTCCTGATAAAGGAAATCTAAAACTTTATCTCCGTTTGTAAAGCGATAGATGGGATTAGGAACCTCCATTTGCTGCATCAGCAGTTGCAGTACCTCAAAATCCTCATCACTATCCTCGGCAATGAGCAAGGGATTGTACAGCTTCATTGTCATTCGTGTTATGAAAAACTTGTATTATTTCTAAATATTACAATTCTTTTTAAAACGTTACAATTGTTAAAGCTTTTAAAATCCTGATTACCCTATTACAAAATCTTAATCACCCAGAGTAAAGTAAAAGGTTGAGCCAACGCTGGGAGTGGATTCTACCCAAATTCGTCCGCCGTGACGCTCGATAATCTTCTTAGCGATTGTCAGTCCTGCTCCTGTACCGCCACCATACAAGTGTTGCTCGTGCAGCCGCTTAAACAACCGAAAGATGGTTTCAAGATGTCGTGCTCGAATACCGATTCCGTTATCCCGTACGTAGAAAGTGGGAGATGAGGGGGAGCAGGGGAGCAGGGGAGCAGGGGGAGATGGGGGAGAGACTCCCTTATCTTCATGCCATGCGTCCAAGTAACCAATCTCAATCCATTGTTCAGCCTTATTGTTATACTTGAAGGCATTGCTGAGCAGGTTTGTAAACACTTCATTGATAAGGACAGCATCACAGTGAACTATGGGCAGCGATCGCGGAATGCGAATATCAGGTTGAACCTCTTGACGGCTGACGCACAAATCCTCTAGCACCTGGTTCACTAATTGGTTAATATCCGTGGGTACAAGATGGAGTTCCGCTTGTCCCAGTCGCGAGAACTTGAGCAGGACATCAATGAGCGACTCCATGCGACGGCTTAAACGGATTAAAGTTTGCAGACGGGTTTTTCCCACGTCATCCAGCACCGACTCATAACCTCTCAACAACAGCATCGAGTAATTATGAATACCTCGCAAGGGTTCCTTAAGATCATGAGAGGCGGCATAGACAAAGGAATCTAGCTCCTGGTTGCTGCGCTCTAATTCCTGATTAATCCGGGCTAATTCATCTGCTTTGTTAAGAACTATACCGACGATCGCACTCCTGAGGCTCAGTGCATTCTCCAGTTCACATGCTTTCCAGGACAACGAGGTTAATCGAACGGTTTCTTGCCATTGTTCAAACGATTGACGGGGAGACAGAGTGACATTGCCACCTGGTTCAACCGTAATGGATGCATTCGGGTCACCTGCCCAGTTTACCGTTTGCAGGACTTCTGGACGAAACCAGAGGATGTCGTATCGCCGGACTTTAGAAATTTGCAGCAGTAGCAAGCCACTAGCAACATCTTTGAACGCAGTAGCCTCTGGGTAAAGCTTTGGCAGCGAATTAGTGTGAAACAGGGCATCGCCGACTTGAGTATCTGCCCACTGGATGAGAGCGCGAACCTGCTCAACCGTTGGTGTTACGCCAACGAGCGTAATTTCATCCTCCAGACAGACAGCAGCTCCTGTGGCACTGACCAGATCTAGCAGTCGAGGGGCAGGATTGACAAGCGCTTGTTTGAGGTTATCGACTTGGGAAATAGATTCAACAAACTCCGATTGCAGGGATTTGAGTTTGACAATGTAGTCTAGTTCTTCATGATTAACTTTATGAGCTAATTCCGATGACACAAACTGCCCCAACAATTCGCAGGCTTCGCGGACTTCGTAAGGAACATACTTGGGTGTCTGATGATGACAGGCAATTAATCCCCAAAGCTTTTGATCGTTAATCAACGCGATGACTAGAATGGCTGCTATGCCCATGTTTTGATGGTATTCAACGCAGCAGGGATCAACACCCCGAAGAACTGCAAGGCTGAGATCAAGCGGTTGCTGCATAACCGGATGGGAAGCCGGAACTAACTCAATTGACTGTGCCGTCAAATCGGGAATAAACCGCAACACTCCGCGTGCGTACAACGCCCGAACTTGCTCTGGAATATCCGTCGCGGGATAGTGCAGCCCCAGATAGGACGGTAAGTCGTCCCGCTTTGCCTGGGCCATCACAGTACCTGCCCCCTGTTGGTCAAAATGATAGACCATAATCCGGTCAAATCCGGTGATTTGACGAACTTCTTGAGTCACCAACTGGAGAAATTCGCTCCTGCTGGATACCTGTCGCAGTTTAGCGATCGCTCGTTTGACTAGAGTAGGGATACTAAAGAAACCCAACTCCGTTTGAGGCAATATCGGTTCTAATTCAAGGATGATGGCATTCTCTGTTCGATGAACCATGCCGTTAAAGGAACGTTCACCTACCGAGATGCATTCTTGAAGTTTTATGGGACTAACACTGTCAATCTCCTCCAAACTCTGCTTAATAGCGTCGACGAATTGGACATCAAGCAGCGTATTGAGGGATTGACCAAGTAAATTGTGGGGAGCTTTGCCAAGGTGCTCCTGGATATTTGCGCTTACGAAAAGAAACCTTAGCTCAGGGTCACTCAGCGCTAGAAGGATACCATGAGGCTGAATTGAACCAGAAAAATAAATGGTTTCAAGATTGCGACTTATCGAACTCCCAGTTTGGGTGGTGATTTCAGACCTGTTCATAGCTTAACTGCTTGATAACAGTATCAACAAAATCTAAAGAGAATATTAAATTATTTTACAGAAAGATCGGGGTAGGGCAATGCTGGTGCATAAAATAGAAAAAATATAAAGAAAATATTAAATTCCTTTAGAAAGGGAGTCTAGGGTAATGCTTGTCAACTCTTCAATACTGCATTTGACTTGGTCTGTCATTGAGGATACCCCGAGCAGTGATCTGCTTACCCTTACGGATACAGCGTTAATCAGGCTGCTCTTGCAACAAATAGCCAGAAAGATCCTGCTAAGTGGTGAGGAAGTCTGTGCATTGTATGACTACATTGGCTCAAGAATGGCACTCATCCGCGATATTGCTGTGCAGCAGATTGCCAATGGGTGTGCGATCGCTATTCGCCAAGCCCGACTTTACGAAGTCACTCAAGCACAGGTGAGAGAGCTAAAAAAACTTGATCGCTTAAAAAATGAATTCCTCAACACCCTCTCCCACGAACTGCGAACGCCAATCACCAGTATTAGTCTTGCTGCCCAAACTCTGGAAGCTGTCCTGAAACAAGAAGGCATATTTGATCGCTCTGGTCCCAGAGTAACTCAACTCTTTCAGATTCTTCATTGTGAGTGTCAGCGAGAGATCAAACTGATCAACGATCTGCTCACGCTCGCCCATCTCAATGCGGAGGTCACGCCACCGATTATGGATACAATTAACCTGAAAACCTGGATTCCTTCAACTGTTTGGTTGTTTGAAGAACGCATTCGCAACTCTAGACAACAGTTGTATATACTGACGACTGCCGAACTTCCACCATTGACGACGGATATCTCGGATCTGGAGCGGATTTTGATTGAGTTACTGACCAATGCTTGCAAATATACACCTGCGGGCGAAATGATTATCGTCTCTGCGTATGCCACAGTCAACACGATACAGATCAGTGTCAGTAACTCTGGTGTTGAAATTGCAGCCGATGAACAGATCCGGATTTTCGATGCTTTCTATCGTATTCCCAACAATGACCCTTGGCAACATGGTGGAACTGGATTGGGATTGGCACTTGTGTACAAATTAGTGAAACGGTTAGGAGCTTCAATTCAGGTGGAGAGTGCTACAGGTCAAACCACGTTTACCGTGCAGTTCCCTCAAAGCGATACAGCAAGAAATGGTGCTCATTCCAGCTGTCGTGAACGTGTCGTCTTCTTGCCTGGTACTCCAGCAAGGCAGATTAGGTGAGAACAACCCGCCTAGCGTAGCGAAAAGTGCTCACGCCGTGAGAGCGTCAAATAGTGGTTCTCAATGATAAGAGATAATTTATCTTACTTTTTCGATTTCCCAGTCAATATCTATAGGTTGAGGAAAGTAGTTTTCTACTTTGACGCTTTCTTAAAAATCCTCTGCTAACAACCCATCGTCCATTTATCCTTGCCGAACGCGCTTTAGCTAAGTCGCGAACTACTGGGACTGTGGAACAAATATAAGCACTCATGATACTAATTTCTTCATCATTGAGTAGTTTCCTGTTTTCTAGCAGTCTGATTAACTGCTGAACTAGTTCCATATCGCTGAAGTTTAGAAGAGTACTAGTCTGGGTTTCTTCAATCACAGACCAGATATGACGTAACGTTGAAGAGTCCATGAGATACACCCCCTTTGCTTTCACTTGCTCTTGGTTTAAGAATGCATTAGTCTTGTCAAGAATTTAAAGAAAATATTAAAACTAAAATCTAAAGAAAATGTTAAAATTTACATAAGTTAATTAGATGAAAATCTAATCATACTATCGCCTACTTCCATCACTTGCTTCGCCTTACATAGGCAGCAACTATCAGATAGCCCCTTTAAGATAAGCCAAAAAGGGGCTATTTCTTTCTCCAAGGCAATCACCGCTAGCAAATGTATGGACAAAAACTACCCAAAACCCAAACAGGTAAATTTCATGACTTCTGCTTATCCTCAATTGGAACTGCAATGGGTAATGTGAAGTGAAACTCACTGCCCTGATTTTTCCCCGCAGACACAGCCCAAATCTTTCCCCCTAGTCTTTGAATAATTTGACGACAAATTGCTAAACCCAATCCAGTACCACCAATTGTGCGTCGCAGAAAACCTTCTTCTTGATAAAAACGTTCAAAAATGGTTTCTAGCAGACTTGGCTCAATTCCCCGACCTGTATCTGCAATGATGACTTCTAACATCTTTTTATGCTTTGGCTGATTTTGGAAAGTTGCCCAAGTCACTAACTCAGTTTCCGGGTTTAGCACTTGGGCACGAATTGTCACTGTGCCATCAGGATTGGTGAATTTGCAAGCGTTATCCAGTAGCTTAGTCAGGACTTCCATGAGTCCTTCCCCATCAGCTTGTACCAGAGGTAAGTCAAACGGCAACTTGAGAACAATTTGGGGTAAGGGTTGCACTGAAGAGCGTTGTTGGAGACTGCTCAGAACTAAATCTAAGCTTGTCTTGAGGCAGATTGACTCCACCTGCCAGCGCTCCACCAAAAGCATAACGCTTGGTGCTGTTCAAGGGTTGGATACTTTGCCAAACAAACAGCGGGTTCAACTGCGTAGTTATTGAGAATGCCTCTGTCATCAGTGGTATAGCGCATAGTCGCGTTCTTTTTTGTAACTTTTCATAAACTGTTGTAACAAAAAATTAAGAAATAGCAACAGTTGGATAGTTATCTGCTAAATATTTTCAGTTCATAACTTAGTAATGATGAATATTCAGAAGGGTGTAGGGTCCCCACAGACAAAACTAAGAGCGACCGCTACAACCTGACAAACTTGTGTACCATCGCTCATAAGGGCACTACGCTGAGTCTCGAAGGGATACGCTGAGCATAAGGCGCACGCTACACGAACGCTAACGCGTCGTAGCATCTCTTGAAGGAGAAGCTCCTCTGCTTATCTGCTGCTCTTGAAATCCTCCACAATAGCACCAGCTGAGTGAGGGAAGATCTCGACTTGCAAAATTCGCTCAATGATTCTAGTTGTTGAACGATTTTCCAAAAAGGGCAAAAATTTAATGATTCCACCGTATTCTTCTACTACAGGTGTTTCTAGTAGAGTTTCTTTGGTGTAGTCGCCGCCTTTGACATAGATATTGGGGTGAAGCTTGCGAATGAGGTGACTGGGGCTATCTTCTTCAAAAGCAATGAGATAGTCAACGCAAGCTAATGCGGCGAGAACCTGGATGCGGTCTTCCAAAGGGTTTATGGGGCGAGTTGGTCCTTTCAGACGGCAGATGCTATCGTCTGAGTTAACACCAATAATGAGAATGTCGCCTAATGCTTTGGCGCGTTGGAGATAGGAGACGTGCCCAGCGTGAAGTATATCAAAACAGCCATTGGTGAAGACAATTTGACGTCCTCTCATGCGATGGGAGGTAACAAGGGCGAGAAGT
The DNA here is from genome assembly GCA_019359415.1 of Iphinoe sp. HA4291-MV1. Lineage (GTDB taxonomy): Bacteria > Cyanobacteriota > Cyanobacteriia > Cyanobacteriales > Nostocaceae > Brasilonema. The sequence continues at coordinate 2,904 of JAHHHH010000102.1, read as the reverse complement.
TGGTCTAAATCGGAAATGTGTTTGTTGTCTAAATCTGGTTTCACCTGCTTACTCCATCCCAGTATGATGATTTACTATAATGATGGCTGGTTGAAAACCCGTGCATTTACACCGAGGATGAAAACCGCCGGCGTAGGCTTTAGCCCACAGTGATGCAATGTTTTCTAATCAGCTCTTCTAGAATTCACTAGCACTAACTTTTTCTTGCCTCTTGTTAAGCCTTTCAGTCAAATCGGGAGAAGTTCTGGTAAATTTCCGTGGATGATATTTGAAAGAATGACATGAGTTGTTAGCGATCGCTAATGCACGAAATTCAAAAAAATAGGGTGCGTTACTTCGTTAACGCACCTTATTTTAGATAGAAGTCAGGAATTAGGTATGAAACATGACCGTTACTAGAGGCATAAACGCCAAAAGAAAACTATTCCAACACTGTAATTGAACTTCTGGTATTAGTTCTGGCTGTGCTAACAAGGCTTCTATCCTCTGTTCTAAACGGTCTACGTTACTAGAACCCAATGGAGCACAGCAAATTTCTGAGGATACAGGCGGACTGCTGACTACCAACAAGAGTGATTCTGCAAGCAATAGGGGATCTACCTGCGAAGCCGCGTGTGCGTCGGCGCGTAGTTCGCGCAAGGCTAACAACTCTTGCCATAAAGCTTCTGTGTTTGGCAACCATGCGGTGCAGGAACGTACCCAACCTAGCCAGAAAAACCAGAATGTGTCTCGGTAATGGTAATGTCCTTGTTCATGGGCTAACACAGTTTCCAATTGTTCTGGCGAAAGAGTGTGCAGCAGTCCTTGGCTGAGGACGAGTTCGGGTTGCCAAAATCCAATTTGACCAGCAAACAATGCCCCTGTGTCCAGAACTCTCACTTGTCTATCTGCAAAATGAACTAGGCAACAGTTGCGAGCAGATTTTACGGACTGCCACCCTTCCCATGCAAGTTTTATGCATAAAACTGCAAAAAATGCAAGACTACTTAATGCCAGCACATAACTAAACCAACCTGCCTGTAACCCGCCCATTTGACCTTGGGATCCCATGCAAATGAGGGCGATCGCTGTCATGAAAATGAGCAACGGGGGAAAGAGAAATAAAAATAACGCTCTTTGCCATCGCTCACTCCAAGTTTCGTGGGATTCTGTCCACAGGGATCTTATCGAGCAAGCAACTACCAAAGCAGCCACAATCATTATCAGATGCATCATTGTTCCTCCCTTGCTTGGCGTGCAGTTTGAATGCGTTTGGCGATCGCTTGTATTTGCTCAGAAGCAGTTTCATCCAAACTATCTGCAAAAGCAGCGATAACATCGGGGTTTCCCACCGCCAAAAATCGCTGTAACTGTTCGTGCGCCCTAATAACCTCCGCTTGTTGCTTTGTCACCAATGGTTGCCAATAGTATGCTCGTCTTTTTTTAACGCAAACTAGCCAACCTTTTTCGGTAAGACGACGCAGTACAGTGGTCACAGATGTATAAGCGAGTTCACGGTTAGGGTCTGTTAGAATTCGGTCGTGTACATCTTTGACTGTAGCTGAACCGAGTTCCCAGACGATATTCAGAATTTCTGCTTCTAACGGACCTACAGACAGTTGTTTAGGGCGATAGTTGGGTAAAGGTGCCATATCGATTTTAGATTTTGGATTTTAGATTTACCGAATGTAGAGATGTTGCATACAACATCTCTACATTCGGTAGGGATAGCCTTAGTTTGGTAGTGGAGGGAAATGTAAGCAAACCCCATGCCTAAAGGCAGGGGCTTCCGCCCTTTGTTTTTCGGTGAACGCCAAACACAGTCTCTACAAATCAGTTCTTTATTTCAGATTACCGTTGATTTGCCAACCGATAAGCTATTGTGTTGATAATCGCTGTGCTAGCGTCTTCTCTTCTCCTTTGCTTCAACTCTTGCATAAACTGTCACTACAGCTGTTGACGCGTGTGAAGTAGAAATATTATTTTCGGCAGTAGTATTCAATCAGGTGTAACTAGGGCGTGAAGCTATTCGTTTACCACACTCCGGAATTGACTCCAACAGGTAATGTGCCAGAATGCGCGATCGCAGTCGATGTACTACGAGCCACCACAACAATGGCAACCGTTTTAGCAGGTGGAGGAGAAGCTGTCCAAGTGTTCAGTGATTTGGATCAACTTATGGCAGTTAGTGAGAAATGGTCTGTTGAAAAACGCTTGCGAGCAGGAGAACGTGGCGGTGCAAAAGTTCCTGGCTTTGATTTGGGCAATTCTCCCCTTGATTGTACCCCAGAACTTTTACAGGGACGGCGCTTATTCATCAGCACTACCAATGGCACCCGTGCTTTACAAAAAATACAAGATGCCAAAGCAGTATTGGCTGGTGCTTTTGTTAACCGCGCTGCAGTGGTGCAATATCTCTTGGAAAAGCAACCAGAAACAGTTTGGATAGTCGGTTCCGGTTGGGAAGGCAGTTTTTCCCTAGAAGACACAGCTTGTGCAGGTGCTATAGTTCACAGCGTTTTACAGCAAACCAACTTATCACAAGATGAACTGGCGGGTAACGATGAAGTCTTTGGTGCTATAGCCCTTTACTCTCAATGGCAAGACAATCTATTAGGACTTTTCCATCACGCTAGTCACGGCAAACGTCTATTGCGCCTGAACTGTCATGAAGATTTGAAATATTGTTCTCAAACTGATATTTTAGATGTTTTGCCAATACAGCAAGAAACAGGAGTTTTAGTCAGTAATAAAGTAAAATAAATAACCAAACAATTCTTTTTTACTCTCGTATTTGCCCCAGGGTAAGCGCGTCTCAAATGCTATTGACAAGCGGATTTAGAGATATCATTATGTAGGGATAAACAAGCAGCAAGAATAGTAAGCATATAATTATTATCCATTGCGGCTCGATTCGACTTTTGG
>JAHHHH010000101.1 GCA_019359415.1 Iphinoe sp. HA4291-MV1 | reverse complement strand
AGCTAGAGATAGCGTGGGGTGTGCGTAACAAGCACCAAAACATTGAGGAGCCGTGTGATGGGAAACTATCAAGCACGGTTTTGAAGAGCAGTGGAGGTGGTAACACCTTCACTGACTTTACTCAAAGTGATTCCATATACAGCTCCCCATTCACACCAAAACTGCCTTGAATCATATTCTGCCAACAGCCCCTGTTTCATTCAGTCGCATTTCCATAATTCTGGCGTTTGGGTGCTTCTGACGGATTTTTTGGAAAGCGACTTCTGGATTGGGATCAATGACATAATCTGCACTGTTTGGCTCAATCATGATAGCCCAGTTGTAATGAGCTTTCATTAATTCCGGGCAAACTCGCTGGAAAATTTCATCGCAACGTTTGTCAAACGCTTCATCCTCAGCGTCACGTCTGGCTTTCTCTTCTTTGGAAAGTGGAGGACGCTTATTCTTTGAGTGTTATTGAAGAACTTCAAAAATCCGTCTACCACGCGGTACAAGTATATGTTGTCTTTCTTTCATCGCTACAACTCCCCAAGGTGCTGTGATAACTCAATTTTAGAATCGAGAACCTGGCAACGGATGAAATAACGGATGTAACAAAATCTGTTGCCTAACTCTACTTGCGATCGCTGCAACAAGGGGCGATTTTACACTATAAGAAGAATATGAGGATACGTAAAAAACGCAATGCCCTGCGCCAATCTTTCGCAGTTTTCCGGTACAGTAGACGAGCTGTGAGCTTAGTGTGGACGACTAGCAGCTCCCTTACCATTATCTTTGCGAGTTTAACTTTGGTGGCTGGTCTTTTACCAGCAGCTGTAGCTTATATTGGTAAGTTAATTGTTGATGCCGTGGTTTCGGCTTCTCCAAACACTGCATACAGTAGTGATTTTGTCAATAGTTATCGTCCTTTGATGTATGTGGGATTGGAAGCGATCGCTGTAGCTTTACTGGCGGGTAGTCAGCGAGGACTCACTGTTTGTCAATCGTTGCTACGGATGCTACTTGGTCAACGAGTGAACGTTCTCATTCTAGAAAAGGCGCTGACACTCGACCTCACACAGTTTGAGGACTCAGAGTTTTACGACAAATTGACCAATGCACGGCGAGAAGCATCAATTCGTCCCTTGTCTTTAGTAAACCGCACTTTTGGCTTAGTGCAAAGCGCCTTATCACTTGTGACTTACGGCGTTTTGCTGGTAAAGTTTTCATTTTGGGCAGTGGCAATGCTTATTTTAGCAGCTATGCCTGCATTCTTTGCTGAAACGAAATTTGCGGGGGAAGCTTTTCGCTTATTTAGTTGGCGTGCGCCAGAAAGCCGCCAGCAGCATTACTTAGAAACGCTGCTTGCTAGAGAAGACTTTGCTAAGGAAGTGAAACTCTACCAACTAGGAGATATGTTGCTGGGACGTTACCACAACCTATTCAATAGACTCTATGGCGAAGACCGCGACTTGACACTGCGGCGAGGATGGTGGGGTTATCTGCTGAGTTTGTTGAGTACCGCAGCTTTTTACATGGCTTATGCCTGGATTGTGGTGGAGACAGTAGCAGGTAAAATTTCCTTGGGGGATATGACGATGTATCTTACCGTGTTCCGGCAAGGACAATCTACATTTTCTAGTGCGCTAACTTCTATCGGAGGCATGTATGAGGATAACTTGTATCTTTCTAATCTTTATGAGTTTCTAGAAGAGGAAGTTCCAAAACCAAAAGGCAAAGCTACTAAAGGTTTAAAACCCAAAGATGGAGTTCGCTTTGAAAACGTATCATTTACTTATCCAGGGAGTTTGCAACCTGCGTTGAAAAACATTTCGCTGCACCTGAAGCCTGGAGAAAAACTAGCTATTGTTGGTGAGAATGGTTCTGGTAAAACGACATTAATTAAGCTGCTGACTCGACTTTACACCCCAGACTCCGGACGCATCTTACTAGATGGTTTGGATTTGCAAGAGTGGGATGTGGATGTGCTGCGACAGCGTATTGGGGTTATTTTTCAGAATTTTGTCCGCTACCAGTTCACCGTGGGTGAGAATATTGGTGTGGGGGATGTGGAGTATATTGAAGACAAAACTCAATGGAAAACAGCAGCTGAAAAAGGCATGGCGCTTCCTTTTATTGAACATTTGCCCGAAAAGTTTCAGACTCAGCTTGGGAAATGGTTCAGAGGTGGACAAGAACTCTCTGGAGGTCAGTGGCAGAAAATTGCTCTCGCCCGTGCTTTTATGCGAACTCATGCAGATATTCTAGTTTTGGATGAACCAACATCAGCAATGGACGCCCAAGCAGAATTTGATATTTTTAATCACTTTCGTACCTTGACCAAAAATCAGATGGTATTCCTAATATCTCACCGCTTCTCTACGGTGAGGATGGCTGACAAAATTGTTGTTATCGAAGCTGGGGAAGTTGTGGAACAGGGAACTCATGAGGAGTTGTTGCAAGCAGGAGGGCGCTATGCAACGCTGTTTTCGTTGCAAGCTGCAGGGTATCAGTAGGAGAGATGAGGGGACAAGGGGACTAAACAATTCAAAATTCGCTCATTCATAAAGTACAGCATTAAGAATCCAATGACCAATGACCAATGACCAATGACCAATGACTTATGACTCATGACTTATGAAATTCATATTTGATCAACCAATTCCTGTGAAAATTCAAAAGATGAAGGAACGGGTACGGTGGCGACATCCGAGTCTTGTCAAGCGTGGGATTGACCAAACCAGTATGGTTATAGATGATGGGAACTCAGATAATCCAAAGTTCTCTTTCATGGTTATAGGTGATAGTGGGACCACAGAGCATTACGGACATCACCCCCAACGGCAAATTGCTGAATTGATGCTTGCTCACCGCCAGGAGTGCAGTTTTGTCCTACACACAGGCGATGTGATTTATGTGGTGGGGTCTCATGAGTATTACCCGACCAACTTTATCGAACCTTACCGCGAATTTCTTGTTGGTGGCGAAAATCCCAAAGGTATTTCCTACGATCGCATGGTCTTTGACCTGCCAATTTTGCCAGTACTTGGTAATCATGATTATTATGATGTACCGTTAATGTACCGTTTGCTTGCCGGAAGTACACGACCACTGCGTCGTTTTTTCCGCTATAAAGATATCGAAATAGGTTGGCATGGATCTTATAAAGGTGACGCTTATGCAAGAGCGTTTCTTGATTATCTTAAAGCGATCGCTTCTGGTGAACAGTTGGAACATCACTTAGATAATCATTACACTGCTAAGGTTGATACGGGACGCTGTTTGCGTTATGAACCCGGACGTTTTACCCGCTTACCCAACCGCTACTACACTTTTCGTTACGGTGGAATTGACTTTTTCGCCCTCGACTCTAATACTTTTAACGCACCATTACCACTCCCAGCGACAAAAGAAGGAGAAGCCGAACGCCGTGAATTGGTTCATCGTCGCCATGAGATAGAACAAGAGGAGATGCAAATTCTGGAAGTATGCGACAACCTCAATCCAGATATAGCTGCACAAGCTGAACAACTTGATGCCCTCAAAGCTAAATTATACCAAATTGATGAGATAAAAATCGACATTGAGAAACAACTTGAATCCCATAAATCGCCAGCCGTAGACTTTGAACAACTCAACTGGCTCAAGCAAAGACTCATTGAATCTTGGAATACCGAGCAAGTACGCGGACGTATCATTTATTTCCATCATCCTCCTTATGTTACAGAGGCGACTAAGTGGCATCAAGCACAAACATTGGCAGTTCGCCGCCGTCTGCGTTGGGTCTTTGATGAAGTCGCAGACACGCTTGGTTCCCTAACTCAAAGTCGTCCAATAGTCGATTTGATTTTGAATGGTCATGCACACTGTCTGGAATACCTTCGCACCACAGACACTGGACACGCTGACTCTTTTATCAACTGCATCATCTCTGGTGGTGGCGGTCATTATCCCCGGCGTCAGCGAAAGGAGGGATCAGAATTGATGGAGACTTTTGAGGATATTGCAGGTCATCCTAGCCGTAAAATTGCGGATTCGTTGCTTTTTGTTGGTCGTTATGGATACTATGCTCACATGCGACTACCCTACTCATGCGTGCGAATTGATGTTCAAGATGGTCGTCCACCCAAGTTTATTGTAAGACCATTTGTTACCGAACGCTTTCAAGGAGAGTGGTGCGATCGCTATCTAGAACCATTTGTGATTTAACGTACTGAGTGGTATAAAGTTGATGAACCGTAAACAAAAATATAATTTTTTACATTTCACCACAATTGCTCTGGTGATGCTGTGCTACTATAATCCGCTTGATAAGCTGTTACGCATCTAATTTGCACATTTAGACAGCAGAGGGGCGGAGGAGCTTCAGGTGCAGGGGAGAAGGATTGACGCTTTTTCTCCAAAATTAACAATATGCAAGTTAAATATGTTTTAGCTTATTGATGCCCCACCAGAATCCACGCAGAGCCGAATCTGAGAGATAATAAGTCTGCTCAGACGGAAAATCCGGGAGTATTCAATCAGCAAACTGGTAGATTGCTTTCTCATTTTGGTGTTTTCCGCAAGCAAACAGACAAATTGCTCTCTCATTTTGGCAGTTTGCTTTTTCATTTCAGTATTTTACGCATTCATTTTGGTGTTTTCCGCAAGCAAATAGACAAATTGCTCTCTCATTTTGGCAGTTTGCTTTTTCATTTCAGTATTTTACGCATTCATTTTGGTGTTTTCCGCAAGCAAATAGACAAATTGCTCTCTCATTTTGGCAGTTTGCTTTTTCATTTCAGTATTTTACGCATTCATTTTGGTGTTTTCCGCAAGCAAAATCTTAGCAGAAGCAAAACACAAACCACAACCTCATTTTTTGCTTAGATTATCTCGCTACAATTCCCACATTGATTTAATAACCCAAGTTGCTAGTCTGATATCTTGCACCATTTTCAACAAGACCCAAAAAACCGGGTTTCTAAACCAGAGATTAAGGTTTCTACGAGCAGGTATTCTCAAGAAACCCGGTTTTTAACTCAGGTGCAAGATCTGAGTAGTTATCAAAAAGCGCCTGACTTTAAGTACAAAATCTCAAATTATAGTACTTTGCAATACTTTAAAAAGTGTTTTTTGTATTCTAAGATTCGGGTGGAATGAGGTTGGCATTTTTTGTGGTACTATCCCAAACTATCCAGCCAAATTGATTATCTAAATCTGTTACACTATTTGCGACTTTAAAATAAATCTTTTCTCCGTTTCTCGTTTCAACGGCGAAGTCGGCATTTTGAGCATATATTACCCTAAAACCTCTGTCTCGCAGACAATACATTGCCCAAGCTTTTAACGACTGCTTTTGTGGGTCGTGTGGAATTGAAGGTTTTTTAATCGCCTCTTCGATAACTTGATATGTCTTCTCTAAATTAGTCATTAGTCATTAGTTATTAGTCATTAATCATTGGGAATTGGGAATTGGATTCTTAATGCCGTACCTTATGAATGAGCGAATTTTGAATTGTTTAGTCCCCTTGCCCCTTGCCCCTTGCCCATTGCCCATTGCCCATTGCCCCTTGCCCTTCCAACTATTATGGATCGCAACGAATCTCTATCATAAAGCCATCGGGATCGTAGAAGTACACACCTCTACCAGTAGGACGAGTGACAGGTCCGTGTGCGATTTGTATTTGATTTTGTCTTAAAACTTCGACTGCTTGCTCAAACAACTCAGGAGCAATATCAAACGCCAAGTGATATGCTCTAGTAAAAGTACGTTCTGGGTTTGGATCTGGCGGTGGTAAGTTTGGTTCCCAAAATAAATCGAGGATAGTACCATCAGGGGTGACAAAGTTAGCAACTTTACCTTGTGCGACTAAGTCTACAAGGGTTGCAGGAATCTCATCACCAGTCAGCTCGTGCAAGCCAAGAATATTACTGTAGAAGTGTCGAGAGGCTTGCATATCATGGACATTGAGGGCTATGTGATGCACTCGTCGCAGGTCACCCAAAGCAAGGACACTTTTTAGAGATTGAGAACTTGGTAGCATGGCGGAACTCAATTGACTGATCAAGGGAGAAGCTACACTTAATGATATAAAAAATTGGTTGTATTAACTAGTTACTACTCTCACAATCTCATAAAATTGGGATTCTTTCATCAAGATGACCATATTGAATGAATTCACGGAGAAATTATTGAAATGGCAACCCTGAAAAGCTTTACTGTTAAGGAATATCACCTATTAGAAGATTTGGGATTTTTTACTGAAGATGACCGTGTAGAACTTATTAACGGAGAAATCATCCAAATGTCGCCTAAAGGGACACCTCATACAACTTGTTCTAGAAATTTACTAAGAGAATTAGCTGCACTGGTAGCGGGTCAGGCAGAACTTCAATGCCAAGACCCAATTAGCTTACCATCAAAGAGTGAACCAGAACCAGACTTTGCCATCGTTAAAAAACGGGCAGATAATTACCTTTCTGGTCATCCGAAACCATCAGATATTTTGCTCATCATTGAAATTGCTGATTCTAGTCTTCAGTATGACCAAGAAGAGAAATTACCTCTCTATGCAGCAGCCGGAATTTCTGATTATTGGATATTCAATTTAGTTGACAATCATCTAGAAGCTTATAGTGAACCATTACAAGAATTACAAGGTAAATTTGGTTATAGAGTCAAGCGTATCATTTTGGCAAATGAGACAGTCACCTTACCTTGTTTTCCTGATTTATCACTTGATTTATCTAAGATTTTTCCGGGGTTAATAGGTGAATAGAAGGGGAGCATCCCGTCTCAAAAGTTGATTTATGAACAAACTGAAATTATCTTGTAATTAGAAAAAATCTGTTATCCAATCCATAAGATAAACTTATGAAAAGTTTAAAATAAAAGTACTTCTCTATCTGTGAACTATCACAGGGACATTGTGATAATTCCGTGATACTTTATCTACTAATCTATCTGCGAAACTTCATCACTGAAGTTTGAAACTCAGTAGATAGCACCACGGTACCTACGTATCATTTCAAGATTGGAATTCTTGGGTTTAGAAAGAACTTGTTCCTGGTTATCACTGGAATCAAGTTTTTCTTGTTCCTCATCAACGTGATTCATTTTATACTCATTTTGCTGCAAAAGTTTTTTCGTGGTAACGAGGGTAAAAATCAATAGCAAAAGCAGTATCTGCCAAGGTGCTAAGACTAAACTTAGGACTATGCAGACAACTGCAAATATCCCTATAAAATGCCCGATTTCATCGGTACATTTTTTGAAGATATAGCCACCAATTAAACCAGTAAAAAGTGGAATCAGAAAAAACAAAGCCATTTTCTCTCACCTCTGAACAAAAAGCAGAAGCGTTTATATATGCATATTAGATATGCTATTGGTAACAAATGTATTTAATTTGACAATCTACGTCGTGTTAGCCATAACACGTTACCTATAACAACAGCGTATAGAGACAAGATTTCGAAATCATTATTAAAGTAGCTTAACACTTTCTGGTTGCACAATTAAATCTATCTAACGTATTACCTTAAAAAGTAGCGTTTTCAACTGAGACACCCAATGCTGAACATTCCTCAATTACTGGCTACTGAAATAAACCTTAAACCCTATCAGGTGCAAAACGCGCTAGAACTCTTGGCAGAAGGTGCGACAATTCCCTTTATTGCACGATATCGCAAAGAGCGTACAGACGAGATGAATGAAGTCCAGTTGCGCGAATTAGCAGATAGATATAATTACTTAACAGAGTTAGAGGAAAGGAAATCGGTAATTTTAAGTGCGATCGCAGAACAAGGTAAACTCACCGATGAACTCAAACAAAAAATCGAATCTTGTTTACAAAAAACTCAACTTGAGGATTTATATCTCCCCTACCGTCCAAAACGCCGCACCCGCGCCACTGTCGCCAGAGAAAAAGGATTAGAACCGCTTGCGGAGTTCATCAAGTCGCTGAACATCAAAAATGGTGCTTCAGCATCACTGGAAGTGGAAGCGGCGAAATATATTTCCCAGGAGAAGGGAGTCAAGACAGCAGAAGATGCACTCAAGGGTGCTTCTGACATCCTAGCGGAAGAAGTCGCGGAAAAAGCAGAACTGCGAGCATATCTGCGGGACTACTTGCTGGAGGAAGGAGTATTTGTCTCTCGCGTTAAAAATGATCATCCAGAAGGGACAACCAAGTTTGAGATGTACCGTAATTATCAAATGAGGGTGAAAAACATTGCACCCCACAATATGCTGGCGTTGTGTCGCGGTGAAGCAGAAGAAGTGTTGTCCTTTGAAATTTCCTTTGATGAAGATGTCGTACTTTCCTATTTAGAGTCAAAGGAGATAAAAACGAAAGTCCGTGGAATTCGTGACTTTTACCAAGCAATGCTGAAGGACGCATTTAACCGCTTGATGAAAACTTCCTTGATGAGTGAAGTCATTGCTGAGAAGAAAACCTACGCAGATACTGAGTCCATCAAAACTTTTGAAGCCAATTTGCGGGAATTGCTGCTGTCTGCGCCAGCAGGGATGAAACCGACGCTGGCGATCGATCCCGGTTTTCGGACTGGATGCAAAGTTGCTATACTCGACCAAACAGGGAAATTTTTGGAATACCAGGCGATATTTCCTCATCAAGCAGCTGAACAACGCCAGCTAGCTGCAAAAATTTTTAAAAACTTGATTGAAAAGTACAAAATTGAGTTAATCGCCATTGGTAACGGTACAGCTTCTCGCGAGACAGATGAATTTGTCTTGGAAGTGCTGCAAACAATGGAACGCAAACCAATTAAGGTGATGGTGAATGAGTCAGGTGCATCTATATATTCTGCAAGCAAAGTTGCTCTGGAAGAGTTTTCCAATTTAGATGTTACCGTTCGCGGTGCTATTAGTATTGGTCGCCGTTTACAAGATCCACTTGCGGAACTCGTGAAAATCGATCCCAAATCCATTGGCGTGGGACAATATCAGCACGACGTGGATCAGAAGTTGTTGAAAAAGAAGCTGGATGAAACCGTTGAAAGCTGCGTTAACTACGTTGGTGTGGACTTGAACACCGCTTCTAAGGAACTTTTGACCTTTGTTTCTGGCATTACATCAAGCGTTGCCAATAATATTGTCGCTTATCGTAACCAGCACGGTGCATTTAAAAATCGCCGACAATTGCTGAAAGTCGCGAAGTTGGGACCAAAAGCTTTTGAACAGGCGGCGGGTTTCTTACGCATTCGTGGTGGTGAAAATCCATTGGATAACACCGCTGTCCATCCAGAAAGTTATCAGGTAGTGGAAGCGATCGCATCTGACCTTAGTGTACCATTAACCAAAATTACCCAAATTGCCGAAAAGCTGAAAAAAGCCAATCTCAAGAAATACGTCACCGACACCGTAGGCGAACCAACACTGCGCGACATCCTCAACGAATTGGAAAAGCCCGGAAGAGATCCACGCGCTGAGTTTAAGTATGCCACTTTTAAAGAAGGAATTAAGGAAATCTCTGACTTGAAAGTGGAGATGGAACTAGAAGGTATCGTCACCAATGTTGCGAACTTCGGTGCTTTTGTTGATATCGGCGTCCATCAGGACGGTTTGGTGCATATCTCGCAGTTAGCTGATAGATTCGTAGATGATCCAAAGAAAATCGTGAAGGTAGGACAAGTTGTGAAAGTGCGAGTGCTGGAAGTGAACGAGAAATTGAAGCGGATCAGTTTATCGATGAAATCAGTGAAGCAGTAAATCGCGTATAAAAATAACAGATGGCAGTTTATCACGTTCGACTCGTCAATTCCGAAATCGGATTAAATCGCATCATTGAAGTCCCAGATGACCAATATATTCTTGATATCGCACAAGAAGCTGGTATCCGTCTACCATCGGGATGTAAACAAGGGGAATGTTCCGCCTGTGTTGCCAAAATAATCAGTGGGGAAGTTGAGCAAAGTGAGCAAAAGTTTCTGCGTCCACATGAGGTAGAGGCTGGCTACACTATTACCTGTGTCGCTTATCCTTTGTCGGATTGTACTTTAGAAACTCATCAAGAACAAGTCTTGTATAAATCATCGCTTTACTTCAAGTCAAATGCAGCACCATCTGAATCATCTTGACACTCCGAAGGCTCAAGCAAATTTCGCTACGCTCATTTGCTCAAAAAGCCAGGGGATTCTTGGTTCATTGACTCGCCTTAGAGCTGCAGGTTTGCACCAACTGCCCAAGAGGGCAAATCTCCCCAAGCGTAAGTTCCCGTGTGCCCCACGGTACTGAGTCCTAATTTTAGTATGTTGATAGCTGCGTTTACGTCCCTATCTTCTACAAACCCACAATGTGGACAAACGTGAGTTCTAGTTGAAAGGGATTTTTTAAAAGACTAGCCAAATGGCGTAAGAAGAAATCTGCCTTGCTAGAGAGGTTGACGCGTATCACATTATTTGAATATAGGGGAAGGACTTTAAAAACACCTTCTCTAGTTTTTAGGACAAGACAATGACAATAATGCCAGCATTTTTGACTGCTCTAGCAACAGCTTTGAGCTTGCTAATTGTTGATTTAGTTGTTCCTGGTGTTAACATTGATAATTTTGTAGCGGCTTTAGTTGCTGCTTTGGTTATTGGCTTTATCAATGGTTCAGTTAGACCAGTTCTATCGACTCTTTCTTTGCCACTTAACTTCTTAACCTTGGGAGCATTTTCACTTGTTGTTAACGGTATTTGTTTCTCTTTAGCAGCATTTTTAGTTCCTGGGTTTCAAGTTCACGGATTAATTGCTTTTATTCTTGGTCCAGTTGTCCTTTCTTTTGCTAGTACTCTCATTAACAATTACTTTACTGAAAGAAAGGTTTTAACTGGCAGCGAAGATGCAAAGGACAATGCACAATTACCTTCAAGCTAATTATCAGCAATGAGATGTAGAGATGAAAATATTCTTGTCTCTACTTTATGCCGAATCAAGATAATTCCTGTGGAGGAGTTCTTCTTTCGGTTAATTCAAGAAAATGTAAGTGAAAACAGATTTTGAAAAAGTAGCAGCAATACTATGAAACTACTTCGTTTGATTCTTGGTTTGGTTATCCCTCCTTTAGGCGTTTTTCTAACAGTTGGAATTGGTCCTACTTTATTGATTAATGTTTTGCTGACTCTTTTAGGTTGGCTTCCCGGTAGTATTCATGCAATTTGGGTTATTGCTAAGTATGAAGACAAACTGAATCGAGAGGAAATATACTAAAGTTCAGTAAATGACCTCAGTGATGAGAAGTCGCGCTTACACATATAAAACCTGTTAAGGCAGGTTTGAAAATAGTAAAAAAGTCCGCGTATACGGACTTTTTTAGTTGTTATCGCAAATTCTATTTATTTGCAGGTTCCTTTTCTTTAATCTTGTCAGCCGCCGCTAGGAGCAACTCTCTTAATATTTGTCGTATTTGACGCTCTTTTTTAGCGATCGCTGTACCTGCTTCACCAATTTTTTCATCTATCTGCGAGCTTTTTTCTTGTACCTGTGTAACCACCGCTTCTGCTTGTGGACGGGCTTCTTGGTTAAACCACTTTTTCGCCTCGTCTAAATATCCTTTCACTTCCTCAGAACGTCCGCCATAACGTGCAGCTAAGTTAGCTTGTACTATAGCTAACTGTGCTCGCAGTTGAGCATAGCGTTTCTTCAACAATGATACTTCCTCACTATCTTTAATAGTATTGACAGCAGATTCAATAGCAGTTTTTGAACTAGTTGATTTCTCTGTGCTTGTATCTTGAATCTCTGTTAAGATACCATCGACTTCTTGCTGAATTTTATCTTCTTCATCATCTAACTGAGCTTGTAGCTGCTTCACTTCAGCTTGAGTTCTTGCAATATTTTCGTGTCTTTTACTATTTACTGCTTCCAGCGCTCCCTCAATAGATGCTGTCACTTCTTCTTTGAGTTCGCCACCTTTTTCTTGTAGGTTTTCAACGACTGTAGAAACAGCATCTTTTACAAGAGTGCGAAGTTCAGTAGAACCTTCCTTGAATTCAGAAACAACTTGAGAAAGTGCAGATTTTACGATTTCTCGAATACGTTCGGTTCTGAGTTGTCCGGTTTGTTTTGCTTGTTGCAGATCGTTTTTAATTTGCTCTTTGATATTATTAGTCATGTTCAATTTAGGTTGAGATTTCACTTATAGAAATTTATCGACATTAGGTTTCTCGCAAAAATCCAGTTTATGGCTGTTTGGAACCGCAGATGCACGAGCTTTGCACGCAGATAGATTACCTGTGTGTGTGCATCTGTTTTGTGGTTTCATATTCAAAAATATGAACTTTTGCGAGAGGTCTATGATGTCTCCTCTTTATCGTGACGTAATATTTTCTAAAGTGGTACATCCTTTAGGTAGAAAAAATGGGCATTGCTGATCTAAAGTATGAAAAGCTCACGCAAAGGCACAAAGAAAACTTTGCGTCTTTGCGTGAGACTAAAAATCAATTCATACTCCAAGCCCCCAAAATTCATTTGTGGGGCAATCTAAAATCTCAAATACCAAATCTATTGACTTTTGACGAACATGAATTTCCCTACATCAAGTCGCTTACAATTCACACCTGATTTAAACATCTGTCGGGTTTTAAATGGAATGTGGCAAGTATCGGGCGCACACGGACGCATTGACCCAAAAGCCGCTATTCAAAGTATGTTCAAATATGTGGATGCAGGCTTTACAACTTGGGATTTAGCAGACCATTATGGACCAGCAGAAGATTTTATTGGTGAGTTTCGTCGTCAACTCATTGCAACTCGTAGCAAAGAAGCTTTATCTAACATTCAAGCCTTTACGAAATGGGTACCTCGTCCTACCAGGATGACAAGAGAATTAGTTGAAGAAAACATCAATATCTCTTTAAGAAGGATGGGCGTAGAATCTTTAGATTTGATGCAATTTCACTGGTGGGAATATCGAGATAGAAGTTACCTAGATGCCCTCAAGTATATGGCAGAACTGCAAGGAGAGGGGAAAATTAAGCATTTAGCTTTGACTAATTTTGATACAGAACATTTGCAAATTGTTACAGAAGCAGGCATCAAAATAGTTTCCAACCAAGTGCAATTTTCTCTTGTTGACCGCCGTCCTGAAGTGAATATGATTCCGTTTTGTCAACAGCACGACATAAAACTTTTCACATATGGCACAGTTTGCGGTGGTTTTTTATCAGAAAAGTACTTGGGTAAACAGGAGCCACGAGGATTTGACTTGACCACTGCTAGCTTGAGAAAATACAAAAATATGATAGATACTTGGGGTGGTTGGAGACTCTTTCAAGAATTACTTTCTACCCTCAAAAAAATAGCTGATAAACACAGCATCAGTATCTCCAATGTGGCAGTACGTTATATTTTGGCTCAGCCAACTGTTGCAGGTGTCATTGTAGGTGCAAGGCTTGGCGTATCTGAACACATCGAAGACAATGCCAGAGTATTTAACTTCACACTGGATACTGAGGATTTAAATCAAATAAATGCCGTATCTAGCAAGTCACGGGATTTATATCAGTTGATTGGTGACTGCGGCGACGAATATCGATGATAAGCAGTGGCTATCAAACAATGAATATCTTATGAAAGACTTGGCAGAGTGATTTCGGTAAGGTAGATTGGGTTTCGTTCCTTACAGATCATCTTGCTCGTGTCCAAGGTGGGAAACCTCTACCATCTCAATTCCGGCTGCGGCTTCTACTGATTTGTTAGACTGGACACACAAAGGACTGTTCAGTTGATTCTCTGATAACGCCAGCTTTTTGAGGCTACTGATGCTTACAAGTACTCTACTTCTCTCTAAACAACTCCCTACCTTACAATACTCTTTCACACCAGAGCGATTTGATGAATCCTGGGAAGCTCCCCTGTCTACCCTTTTAGGATTGGGGCGCGCTGCTGGTGCTGATTTTATTGAATTCTTTTTAGAGCGTGTCAACTATATTAGCTGCTTAGCAGAGGAAGACGCCATCACCAGCATTACACCGCGTCTTTCTACAGGTGCAGGAGTCAGAGTATTTCGTGGCAAAGCTGACTGCTACGTTAGCACGAATGACCTTTCCTTTTCTGGTTTGAAAGCAGCTTTGGAAAAAGGTCTTTCTATTCTAGGATTGCAACTTCCTGCTCCCAACGCTTTTATCCCAGAAATCAACTTGGAACTGTTGCGAGATTATGCAACCAAAAGAGGGAAAGATGGCTGGTTACCTCTATGTAGCTCCATGCGGGAAATGGGAGAACTTCTCCTTGATGGTACTGCCCAACTACAGCAAAAAGCAAGCCACGTACAATCACGCCGCGCTACCTATTTCCGTGATTGGCAAGAAATCCTAGTCGCCGCCAGTGATGGTACCTTTGCTCGTGACATTCGCCTCACCCAGTCGGTAGGACTTATCCTCCTGTGCGCTGACGGTGTTCATCGCGCCTCCCTCGCCGAACGTTCTGGTAACACCAGTGATCCCAATTTCCTCAAAGCTTGGGATTATAAAGAAGCAGCAGGGGCGATCGCAGAATCAGCAGGCAAAATGCTCTACGCTGATTATGTGGAATCAGGGACTTACCCCATCATCATGGCGAATCACTTTGGTGGAGTGATCTTCCACGAAGCGTGCGGACACTTGCTGGAAACCACTCAAATTGAACGCCACACCTCTCCCTTCGCCGACAAAAAAGGTGAAAAAATTGCCCACGAAGCTTTAACAGCTTGGGATGAAGGGCGAACCGAAAACGCCTTCGGTACAATTGATATGGATGACGAAGGTATGCCAGTTCAAAGAACGTTATTAATTGAAAAAGGCGTTTTAAAGAATTTCTTAGCAGATAGAACAGGTTCAGTACGTACTGGACATCCCAGAACAGGTAGTGGACGCCGCCAGAATTTCACCTTTGCTGCTGCTAGCCGGATGCGTAACACCTACATTGCTCCTGGCGAATATAGCATTGATGATTTATTTGCCTCTATAGACAAAGGTATCTACTGTAAAAAGATGGGTGGTGGTAGCGTTGGTGCTACAGGTCAATTTAACTTTGGTGTAGATGAAGCTTATCTCATTGAAAATGGCAAAATCACCAAGCCACTTAAGGGAGCTATCCTCATTGGTGAAGCTAAGGAAATTATGAACAAAATTTCCATGTGTTCTCAAGATTTGTCCCTTGCTCCGGGCTTCTGCGGTTCTGTCAGCGGTAGTATTTACACAACAGTAGGACAACCACATATCAAGGTTGATTCGATTACCGTAGGTGGACGGTAGGAAATTTTAACCGCAGATGGACGCAGATGGACGCAGATAAATTCTCATTGTATCCGCGTGCATCTGCGGTTGCAATAATTTAAAGTTTGAAATTCAAAATTGACTATGTCGAATATTAATGAGATTGCAACTTATGCCAAGGAAAGCGCTGGTAAGCTTGGCATCAAAAAATTCGATATCTATGGTTCATCAGCAGATGCAACCAGCGTACAAGTGGATCAAGGTGAGCCTAAGCAAGTAAAAGCTTCTAATCTTTCTGGTGTCACCGTTCGTGTTTGGAATAAAGACAATACAATGGGTGTCACCAGCACAACAGATGTAGACCCCAAAGGACTTGAATTAGCTTTGAAAACAGCTTACGAAGCGAGCTTCTTTGGTGTGAAAGAAAACGTCCCTGATTTTAGCCCAGAGTCTACAGTTCTCCTGAACAATTCATCACACGAAAAGGCACCTCAAGCAGCTGTTTCTCATCTTATAGAAAGTTTGTTAGCTGCTGAAAAAGAAGTCCTCGCAGCTCATCCGGCTATCAAAGGAGTCCCTTATAACAGTTTGGCGCAAAGAGATTTTGACAGATTTTATCTCAACAGTGATGGCGCAATGAGAACTGAATCAGGCTCAGTCGCATCTGTTTATCTTTATAGTAAAACAGAGGAAGATGGGAAAAAAGATCGCAGTGCTGGCGCTTTTAGAATCAACCGGAATTTAGAGAATCTAGACATCAATGGCTGCATTAAAGAAACAGCAGAGAAAACTATCAGCCACTTGAATTATGAAAAAATTAAGTCTGGAAAATATCGAGTTGTTTTCTCTCCAGATGCTTTCTTGAGTTTATTGGGTGCTTTTTCCAACTTGTTCAATGCTCAAAGTATTTTGGACAAGAACAGTTTATCTACTCCTGATGATTTAGGCAAGCAAATTGCTTCTCCTCTTCTTTCAGTGTGCGATGATGCATTGCATCCCGCTAATATCGGAGTAGCAACTTTTGATGGTGAAGGAACTCCTACCCGCAAAGTTTCATTAATTGAAAATGGGGTTTTAACAAGCTTTCTCCACAGTGCAGGAACTGCTAAAAGGATGAATGCTAAGCCGACAGGTAACGCCAATATTGGTGCAAAAGTCACTGTCAGTCCCAATTTCTATCACGTTTTTGCAGCCGCACCAACCCAACAGGAATTGAGCTTGGAAACTGCTGAAAATGTCATTTTTATTGATGATTTACAAGCTCTCCATGCAGGCGTGAAAGCTTTACAAGGTTCCTTTTCTTTACCATTTGATGGTTGGCTTGTCAATAATGGTGTAAAGACAAGTATTGAGTCAGCAACCGTTGCGGGAGATTTTTTAGAACTCCTCAAATCGATTCTTTTTGTGGAAAAAGAACCAGAGTTGACTCCTAGAGGCGTATGTCCCAGAATCTGGGTTGATGAACTGTCGATTACGGGAGAATGAAAGCGCTTTTCAATTGACTGAAATACATATCTACTATGGGGTGGGCATGGGTAATGCCCACCTTAATTCGAGAAGACAAGGAGCATTGCTAAACTTTGCATCACTCATCGGTTTTAAAGGAAATGAGGTCAATTACAGTTTCTATATAGGCAGGAACAAAAAGGTTAACAAACCAATTAACAGTTTCACCTTTAATCTTTCTTGAAGCCGTCATTTCAATCTCTCCAGTTAAATACCACCAGTCATAGTCCTCATCTAAATTATCCATTTCATCTATCGTAAAATGAGTAAAGTCACCTCTCTCAAAAAGAGGTCGGACTGTTTCGGCGTGAATTATTTTGTTACAAGCTTCTCGAACGTTAAACTTTTCTTGGTTTTCTCCATTCTCTTGAAAAATACTGGTGTAATCTCTTGTATCAACTCTGGCGCAATATTTTAGATATTTATTTTGGTATTCACCAGATTTCATTTGATCGTCAAAAATTCTGGTATATATAGCGATATTAATTAGTAGTCTTGTTATTTCAGTTCTATAAAATTCCCAATGAAGATTAGCCAAATTGTCTTCAGGGTCGTCTAAACGATGTTCAGATGCAAGAGGTTGACTAGCAAGAAAAATATTCATTAGGTGGAAAGCATTTAAACGGATAGCAGCAAGGTCTATCACATGTGAATATTTTTCACTATACCAATATGGATTGTCCATACCTGAAACCTACATTCCACACCTTAAACTATCACATCTCTATAAACTTTAAACGCAAAATAGTACTAAACTACTAAATCAATACAATTAGAGAATCAAGAGAGCGATTGACTCCTACAGTGCACGAAGCGCAATCGCAGATAAAAACGAATCAGTTCATTTGTACTCATAGAGAGTAGAAGTCATTTAATTAACCATAATATTCATCAGATGTTGCAGATGGACGATCGCTTTACGCAGATTTTTGCCGTGTCTTCCTCTATGGTTTGTTAACTTTCCTCCAACAACCGTTGCAAGGCTACCCTCATTTCTTCAGGAGTCGTTGTTGTAGTGCCAAACTGTCGCACAACAATACTAGCCGCTAAATTACCTAAAACTGCTGCTTCCCAAGCCGACGCCCCAGCAGTTAAACCTAGAGTTAACGCAGCTACCACAGTATCTCCAGCACCTGTCACATCAAATACCTCAGTCCGATTGAAAGCAGGGATGTGAAATTCACCACCCTCGCGCTCAAACATACTCATCCCTTGCTCTCCACGCGTAATCAATATATATTGCGCTTGTGTCAATGCCAGCAAGTCTTTTCCTGCTTGAGTCAAAGTTGCTTCATCAGTAATTGCATAACCCACAGCCAGTTCTGCTTCCGGCAAATTTGGAGTAAACAACGTCGCCCCACGATACCGTTCCAGATGTTTTTGAGCATCCACAATTGTTCGGGAAGCAGACAGCGCTGCTGAAATCACAGGTTGAGTGAGAGTTCCATCCCCATAGTCAGAACATATAACGGCATCTACAGAATTTATTTGTTCTTTAATATACTGAGATAACTGGATTTGTAAATCCAAATCTGGCGAATCATCTGATTTTCTGTCTAAGCGAACAATTTGCTGCGTCACCGATTGACGGGAATGACCAGAAATCCGTGTTTTCGTCACTGTTGGGCGATTGACGTCAACAAGAACCCCATCGGTATTGATTCCCGCAGCTTCCAAAAGACCACGTAGCGCCCTTCCCTGCTCATCTTTGCCCAATACCCCTACAGCTAAAACTTTTGCCCCCAGTTGAGCAAAATTGTAAATCGCATTTGCTCCACCTCCCGGTACTTGTTTAGTCGTTTCATGGCGGAGAATCAACACTGGTGCTTCCCGAGAAATTCTTTCCACCTGACCAGTGAGAAACTCGTCTAAAGTCAAATCTCCGATAACCAGCACCCGCGTAGAGGAGAATTTTTCTAACACAGAGAACAATCGATCAGCTGAAGCACGCAGTTTCGGGACAAAATTGGGGTCTAAAGACATAAAGCAGAGAGTACCTAACACACCAGCCAATGATTTTACAACCCAAATTGGATAAGTGGGAAGATGAGGATGAAGGGGACAAGGGGGACAACCAGCAGAGAATAAGAAGCAAGTGTGCTTTTCCAGTGAACCATTCCCTAAAATTTCTGGTCGCAATTCCTCCAATTATTGGACTCCGTTGTTCTTATGCCTATTCAAACCCTATGAACGGTTACGTTCTGTTTTCATGTTTAGACCTCTTTATCTTCTATCTATTCTTCATTCTGGTCTTGTTTTTATTTTCCATTAAATTTTAGTCTCATCACGATAATTCACGTAGATTCTTCTCTATAAACTTCTCTACGATGACCAATTCTGATAACTGATATCAGTAAAACATCATCAAAAATATCGTACAAAACGCGGTAGCTACCCACGCGAATACGATAAGTATCATTACTTCCTTCTAGCTTTACAACTCCACTAGGACGGGGATTTTCAGCTAGTTCTAGAATTTTTTCGTTAATCCTATCTCTGATATCATTGGGTAGCTTTTTTAATTGCTTTGCTACTTTACTTTTAATTTTTACTTGATAGGTCACGATTCTAATTCTCGCTTATATTCTTCCCAACTAATACTAGTATCATTTTTAGCTTCCTTGATAGCCCGAATGTCTTCCTCGTCTTCAGCCTTGCGAATGTCTAACAATTCGATGACATCCTCCAAAGTGTCTTCGTAAGCCTGTTCTAATTTTTCGTAGATAGCTTTTAATAACGCTTGTCTTTTGGTTGTGGTTTCCATCACAGCACCTGTTTTAATTTATTTCGTCTAACCAGAATCCTTGTCTGTCCCTACTCTCGCCACTGCACTTGCACAAAATACGCTTGTCGTCCCCAAAGGTCGCGCGTATATGTAATATTTTCAATTTTGAGATTAAAGGGAATGGAAGTTGTGAGGTAACGCTGTGCTAAAGTACCAATGTCAGGAGCTAGTTCAGTGGCTGTTGTCGCCGCTAGTCCCAAACCTATCAATTGCTCAATTGGTCCTCTTGGTAGCAGCAGATGCATCCCCACTGCTAACCCAGCTGTAAGCAGCATTGCTACTGATACATTTGTCCCACAACGAGGGTGTACAGCTAAATCCCATTCTCCGTGAGTGAGGCGATGTAGGGCGAGTGTTACCGCACGTCGCAAATCGCTGATTTTGACTTCACCATAGAGGTAAAATCCTCGATCTGTAGACAAACCGCCTAAGAATTCGTTGTCAACTTGAAAATTGCTTGGGATTCTTGTGGAAGCTTGGACATTTTTTGATGCACTCAAAACCCAAACTGTGGCGTGTTCCAAAGCATGAACCTGGCGCAGCATTAAAATTTCTTTCAATCCAGGGAGAAACGACAAATGCCTGAGTAAATCGGCATCTTGTGTGGGCTGAGGTTCTGTAAAATCAGAATCAAAAAAGTTAAAAAAAGATGAGCTACCTTTAGCAGAAGCGGAAGTATTCATTGCAACACTGCTCCCTAAGCTAATGGAGCAATAGAGATTTCTTTTAAATGTAGCGTTTCAGCCTGGAGATGGTTGCTAAATTTTGTTGACTATCGAGTCTGTTTCGGTCTACTAAAGGCAAAATTTTTATAAGAACACACAGCGACGGCAAAGTTCTTCTATCTTAAAAGCTAAGAAAGCTTGGTTTCTATGTTTTGTAGACGAACCCAAAAGAGCGCAAAGTGTGCATTCTGCCGCGCTGTTAGTGTCCTTATGCGTACGGTTGAAATGATTTCCACAGTAAACATCTTTGAATTATGATCTGAGGAAATACAACCTCTACCCAAGACGACAAGTTCAGTACTCTGTGGTGCTAGATTTTGAGAGGTTTACAGCTATACGTAAGTTGTGAGGAGAACAGTTAAGTAACCAGTCAAAATGAGCTTAGCAGTATACTAGCAGTTTATCTATTCGTTCTGATTAGGAGGCAGAGGCAAAGTACAGCAATTGACATCATTCAAGCAGACTTTGCCCCAATGCAAAGCCCAGCGGACAAGAGCCACTCGGTTATCAGTGCCCGTCTTGGTAAGAATATTGCTGATATGGTTATCAACTGTACGCTTGCTTATTTCCAGTTTAGCTGCAATCTCTTGGTTAGTTAAGCCAGCGGCCACTAAGTCGATAATTTGCAGTTCTCTGTCTGACAGACTAACAGGGGTCTGAGACTCGCCACCAGCCATATAGTTATTTTATCCTCCTTAGTATATGTACTTAATCGCTCTATCCCATTCTAGAAGATTCTTTTGTAGGTAGATGTTTCAAGTGTAAGCAGAAATACTATTTTTCGAGAGAGCGGATTTAGAGAGTAGGGGGTGATAACAATTCAAAATTCAAAATTCAAAATTCAAAAATAAAGAAGAATGAAGCTTGAAAATTGACAATTGTAAGGACGCTCTGTCTTGCTCTCTGACACCATTACACTTCACACTCATCCTAACCTAGTAATAATCATGAGCCAATATTTGTATTTTATTACACTAAATAAAATTTTATAAATAGAAATATTACTGGTGGCAAATAGACAGTAATCACCATCATTCATGTCTAAACTGACTTATAATTGCTGTTTAATTGTATGAACGACTGCCGACAGAGTGGCAGAATTATTGTAGATTTTATACTAGCAATGCCTAATCCAAAAACCAAAATCTGAAATTCAATGAGCAATCCCCGTGTTTTGTGCCTGGGTGAAGTTTTATTCGACCGTTTAGCCGATCAACTGGGGCGAAGGCTAGAAGAAGTTGAGTCATGGACTGCCTACCCTGGAGGAGCACCAGCTAACGTAGCCTGTGCTTTGGTGAAGCTGGGGACACCAGTGGCATTTATCGGCACCTTGGGTGAAGATGCACCAGGTCGTGAATTGGTAGAGTTGTTACACAAAGTAGGTGTAGATACAACTGGAGTACAGCGTCATCCTACAGCACCAACACGGCAAGTGAATGTTGTGCGCTCCCTTGAAGGCGATCGCACTTTTGCTGGATTTAAAGACTATGACACCACGGAATTTGCTGACACGCGCCTCGAAGCGAATAAATTACCGAAGGAGTTATTTGAAGCAGCAGATTTTTTGGTTTTGGGTACTTTGGAACTAGCGTATCCTGAAAGTGGGCAAGCAATCCATCGTGCCCTTGAGCTAGCAGAGCAGTACGATGTCAAAATTTTGCTTGATGTCAACTGGCGTCCAGTATTTTGGACAAATCCTGACATCGCCCCACAAAAAATTCAAGAATTATTTAAGCATGTAGACTTTCTCAAACTTTCAAAAGAAGAGGCAGAATGGCTATTTGACACTGCAGATGCTGGGGCAATTACCTACCGCCTTGATGCTGTTGAGGGTGTATTGGTGACAGATGGGGAAAACGGTTGCGCCTACTGCCTTGGCGAAAACGAAGGCAAATTACCTGCTTTTTCTATACCCGTCGTTGATACAACAGGTGCGGGAGATAGCTTTGTTGCTGGGTTCATCCACCAGTTGTTCACTTATGGTATCCACAGCTTAAACGACTCAGAAACAGCAAGAAGAATTGTGACATATGCAAGTGCAGCAGGGGCATTAACGACAATGAAAGCAGGTGCGATCGCATCTCAACCCACTGCAGATGAAGTGGAAGCTTTTCTAGCTTCGCAAAGCAGTTAGTTTCTAGTTCAGGCGGTTTAACTCAAGAAGTACAAGCCAAAAGCTAAACCAGCCAGCAGATCTTACTGGAAGAGTAAGCTCTGCTGGCTGGTGTAAAACCCACATTCCGCAGATATTAAAGCGGATTTAATAATTATGAAATTGGAGAGTATGAAGCCTGAAATGGTTATGAAACAATCATTTCAGGCTTTTTTTATATAAAATAATAAGGTATCCGCTCAATAAACAGGGGTTGCGAAAAAATAATCAGGTTCAAAAGTACACACAGCATCGTAGAATATGATGCATGACGCAAAAACCATCTGCGGACAAACTAGTAGAGACATTATTGCAAACC
>JAHHHH010000100.1 GCA_019359415.1 Iphinoe sp. HA4291-MV1 | reverse complement strand
GGCTATTTAGTACAAAAATACTATATAGCTAAGGCTCAAGTTTGAGTGAGTGCAGGTAAAATTTAATGTATGTCAATCGCTGTAAAGGTTTGGAGTTTCGCACCGCGAACTAGTCTAAACTCCAGTTTCAAGATTGTTAAGAAAAATGTGACTAATGGATAGCTGCTTGCGAGGAGGGGATTAAGGGGAGCCGGCGCGTGAGGGATCCAGTGCGAATGACGGCTTTCCCTCTCAATAGCCCAGACGCTACTTTGAACCGTAGGTATTTGGCGTTGGGGTTTTCCTCTCGTTGTGACGTCGCTCGTGTGGGGTTCACCAGCAGAGCGGAAATTATAACTAATTAACCAAACCTGGTATAAAAAGTAAAAAGAGAATCCCTCAACCAGGAAAGGGGATTTAACAAGGACGCATTGTTTCTCGCCCTTCGCCTATCGCGTAGCGTCTCCCTTTGGGAGAAGGGGCGACGCCAAAGTTACAGCAGAATAGAGGCGTCAGTCGTCAGGAGTCAGATCGCGTAGCGTCTCCCCTTCGCCCAAGGGGCGACGCCAAGGGCGTTGGCGCAAGCCTGTCCGCAGGACTTACAAAGCAGCGTGTCGCAGACAAGGGCGTTGGCGCAAGCCTGTCGCAGACAAGGGAGAAGTAAAAAGGGCTTAGAGTCTGCCTTTTAGACCTCAGTACTGTACTTCATTTACTTGCAATGTGCTGTATATTTCAAAGCAGCCGCGTTGCTGCTATTTGCCAACTTGTCCCTATCGCTCCACAATTTAAAATCCAAAATCCTGCTAAGGTAATTCCACAGAGGTAGGTTTAGCAATGTGTGGTAAACCCCAACCCAGTTTTTCTCGTAAAATCCGGAAAAACTCTGGCGGTTGTAAGCGAATGAACCGGACGCAATAGTGTGACTTCTCTACATAAACTCTATCGTCTGGCAGAACATAGCACCCCCCGTTACCATCCACAACCATCACTAACCGAGGAGTATTCACCGGGTAGATATTCACTGGTTCACTATCTGGAAATACCAACGCTCTAGAAGCTAGAGAATGAGGACAGATGGGTACAAGCTGCAACACGGGTACGCCAGGAGTCACGACTGGACCCCCAGCACTCAACGAATATGCTGTAGAACCTGTTGGTGTCGATATAATCACACCATCAGCTGCAATGTCTACTGGTGCATGCCGACCTACTGCTATTTCAAAATGACACATAGAGGTTAATGGTTCCCGATGCAGCACCATCTCATTTAAGCAGAGAGCTTCCCACAATACAGAATCTCCCCGAAAAACCTTGATAGTGAGCATTGCTGTTTCCTCAATCTCATAATCACCCAGGAGCAACTTTTCTATTGCTTGGGGTAATTGATTGAGGTAAGTTTCCGTTAAAAACCCCATGTGACCTGTATTGACCGTTAATATTGGGATACCACAAGGAGCTACCAAGCGAGAAGCAGCCAGAACTGTACCGTCTCCACCTAACACCACCGCAAATTTCATATCTGAATCAAATCCGGGAGGTGTTAGTCCCTCTATTGGGGTATGGCATACGGGACTTTCCGGAGTAGAATAACCCAATATTCCACCAACGCTTGTTGTGATGCAGATATCCCAACCTGCAGCGGTGAAACTGTCTTTTAGTTCCATAGCGATGCGACTCGCTATCGGCTTAACGTCATTATAGATAATGCCTGCTTTGGGCACACTCAAATATCCAACTATTGGTGACGCGTTTTATTACGTTAATCGTTACACATTTTTGACCATTTAGTCATTAGTCTGTTGTCATTTGTATTTTGTGTCATAACTCATAACTTATGACTTATAACTGATAACTATTGATTATTAACTTTCTTAAACGGGGATCTTTTTGGTTTTTGCTTTTTGGGCTGAGTTTTCTCGTAGTCTAACTCCTTGAGCTTCTTCATAATTCGGTTAAAGTACTCTTGCAGGTAACTTTCTAAAGTCGTGGTTTCGTTTGGCTCTAGTCCAAAAACCTTGTAAACTTCTTCCATTGGGGCATTTAAAGGTCTACCACTCGCGATGACTTCTGTAAAGGCAAGTCTGTCTGCTACGTTCCATCCCCACTGAAAGAAGCGTATACCTCGGCGTATGGTACGCAGTAAGCTGATAGGCATTCGCGTGATTCGTGCTTCCTTTCCAGACAAGCGTTCGCACAAAGCAATAATTTCCTCCGCACTCCAAGCACGAGTTCCCACCACTGGAAAAGTTTGCTTTTGGGTTTCTGGCACCTTTAAAGCGCGGATGGCAAATTTAGCAATATCCTGAGTGTCCATATAGGCGATAGGAGAAGACTCTCCTGTGACCCAAACAGGCTGTCCTTCCAATATAGGAATCCCATATTGACCAATTAAGCCTTGCATAAAGCCAGCCAGCCGCAGTATGGTGTAATTTAAACCAGATTCAGCCAAAAACAGTTCTGTATACTGCTTAATTTCCATCAGCGGTACGTCTGGATATTTTTCAGCATCCAATATAGAGAAAAAGATAAAACGTTCTACACCCGCTGCAACAGACTCTTGAATTAAAGAGACCTTGCCTTCCCAGTCCACTTGTCTAATACTGAGAGAATCTGTAGGACGAGATGTTGCCGCATCAATGACTGCTGTAACACCTTCAAGTGCTGCTGTTAACGTATGAGGGTAACATAAATCTCCTGGTACGAGTTCTGCACCCCACTCTTTTAGAAACGTGGCTTTCTTGGCACTCCGGACAAGACAGCGGACTTTATACCCCTCATCGATCGCACGACGAGCCACTTGTCTCCCTAAGGTGCCAGTGGCACCAGTTATTAATAATGTCATGAGGGTTTTTTACAAAATTTAAACTTTTATGAATAAAATCTTATCAGAGTTGCCTATGCAAACAAAAGTTTACACGCTTCTAACAAGCGTATACGAGACAGAGAGACTTTTATGCAGCCCCTTGCCTCGATGAATGTTTCTTTAAAGAGATTCCTCTTTTGCGCCCTGAATTTTTAGCAACAAAGCGCCTAAAGCCCAGCCCACAAAGATTAAACCGAAAGACAACAGCGCTGCATTCAAAATCTCGCCGCTCATTGGTATCATTCTCCTTCGTAAATTGTTTAATTAAGTTAAGTTTACCAGAGCCTGAAAGAACTGCCATAGTATTAGATTTGTGTAAAACATTGTAAAGTTGCCGACACCCCAAGTTGTCCTTCTTGTCTCCCTCCGATTGAATATTTTTTTATTTGGAAGTTCCTTACCGCAATTCACTTTGAAAGTTCAGGTAGCTGAAAAAAAGTCTTCGTTTCGTGATCTCTTTACTCCTTGGTGGCAAAAGAGACAACTTTTTTTAGGTGATAAAAGATTTTGCAAATTTAGAATAGTTTCGCAAGATCTGTCAAGTTAACTGGTCGCCGTAAGTCCCCCGCTATAGTGGGACTCCACTTAGCGGTGGGATATAAGGCGGGAGATGATGAAGACATCTCCGACTGAGAATGACTGAAAGTCATTGAAGGAGTGGGATGCCTGTTAGCGAAGCGGCGCGTTTAGCGCAGAATCTCTACTCTCTAGGAACTTCAAACGAGTAAAAGAAGTCTAAAATAGCAGTGATAGAGCCAAGTGCTCCTCAAAAAACATTGGTGACGACCAACCTCTTGACACAAACGGACTGCTTAGCAGGTGAACAGTGCAAACGAAGGGAAACGGAATAGACATAGAATTCATTGGTAATTCGCTTCATAACAAGACTCCGTGGGGCGTCAGGAGTCTCTAAACTGCCTGTGGAGGTATCGTTGCCGGGGATATGAAATACGGATTGATTGTCTAGGCGTGACCAATGAAACAGGAAATTTCTTCAAAGCAATTTGGAGAAGCCCCCACTGTATTTGGTACTCCGAATCAGTGGTGGGAGAACGTCACCTCAATCTGGATACTGATAGAGTTTTACTGGTGTTCTAGAAGTCAAGCAGATAAAAAATTATGACATCTCTTTCAGGGAAAGTGGCAATCGTCACAGGTTCATCCCGTGATATTGGACGAGCGATCGCTCTAACACTCGGAGGCAATGGCGCAAACGTAGTTGTCACCTATGCTGGAAATCAAGACAAAGCAGAGGAAGTTATCTCAACTGTTAAAGCAAATGGTTCAGACGCGATGCTCCAGATCTGATCCGCCCTTTGGGCGGATCGCTCTACAAACAGATTTTTTCAAACTGAATGACATTCGGGCCTTATTCTAGAAACTGAAGCGCTTGAGTTTATCAAAAATGAGCCAGGTTTCATTGATGCAAAACTGTATCGAAGTCTTGATCCAAATGCCCAGTTTCAATTTGTCAACGTTGCTCATTGGGAGAATCAGGAGGCGAGTCAGGCAGCATTCGAGAAGCTTCAGCTTCAAGAACTGACGAAACAAGTCTCTTTTGAGCAAATTCCTGCTCTCTACCAAGTTGAAGTGCATCTTGAGAAGGAATAATATGCCGACAATGTACAAATTACATGAAAAAGATATAACATCAGTGCAAAGCTACCCACGCTTGGCATTGACACTCGGAGACCCAGCAGGAATTGGACCAGAAGTTATTTTAAAAGCTTTAACAGACCCGGAAGTTAGCAAAAGTTGTGAAGTAACAGTAGTAGGTAGCCGGGATTTATTAGTAGAGATTTATACGAAACTAAAGTTAGCCGAGAATTCTGAGCCTTTAGCAGATCTAGCAGAACTATCAATTCTTGATGTGCCGTTGGACAAGCACATACAGGACAAAATTATCACCGGGACGGGTAATGCGGGAAGTGGCGCGGCGAGCTTTGCTTATATGGAAACAGCGATCGCTCAGACACTCGCAGGTCAATTTGATGGTATCGTCACAGGTCCAATCGCCAAATCGGCATGGAAGGCAGCGGGGTATAATTATCCAGGTCAAACAGAACTTTTGGCTCAAAAGTCCGGCGCAAAACGTGTAGGAATGTTATTTGTCGCGCGATCGCCCCATACTGGCTGGATACTTCGTACTCTTCTTATTACCACACATATTCCTTTAAGTCAAGTACCCAAAGTATTAACACCGCAGTTGATGACAGAAAAACTTGACTTGCTGGTGGAGTGCTTGGAGAAAGATTTTGGTTTAGAAAGAGCGAGGATTGCGATCGCTGGTTTAAATCCACACAGCGGCGAACAGGGACAGCTTGGACACGAAGAACAAGATTGGTTGATTCCGTGGGTTGAGCAAGAACGTAAAAACCGCCCAAATTTGCAGCTAGATGGTCCCATTCCACCAGATACAATGTGGGTGAAACCAGGTCAAGCTTGGTATGGTAGCATTGATTCCTCTAAAACAGCAGATGCGTACCTTGCACTGTACCATGACCAAGGTTTGATACCTGTGAAGTTGATGGCATTTGATAGAGCAGTCAATACTTCTATCGGTCTTCCTTTCGTGCGGACTTCACCAGATCACGGGACAGCATTTGATATTGCGGGTAAGGGAATTGCCGATGCAACGAGTATGAAAGCAGCGATACAGTTGGCGGCTGAGTTGGTATCTCAGAGGCTTGTTTCATGGAGGTGAGACGCTAGACTAGTTTTTAAAGCCAAAACTCTTATTTCTAAGCGGTTATCTGTGTATGGCTACTTTTGCAGCGGTAACTCCCAAACGTTTTACAATAGCCGACTATCACCGCCTAATTGAATTGGGATTTCTTACAGAAAATGACCGAGTAGAGTTAATTCGCGGAGAACTCATGCAAATGGTAGCTAAAGGAACCCCCCATACTGTTTGCAATACCTCCTTAGTTTACGAACTTACAATATTGCTACAAGGACGGGCAATAGTCCGAGGACAAGAACCGATTACTTTACCTCCCAAGAGTGAACCTGAACCGGATTTGGTGATTGCTCATAGTCGTGATGATCGCTACTTATCAGGACATCCAAATCCCGCTGATATTTTGCTAGTGGCTGAAGTTGCAGATGCTACGCTCAAGTATGACCAACAGGTAAAGTTACCACTCTACGCAGAATCTGGAATTTCAAATTACTGGATATTCAATTTGGTGGCAAGTTGTTTGGAAGTTTACACTCAGCCCTATCAAGACTTGCAAGGCAACTTTGGCTATGCGAGTAAGCAGATTTTTTTGCCTCATGCTGTTGTGACTCTCCCTGGTTTTCCGGATTTGTCTGTTGATTTATCTAAGGTGTTTCCGTGAAGTTGTGAGAAGTTATTTGTGCGATCGCCCGTTAAAGCAATTAACCGTGTGAACCCCACCCCCGTAAAGCTACGCCAGTGGGTACGGCCATGCTAGTCTTAAGAGGGACGCTGCGCAAACACTATCACATCCCCTCCCCTTAGTAACTACCGTTCTCGCATACCAGTCTGAGTGGTTGAGGGCAGCAATTAAAGCATCCACTGCTTGGGAGTTGCCAATCTCACCCAAAGCAGATGCCGCGTTGCTTCTCACGTACGAGTCTGAGTGGTTGAGGGCTTCTTCCAACTTCTGGTACATCTGCGAGTTGACTTGACCAAGCGTCATGACAGTTGATCTGATGAAACTAGCATTTGGGTAAGACTTCCAAAACTTGTAAATCCTGTCGATTATCTTAGCAATCAAAGGATGATTATTTTCTTTGCATTCAGCAGCTGCACGACCAGCCAATAACAACAACGTTTTAAAAATATCATCTTTTTCTTTGGTGATAGCTTCCAGCAAAGGAATTGGATTTTCCATCAACCCTGCGAGTAAAGTCAAAGTTTCATGCCAGTCGTATTCCCAAAAATGTTCTCTCGCCAACGCAATACCATTACTGGCATTGTTCAAATAAGAAGCCGTCAAATACTCCTGAAAAGTCCGATGGAAGAACAGGTATTGCTCTCCTTGCCTTGCCAATTTTTGGATAATACCATCTTCCTCACACAGTTCTTTCATTAAATCGGCGGCTGTGGCATTTCTGAAATCACTGCAACTCTCACCTTGCAGAAAGTTTTCAATTTTGTCCCGCAGTTCCCGTAGCGAAAAAATTTCTTTGCCTTCGCAGCTAAATTGATATGCCAGTGATTCTAATAATTGAATTTTGGCGATCGCCCAACCATCAGACGATGATTGTCTATGATTGTCACTCCGCCATTTGCTCAACATATAATCCACGGCTTTTGCATAAACCTGAGTCCGCCGTGCAGGAAGCGTCAGCCCTTTTTCTTGATACAAACTACACAGCAAGGATAAAAGTAAGGGATTTTGTGCTAATCCTGTAATTTGGGGTTTATCCCGCAATTCTTCAATGAGTTTCCCTGCTGAAACGGAATCATCCTCAATGTAACCCGCAGCATTGGTAAACCAAGTTTCAATATACTGTTCTGTTTGCTTTTGGCTAAAAGGGACGATTTCCACTTCCTTGGCACTTTCCACAAAAGCGCCACCATAACCCACAATTCGGGAAGTGCAAATTATCGGACAGGGATAATTTCTGGCAAATCGGTTCAGCTTGTCTTTTAAGTCATTGCGATTTTGTTTTGGCACTTCATCTAAAGCGTCTAAAAGCAGCAGACATTTGCCATTTTTCAATTTCTCCTCTAATAAATGCTTGACCAGTGGCGCGGTTTTCGGGTAGTCTCTTTGTATGATGAGTCTAATTGTGTCTATAACTTCAGTCGCTTGTTCATCCAAATCAGATAGCCTGATAAACAGCGGAAATATCACATCATCTATAACTCTCTCTCCTTGTAGGCTACGGTGTACACACATCTCACTCAAAACCTCACCCTCGCTTTTAGCTGCGCTAAAATCTTTCCCTCTCCTTACTAAGGAGAGGGATGCCCGGAGGGCAGGGTGAGGTTCCGAAGGGCTGGGGTGAGGTTTTACTCCCTCTCCTTGCACCAGAGGACTCGCATGAGTTCTATCTAATAACTTCTGCCTTTCTGCTTGAGCCGTTAACCCCGCCTCCATCTTCAATAAAGTAGATTTTCCCATACCTGGGTCAGCCAGAACCATAATTTTTTGATTCTGTTTTTTTGCCTCTTCCCAGTCAACTTGTGTCCGCTGAGATTCTTCACCCATGCGTTTGAGGGCGTAGGCGCGTTTGAGTTCGGCTTCAGATTCCCCATATTCCCAGAAATTTTCTACATCTTTGCGTTTTGTTTCCAAGCTGACTTGAATGGGAATATATTGTTCTTTCAGGAGAATTCGCTGCTGGGTGTGGAAAAGCTTAATGTATTTGAAATAATCTTCAATCTCTTGCAGGAATTGACAAACAGCATTTTTTTCTGGCTCTAGTCCTAGTTGGTCTAATTGCGTTGTAATATTGTCCCAGCGAATGACAAAACTTTCATCGCTTTTGCTACATTGAATAACACCCACCACTCCGCCCAATTCTTCAGCAAAAACTGCTCCGCCACTCGTTCCATACTCCACTTTGGCATCAATTCGATGGGAGAGAAAAGTAGATGTTTTCTGGGGGAGTTTATTCCAAGGTTGGGTAAATTTTATTTCCTGAGTCCGATAAGTAGAGACTGTATTGAGAGGCGCACTGCGACTGATACTTTGAGCCGAGACAGCGAACCCTTCCGGAAAGTTCGTCTTTTTTGCAGGCGGAAATCCATAGACTGTTACCGATGTTGATAGCTGTTGAGGATTGATAATCGGAACTGCCTTGGCATCTGTAACATTTATTTTGAGAATGGCAATATCAATCTCTGGGTTTGAAAGTTCTTCGCACCACTGCGCCTCGTAAATCTCCCCGTGATATTCTACCTTGAGTAAATCCAACAAATAGATAACATGATGGCAAGTCACCAGATAGCCATCAGCACGAATGATGAATCCAGAACCCGCAATTTCTCCTTTTGGCGAGTTATGGTTGAGGATTTTCACCATCGATTCTCTAAGTTGATCCAGGGTGTAATGACTCACGATGCAGAAGCCAGAAATTAAAAAGTAGGCGGTATTTCTTGTTTAGCTTTACTAAAATCCCACTCTATAGTGACTTTAACATTAGCTTGTGCTGTTCCTTTAGTGACAAAGGGAACTCCTGTTTCTCCTCCTGCTTGTAAACCAAATTCCAATGTCACCTTAGTTGGTGCGCTGGTATGAGTTATTCCTTCTTTCACACTGTCTAGTACCAGTTTTGAATAGCTGTGTACGGTACTGACTGTCATTTTTGTCAATCTTTCTGTTCTTTTTTGAATGTCATTTTGGATGTCATCAATATATCCAACTGCTTGAAGTTCATCACTGTCTTGCTCGTCGTATTGGATATAAATTTCTTCTCCATCAGCACCAAGGATTTTTGTGATTTTTTCAGACATTTCTGTCGTTTTTTTATGTATTTTTATTAGGATATTATGGAAGCAAAAGATAATAACATAAAAATTAATAAAACTTGTTTTTAATCAGCAAGTCTGGTAAACCAGTCTACCATTAGACGGAAATGTAGAACCTTCACTCTCAAGAAAGAGCAATTCAAGTAGTATTGTTCGGTACATTTCTGTCAATAGAATAAATTTTCGCCAAATTACCTGGCGAATCTGATGTGATGTAAAGACGCGTCAGCCAAGTGCGTGTATTGATTTACATCGCCTTGAGGTTTTTGCAAAGCTGTCTAATCTAATCAGAGAGGAATACTATGTCGGAATCAGCAAACAACACTGTCGAATCAGTAAAGGATGCTGCAGAATCAGCAAAGAACACTGTTGAGTCAGCAGCGAAGAACACTGCGGAATCAGCTAAGAGTGCTGTAGGTAATGTAGCAGGCGGAATCATTCCACCACAGCCACCAATTGAGCCACAGTCTGATGCTCATCTAGTCAAGTCTCGTTTGGAATGGGGTGAACCTGCTTTTACAATTTTGGATGTGCGCGATCGCAGTACATACAACCAAGGTCATATAATGGGCGCAATGCCTTATCCAATTGATGAATTGGTAGATCGTGCTGTACCATCTTTAGATAAAAGCCGTGATATTTACGTTTACGGTGAAAGTGACGGACAAACTGCTCAAGCTGCACAATCGCTGAAAAGTGCAGGATTTGTACACGTTTCTGAACTCAAAGGTGGTTTGGCTGCATGGAAGGCAATTGGTGGTCCTACCGAGGGTATTGTAGAATCAAAAACTCCTGCTGGTGCAGATGACTACAATATTGTGGCTCGTTTGAAAAATCACGCAGAAACTCAGCAAAAAGATGTTTAGTCATTAGTAGTCCTTTGTCATTGGTCGTTTATTATTTACCAATGACAAAGGACGAATATTATTAATGTTCAAACAAGTCCTTGAATTGCAACAAATCCAAGGAAACTATTGTTGGTAAACACTGGAAGCATTCTTGAGCAAGTTCTAAGCGTTCTTCTCGTTTCAGCATTTCTGTAAGTTTTTGCTGTACGCCGAGTAGGTAGCGCACATCATTAGCAGCGTAACTCAGTTGCGCTTTGGATAGATTAGCGATGTTTCCCCAGTCAGAACTTTGAGCGCTTTTATCCAATTCTACTTGTTCCAACTCCTGCACTACATCCTTAAGTCCATGACGTTGAGTGTAGGTACGAGCTAACTTACTGGCAATTTTGGTACAGAAAACAGGACTGACGTGAATGCCCAAATTGTAACGCAGCGTAGCAAGGTCAAAACGCGCAAAGTGAAAGACCTTGAGGACATTCGTCGCTTCTAAGAGTTTTTTTAAGTTTGGAGCATCAGTTTGACCTTTAGCAATACGAATTGCAGTCACTTTACTCTGGGTGTTACACAGCTGGACGAGACACAAGCGATCGCGTTGTGGTAATAATCCCATGGTTTCGGTATCTACAGCAATCACCTCAGCTTGTAGATAATGAGAGAGAGCAACGTCACTAAGGTCGCGATCGCAAAAGAGTAAATCTTCCATGAATGAGAGACAGTTCGGTTAAATACCTATATTATCTATGTTTGTAGTGAACACTTAAGCACTCACCGAACCGAATAAAGTCAAAAGTTAAAAGGCAAAAGAACCAAGAATTTTTCTTTTTACTTTTTACATTACTGATCTCACTACGAACTTATTTCTAGAATTATCTACCACTGCGAAGGAAAATTTGCGTTAGGTAAACTTCACCTTGGCTGTTAGTAGCTACGCCAATTCCAGTCATGTTGTAATTGCCTTTAATGTTAGCAAGATGTCCAGGACTATGAAGCCAACCAGCCACAGCTTCCTGAGCAGGATCGCTATACCCTAGGTTAAAGGCGACGTTTTCTGCTGCACTTCTGTAGCGAATAGGAATAGCACTAACTCTCCTTCTAAACCCCTGATGACTAAAGGGAATTTTACCATTAGCCATATTTTGGCTATGAATCCTTGCTTGTCGAGATATTCTGGTATTTAGAGAGAGCTTTGGCAAACCCTTAGAAGCCCGATATCGATTAATATCGTCAAAAATTGACCTTTCTAAATCAGTAGATTTAATAGTAACAGGTAATGTCACTCGACGTGATGACATTGACAACACCTGGCGACGGTCTGATTTTTTTGTAGAGGTTTGACCTGGTACATTAGTGGATGACATTCCACTAGCAAGGACAAGCATACTTAAAGCAATGCCAAAAGCAGTTTGTCGGAACATGGAGAATTAAGTAGTGTATAGGGTTGTAAGACGCATACCTTGGTTTTTTGTTTCTTCATATACCCGTATGCTTTTCTGTATTCAGGAAGTTAGGTAATCATTGCATATCGCAGTAGAAGCGTCAAGAGCTTTTCATAATAATCTTAGGAGAGCAAAAGCTAGAATAAAAATATACCTCATTTTACGCATTTACTGAGAAAATTATCTAGCTTGTGAGAGCATACACAAAATCACCTCCTTATGAGGTGCGTCCATACTGAATTACACTCGGAGCTTGTGAATTGCTGGAGCTTTAGACAAGAACGTTTAATTCTCTATCTGTAGCACACGCAGTACTCGCGCAATGTATTCTGCACGCCACTGCTCCCTTTCGTTGACTACCGTGTTGTCTGGATGATATGCTTCTACATCAGCAATTGATAAAATACCTTTAGCCTCAAGCAAACGTTCCGTAGTGTCAAGGCGTTCCCGTAGTACAGAAACCTCACCGATAAGAGCCATGACTATTGCTAATAACTTATCGGTTTGAGGGTCATCAAAGTAAACAGGTCGTTTTCCTTTTGCTGTTTTACCCATCTTGAAAATCCCTACCTACCTACTTGATCGCCGCAACAATAAACCAAGTTCCCCGGCTGCTCATCTTACCATTTTGAGAATTGTCATTAAACACTTTTGCTTGCCATGCACTATTTGGAACAAACTTCTGAATCACCTTATCAGCGTCAAAACCAGCCTCAACAACTAACGCTCCTAAATCCAAATCTCGCATAGCACTCCAAAAGGGTTCATTGTTGTTAGCAGTTTCCCAATCGTAAATGAAGGCAGTGTATGCATCCATGTGACTGTACAACCGTGCTTCAATATGAATCATCATCCCACCAGGAGTTAGCAAACGATAACACTCGTGCATCATATTCTGAATCGCTGACTTAGGCATTTCATGTAGCAAAATATGCGAAACGACAAGGTCAAACGATTCATCGGCAAAATGCGTATGTTCAGCATTTTGCTGTGAGAAGTGAACCCGTTTATCTAAGGCTTCCGCACGAGCATGAGCGTAACGCAACATTGGCGCACCAATGTCTATGGCGTAGACTTCCGCATCAGGATAAGCATCGACATATGGTATGGTACTATGACCTACAGAGCAACCCATGTCAAGAATTTTTTTTGGTTGAAAATCAGGATACTCTGGCTTGAGGTAGTTCTTGACAGCAGATTGTCCCAAGTCATCATTAAGTGGTCCTAATCCACCCGAAGCATACCAGTAGATACCATAGTCATAAAGGGCACCTACAAAAACATCACTTTCAGCAAATTCACTGTGATATCCACCAGGCATACAGTGAATGTCTACTGCAGTCTGGTAAGCAGGGATTTGGAAATTAGGGTCTAGTGTTAAAGTACCTAGTTTGCCACCCTTATTTTGAGCGCGTTCTATCAGTTCTGGTAGCTGTCTCTCAACGCTAGCGTTTACCGCATCCCATAACATCTCTTGGCTAGTACGCTTCAGCGCACTCCACCAACGGTAGTGCGGTTCTTGATGCATGACTTGGCGAATTTCATGACGGTTCTGAGGAGGACGTTGATGTTCCTGCTCAAACCTTGGCTTTGCTACTGTTTCATAAACTACCTGATTACCAGGAGCAATATTCCTAGCAGTGTGCCTTATCAAACTTGCCACAAACTTTTGCCGCGCTAGTTCGTCATGTGTTGCTTGCGGCAGCATAGCATGTTTGAATTGTGTATCCATCAGTGTTTACCTCCCTGTGCTTTACGTACATTTACATAGAGTTTCACAATTTAGCTACCGTTTGCACATCTTTATCGCCACGCCTAGAGCAGTTAATCACAATCCGGGGACTACCGTTTAGCTAGGAACACAAGGTTTTGAAGTAAGCTATTGCATGAGCCGTTTCTAAGGGTGATATAATAACCTCCAACCACGAAAACCTTCTTGAACCATAACACTATCGTACTCTGCACGACCCGAATCTTTCAAATAGCTATGTGCTGGATCCACACGGGGATAATCTAACCCTGAACTCACGAACGCGCCTCAATGACTTGCCCATCCTGATCTTGCAGAAAACGTCTTTGAATATCAGGACGCCGAGCAGTTGATTGAAAACCGGAGAGTAAAGGAGTAGTAGTCAAGGACAAGTTAGAATGAGATTTAGAATGAGATAACGACCATAATTATATATAGATCTCCATATCTCTATAGCTTTTGTTCTCTGCATTTTCGGTTGTGGTTCATTAGATTAAATTTTTTTATGTCTTCATCCAATTCCAAATCCTCCGAAAAGCGTACTGTCTACCGTGAATTTGGCAACGACAACTCCGCCGCCTTAGAAAGACCAACCCAAGAACTACCCCCTCAACAGCAAAACCCCCGCGTGCAAGCGACTCGCGCCGGACGTAAAGGCAAGACTGTAACTGTCATTCGCGGTTTTCAATCCAAACCAGAAACCTTGCAAGCGTTACTGAAGCAGTTGAAAACTCAGTGCGGTACAGGTGGTACAGTAAAAGACAACGAAATAGAAATTCAAGGCGACCACAAGCAGAAAATTGTCGAGATTTTGACTAAGCTAGGTTACAAAGCCAAAATTAGCGGTGGTTAATCTGTGGTGTTTACCGAACTCCATAAACCTGCTGCTTTAGCATATAAATGTTATCTTTAAAAAGTACAAAATCTTTCTCATTTTAATAAATGTAGGAGGGAGCGATGGATTTAGTTCGGATACTCTGTGCTATTTTTCTACCACCTCTGGGAGTATTTTTGCAAGTTGGTTTGGGTACAGACTTTTGGATTAATCTGCTTTTGACAATTTTTGGATTTTATATTCTTGGAATTATTCACGCTGTGTGGGTAATCGCTAGGAAATAAATATTAGTTTCAGAAACTGAAACGGTATTCAAGAGAAAGAAGAGTGAAAAAGTCAGAAAAATCCTGCATTTTTCGCTCCTCATTGATACCGAACTAAGTGTGTAGTTTCACATTTCCTAGCGTTCTATCTTTACCGAATATCTTGGCTGTTCACCTCTATCTATTGAGTGAAAATAGTTCTAGGTTCGTTATTTAATTCAACTTTATCAATCTGCTGTGGAGCTTCCAGAAAACCACTACGAACGTAGTATGAAAGGTAGGTGTTAAGCAATTTAGCATTTATCTGCGGACAACTTATAGAGGTTCCTGCAAGCCCATTAAGCGTATTTTGACAGTCAAACTCTATCTTGATTGAATTATCTGGTGCTTCCTCTGAAAACATATGCATGACTGGATATAATGCATTTTCTGAAGAATGTTCAGCAACTCTGAGCAACTCTGCTCGCCACTTGTCATACGAAATCACCTGAAGTGAGTATCCAAAAGAGCGTATCCAAGTAACAAGGTTGCTCCAGTGAGAAGGAAAGGGATTAAGGATATGAAAGGTTTCCCCCAGTAATTGTTTTTGCTTAGATAAATAAACAATTGATTGGCTTACATAATCCACAGGAGTTAGATCCACGGGTATTATATCTAGATCTGGAGCACTTCCAAGTTGAATGCAGCCTTTGATTGTTCTAGAAATTAAGTCATCTGTCTTACAGATTCCTGTTTGGCTATGCCCTGATACTCTTCCTGGTCTATAAATACAGACAGGAAGTCCTCTAGAGCCTGCAATTGTTACTAACTTTTCAGCAACCCATTTACTTTGTTCGTAGCCACCAATAAGACTACCACCAAGATCCAAAGAATCATTTTCTCGAAATCGGAATAACTTATCTTCAGTCGGTTCTGCTGAGGAAAGAACGGAAAAGGTAGAAATATAATGTACAGGCTTCACTTTAATTTGGCTTGCCAATCTCAAAACTTCTTGAGTTCCAAGAACATTAGGTGCCTTAAGTTTATGATATGGCTCAACGAAATTAACTAATGCACCATTGTGATAAATGACATCTATTGTACTTGCTAACAATTGAAACTGTTGATTGGAAAGACCAAGCAGTGGCTGAGATAAATCTCCTAGAACTGAGATTATT
The DNA here is from genome assembly GCA_019359415.1 of Iphinoe sp. HA4291-MV1. GTDB lineage: Bacteria > Cyanobacteriota > Cyanobacteriia > Cyanobacteriales > Nostocaceae > Brasilonema. The sequence goes on along the minus strand of JAHHHH010000100.1, from coordinate 7,145 downwards.
CTGGAACTAAAACATTCATTCCAGAGCGAATAGGATTCAAGATTTACTTGTATTTTCTTTTTACCTTCTTTCTCATTAGAGGAGCGTACCAAGCAATAAATGACAGCATTAGTCTGTTGTAGGAGCTCATAGAGTAAAAAAGCTCCCAGAAAACCTGTTGCTCCAGTTAGAAAGATATATGCTGGCTCTGCGATCTGCTTGATCGCTATGCTAGCAGGACAAATTGTATCATCCAAAACAGCTTCTGCATTGAGATCCGCTACAGATATTGCGGCAGTTGGAGTTTGTTTTTCCTGACGAATAAGGTCAATGACTTGAGCCATTCTCACAACTGTAGGTGTTTCGAGCAGGGTTTGCAAAGACAGTTTGATTTTGAATGTATTTTGCACACGGAACATGAGTTGAGTCGCGCTCAGGGAATGACCACCAAGGTCAAAGAAATTGTCATTGACACTAACTTGCTCCTTATGAAGTACTTGAGTCCAGATTCCAGCAAGTACTTCCTCAGTTTGTGTGCGGGGAGCCACAAAAGTTTTTTCTAGTTCAGGTTGTGCTGACTCAGGAGCTGGGAGTACCTTACGATCTACCTTGCCATTTGGCGTCAGTGGTAGAGCAGAGAGCATCACGAAAGCAGTTGGCACCATGTATTCGGGTAGCTTTTGTTTGAGGAAAGAGCGTAGGTCATTGATTGTGGGTATCTGCTCCTGATTGGGGACAATATAGGTGACTAAGCGTTTCTCGCCGGTGTTGTCTTCACTAACAATGACCACAGATTCTCGTACATTTGAGTGTTGGTTGAGTAGAGCTTCAATTTCTCCCAACTCAATACGAAAACCACGTATCTTCACCTGCTCGTCAATCCGCCCCAGGTATTCCAAACTACCATCTACTTTGTAGCGAACCAAATCCCCTGTTTTATACAAGCGTGCTCCAGGTTCATCGCTAAAAGGATTGGGAATGAACTTAAGAGCCGTGAGTTCTGGTCGGTTGAGATAACCACGCGCTAAAGTCACACCGCCGATGTGTAACTCCCCAGGAACTCCCACAGGAGTTGGCTGTAAGTGTTTGTTTAAAATGTAAAATTGTGTGTTGGCAATTGGGCGACCGATAGAGACAATGCCGTCAGTTAAAGAAATACCGTTAAGGGTCTTTACTTTGTGAGCGGCTGACCAAATAGTGGTTTCTGTCGGACCATATAAGTTCCACAACCGGGTGCACCTCTCGATCAACTGATTTGCGAGTTCGTCGTGAAGTGCTTCACCACCACACAGAATTTGTAATTGCCCACTGTCGTTGTGCCATCCTGATGCTAGAAGTAGCCGCCAAGTGGCTGGAGTGGCTTGCATAACTGTCGCACCAAAGGATGACAAACGCCTTAACAACTCGATTCCATCACTAGCAACTTCACGCCTCGTGACTACTAAACTCGCGCCGACAATCAGCGGTAGATACAATTCCAATGCGGCAATATCAAAAGATAACGTGGTGACTGATAGGAGGATATCTTTCTGGGTTAGCCCCAAAGTATCACGCATGGCACTTAAGAAGTTAACCAAAGCACCATGTAGAATTTGAACTCCTTTTGGTTTGCCTGTAGAGCCGGAAGTATAAATGACGTAAACCAAGTGTTCGCTGGTGACGTTGCTGTGGGGATTGCTTTTACTTTCTTGTGCAATCACCGGCAAATCGGTATCCAAGCATACCACTTTCGCTTTGTGTTCAGGCAATGTTGTTATCAGTTGCTCTTGAGTCAGCAGCACTGGTACACAGGCATCTTCTAACATGAATGCCAGGCGATCACGCGGATAGGCAGGGTCAACAGGCAGATACGCTCCTCCCGCCTTGAGAATGCCCAAGACTCCCACAACCATGTCTATTGAGCGTTCCACACACAGACCGACCAACACCTCTGGTCCTACGCCTAATGAAAGTAAATAATGCGCTAGTTGATTTGCTTTTGTGTTTAACTCGCTGTAGGTCAGTTGCTGGTCTTCAAACACCAATGCTACCGCATCCGGTGTTCTTTCCACCTGTTGCTCAAACAACTGATGGATACACAGTTGTTTTGGATAATCTGCTTGGGTTTTGTTCCATTCCACTAGTATCTGATGTTGTTCGGCAACATTCAGTAGCGGTATATCTGATAACTTTTGATGGGGATGATTGGCGATCGCTTCCAACAATGTTTGAAAATGCCGTACCATGCGAGCAACAGCACTTGCCTCAAAACGCTGAGTATCGTACATCAACCGTAAAGACAATTGTGCACCTGGCACTGCGATGAGCGTGAGTGGATAGTTTGTCTTTTCCAAGATACGAACATTACTGACGTGCAGGTTCTGGTTTTGCTGTTGTACGGCTGCATCTACTGGATAATTTTCAAACACCACTATGCTTTCAAACAGTGGTAGTCCTCGCGACACATCGCTCCATTCTTGAATTTGTACGAGTGGGCTATACTCATACTGGCTGATTTCAAATAGTTGCTTGTGTATTTGCTTGAGCCAAACCACAAGTGTCTCATCCGCACAAACTCTCATCCGTATGGGCAAAGTGTTAATAAATAGCCCAACTATCGATTCCATTCCGCTGATGGCTGCGGAACGACCTGAGACAGTCATGCCAAAAACTACATCTGTATCCCCACTGTATCGCCACAATAGTATTGCCCAAGCTGCTTGCACTAAGGTGTTCAACGTTAGTTGATGGTGTCGTGCTAAAGACAAGAGTGCTGCTGTCGTTGCGCTTGATAGCTCAACATACTGCTCGCTGTCGCTTTCTTGCAAGCTGGTTTGATGTGCTTTCTCGACTCCGAAGGGCGTTGGTGCTGCAAAACCTTTGAGTGTTTTTCGCCAAAATTCTTCAGCTAGTGCTAAGTTCTGCTTATGTAACCAGACAATATACTCTCGATAGGAACGACTTGGTTGTAGATGCAAATCTTGCTTTTGGGATAATGATTGGTAAAAGCTTAATACTTCCTTCAGCACCAACGGCAAAGACCACCCATCTATTAATATGTGGTGATAACTCCACAAGAATTGATATACGTCTGAGGACATTTGAATGAGGGTCAGACGCATGAGTGGTGCTTTGGACACCTCGAAACCAAGCTGGCGGTCTTTTTCCAGAAAAGCTTTGAGTTGTTGTTGCTGCTCATCGGGAGATAGATCCAGCCAAGAGTAGATTTCTACTGGCAGTTTCACCTGTCGGTAGACGACTTGTAGCGGCTGATCTTGGCGTTCCCAAATGAAAGCAGTTCGTAAGACAACATGCCGTGCTACTACTTGTTGCCATGCTTGCTCAAAAGCCTGAACATCTAGCTTCCCTGTGAATGTACAGCTAAACTGCTGACAATACACTCCGGAATGTGGGGCGTAAAGGGCATGGTACAGCATACCCTGCTGCATCGGGGATAGTTGATAAATGTCTTCTATATTATTCTTTTTCATTTAGTTCTCTATATTTTTTAGTTTTCTATATTTATTGTTTAGGGCGAAGCTTATCTCTTTGTAGCTTGTAAAAGGAAAGTCTGAAGGTGTGTATAACCTTCAGCCTCATTTCAAGAGCCACTTGTCAACAGACAATGTAGTTATTATGGTGAGTTTTTAGCTTGATTGTGCTGAGTTTTCCATGCGCTGACGCAGGCTAAGTGGTCTCATATCAGTCCACACCTCCTTAATGTAGGCTAGGCATTCTTCTTTAGTCCCGCTTTTACCAACATCTGTCCAACCGGGAGCGTTTTCGCGATCGCTAGGCCAAATTGAATATTGTTCTTCGTGATTCACAACAACTTTGTAGATAGTTGTGTCTTCTTGGTCATTCCAACTCATAATCACTCCAAAAAAATTGACTGTTAGTTTGCTTAATTGTCAGCACGGTTTTGCTATTTGCTTACAAAACAGGCTTTTATCTAGTATAAGAGATGACATTTGGTAGTTCTAACTCTACCCTTCGCAAACGTGGAGAAAGATAGCTGGTGATAGTTACTATCGTCATGAGCGTTCCCACGACGATGAATAGCAAGCCAATGCCACGCCCTGGTCCGACACCAATTATCTTTCCAATACTTCCAGCTAACAGTCCATTAGTGACAAGCAGTGGATTAAACACATTGTCAGCTAACGGTCCAGAAACCACATAACTAAGCAGCAAGAATACATTGATGAGCATTCGGTTCACAGCGAAGACTCTTCCCTGTACATCAGGCAAAACTTTACTTTGAAAAATAGCTTGCCTAGCACTGACAATAATCGGTAGACTGAAGAAGTGCAAGAAAGCAGCAACAGTGCACAGCAAAACGTCGGGACGCAGTCCAACCAGCACCATGCACAACCCACTCAACAGCGTAAAGCCTAGTACGGTATATATACGACGCTTCCCTCCACCCCAAGAACTGATGAGTGCCGTGCCAAGAAGCATACCACTACCAGCGATGGACAGCATAGTGCCAAGCACAGCAGTTGAAGTAAAGGAAAGGAACATTGGTGTAGATAGCACGATAGAAATTCCTTCCACAAAATGATAGATGCACATAAGAATTAATAACCAGAACAGACCTGGTCGAGTTCTGATGTAATTCCAGCCTACCAAGGCATCGCGCCATACCAAGCTTTTCAACCCTTGGGCTTTTGTTGTAGTTTGAAGTTTGGGTAGTCGAACTAGCAAGAGCATCACAAGGCAGAAAAGGAAGGAAATTCCGTTAAGTATGAAGACACCTTTAATCTCAATAATCACTAGGAGAAAGCCTGCTAGCGCTGGCGCGATGAGCTGTGAGATGGATATCCCTAGTTGAAACATACCATTGGCACGAACTAAATGCTTAGCCGGCACAATCTGTGCGATCGTAGCCTCATAAGCAGGCCACTGCAAGACACTGAAAGCGTTGCTAGCAACTGTTGCCAGGTAGATATGCCAGATTTCAAGACGCCCAAAAAAAAGTAGCAGTGCAACTGAAAGTAAGCTCAACCCAGCGCCAAAATTACTCAAAATCATGATCGAGCGTTTGTCCCACCGATCCCCAAGGGTACCTGCAAGCGGAGCAATAATGATGGCTGGCAGCAGAGTAAACAAAGAAATCAGTGCAAACTGAGTGGCTGAGTGAGTATTTTTGAAAATCCAGAAATTCAAAGCATAGCCAGTAACGTAAATACCAAGGAGAGATACCAGTTGTCCAAACCAAAGGATTATAAAAGTCCGCATTTTTCGATTGCTAAATGATCTACCTGTGCCTGCTCAATGTAATGTAATGTTTCATGTGTTTTGCCAGAACTTAAACGGTATTGTTTGCCGAATGATTCTTTTTCATTTAGTTTTCTATCTCCTCCTGTTGTTGTAATTGTGCGAGTAACTCGTCTATGTCTGTTTGGTTTAAGTCCACTGCAGAAAAGTCTGAAGGTGTGTAACCTCCAGCATCAGGAGATAAACAATGAGCAATCAGCGCTTGCAAGCATTGCAAATACTTGTGCGCTAGACTCTCAACTGTACTGTTGAGATGCATTTTCTCACTGTAGGTCCAATCTAGTTGCAGCTGATTCCCTAGAATTAAGCCACTCACATCCAGCAAATGGCTGCGGTTTGCGAGCAGGCTAGGGCTAAGTTCAGTAGATTCACTGATAACTTTGAAAATTGAGGATGTCTGTAGCAGTTGGTCGAATTGACCCAAATAGTTGAAACTTACCTGAGCTTGTGGTAGGGCTTTCAGTTTAGCGGCAATTTCCACATCACCTTTAAGATAGCGCAGCAAGCCATAATTCATGCCTTGCTGCGTCGCGTTCCGCAGTTGCTCTTTGACTGACTTTAAGGCATCCCCCGGATTGTCTGTTGCTTGTAGCTCTAACACCACTGGAAAAATGTTGGTAAACCATCCCACAGTGCGTGATAAATCTGCATTTTCAAAGATGCCTTCTCGTTCATGACTTTCCAAGTTGAACAGGATATAGTTTGATCCAGTCCATTCGGCTAACACTTGCACCAAGGCTGTAAGCAACACATCGTTGATTTGCGTGTTGTAAGCTTTTGGCACTTCTTCCAGTAATGCACGAGTTTCTTCCACAGACAATGACACTGACACTGTACGTGCAGAGACTTCAATGTTTGCACTTGAAGGATAATCTACTGGTATACCTGCAACTTGCTTGTATGATTTTGTAAGCCAATAATCCAGTTCTTGTTCCAAAGTCTTTGATTGTGCATACTCTGCCAATCTCTGCGCCCAATCTTTAAATGCTATGGTTTTTGATGGCAATTGTACCGCCGCACCGCCACTGAGTTGCTGATAGGTTGTCTGCAAGTCTTCCAACAAAATCCCCCATGACACGACATCTACTGCTAACTGATGGATGACTATTAGCAGTCGGCTGGGCAAGTGATCACCGAAAAACAACCAAGCAACTTGCACCAATCCGTCTAACAGATTCAAGCTAGCCTGTAGTTCTGCGGTCTTTGCTTCAATTGCAGCTTTATGTTGTGCTGATGGTAGTGCTGATAAATCTATCTGGGTAAATGGCACGACATCTTCAACTGCAGCGTTCTTCTGTTGCCAACCAGAATTTGTTCTCTCGAAACGCAAGCGTAACGCATCATGATGTATTAGCAATTGCTGCACGACTTGCTCTAAGATATTCGGCTCAATACCCGGTTGCACTTCCAGCAGCAACACTTGGTTCAAGTGTCCTGGCTCAGAGAAATTTTGCTCAAAGAACCAGTGCTGAATTGGTGTTAGAGGCAATGTCCCTGTTATCACACCTTGTTCAGCTTGATTCGCAGCAGTTGTACCTACTACTTCCGCCAATCCTGCGATCGTCTGATGCTCAAACAGTTGTTTCACAGTTAGTTGCAGTCCGGCTTGATTGGTTTTAGCAACCACTTGAATGCTAAGAATCGAATCGCCGCCGCTTTCAAAGAAGTTGTCGTGGATACTTATTTTTTCCAAATGAAGCACTTGTTGCCATACAGCAGAAATGAGTTGCTCCACTTCGTTTCGAGGCGCAACATATGCTTTTACCTCTGATCTAGTTTCCTCAGGTGATGGCAATGCTTTACGGTCAACTTTACCATTAGCTGTCAGTGGCAAAGCATCCAATACAACAAAATAAGACGGCAGCATGTACTCCGGTAACTGCTGCTTACAGAAGGAGCGCAACTCA
>JAHHHH010000099.1 GCA_019359415.1 Iphinoe sp. HA4291-MV1 | reverse complement strand
AGGGAATGATACGAGTATGGGAAAATAGCGGACAAAGTTGTAATGACAATTATGCTTGTTTGCGTAATCTCTCTAAATTTTGCCTATGTAATTCTGGGTAGTTCTCTAGGTCGTCTACAGTTTCAGGTGCAGGAAATATGCGGTTATTGGGATTTTGAAAAATCTTTATATGTGATAATGACATTGAAAAACTTCCTTAATCTATTTATCAAGGGTAAGCATGACTACTGAAAATGAGGGTTTGTTGTGGTTATTCAGAGAAAAATATACCTTTAGCAAACTTCCAAGTGTTGAAGCTTATAACGGTTATTTGAAGGCGCTTCTCATTTGTGCCAATGGAGATGGTACATTAGCCGCAGAAGAAAGAGACTGGGTGATTGGGCTTGCTTGTGCTTTTGGCGCACCAGATTCATTAGTGGAGGAAATCAAATCTTATAAAGCCGACGAAGATATCGAGAAGGCGATTGGTGATGCAGAGGAGGCAACAGGTTCACGACGTTATCTTGTTTATGATGCGATTAAAGCTTGCAGTAGTGATGGAGAATATAGTGATCAGGAAAGGACAACTGTAACTAAAATGGCAGCTAAACTGGGTGTTTCTCAAGATGTGGTTGAACAAATTGAAGAAATTTGTATCGAAGAAGCTAAACTACGGGAGAAAAGAGTGAAACTGATGTATCCGAAGGGAGCACCTATCTAGTGGTATTCGTGACAAGTCAAGTAAATGATGAGTGCAAAGATTAGACAATCACGCTCCCTAAAAACGATGTTTTTTCACACTTAAATATTCCACACAACACAAAACCCCCACACTCACATCGATGAACAGGGAGATGGGAGAAGGAGATACGGATGAGGGAGGTGTGAAATTAGGAGTTTTTGAGACATTTCACAACTTCTTTCACTTTATGAATCGATATCTGACCAACTTTCAGTGTAATCGTTTGTCTAATACCAATACCTTCGCCAAAATTAGAGGGTTAGAGCTAGACAAAAAAGTTAAATTCCATAGACGGTAAGGGTTTCAGGCTTTTGACTTTAGGTTTAAACCCATAGCCCAAAACTCGCATTGTGCGGGCGTTCTAAAAAATTGGGGAAGTTATTGTAATACTCGTTTCAATTCCTTCGAGAGTGTCGTTTTCTCCATAGTGAAGTTTGGTTTGCTTGCGGACAGATATTTTAATAGACATATTTTGACTCTTTTGACTTTTTTGGACAAATTTATTCAACAAATGTAGTTCCCGTCAACTTTTTTTGTCAAAATTGGACTAGTACCTTATGTTTTTGTAAAAAATTGACACATAAAGAAGAAAAACGCTTGACAACAAAGAAACTCTCTATGAAATGTTTGTTGAAGAGTTAAAATATCTGACTGAAGGAAAAGTCATCCTAAAGATGATTTTCAAGGATGGTGTGCTTGTGAAGACTTATCCACATTTTAGAAAAAAGCGCAACACATCCTTGGCAAGATTACTTAAGCTATCTTGACAACTGAGCTAATCTTTCCCCTACCGCGATTGTGTTGATACCCTAGCTTCTTCTCTAAGCTGTAGTCAGTAACTTGTAGCCGTCCCTCCTCAGATTTCAGGTACTTTTCTTCCTTTTTTGATTTCGACATCGATTTCTTTTAAGAAGTTTCTCGAAACGTTCAGTAATTTTATTGTAAGCATGAATCTCCTCGAAAACATTCATAGCCTCTTTAGTATTCTGCTCTGTGTCCGGTGTCGGTAAGAATTTCAGCTTAACTTCGACAACCTTCTGACTATAAGAAATCAACTGTCTGTAAGGATCGTCATCTGTAAATTCTTCAGCCACAATCATCTCCTTCTGCATTTACAATTTGAAGACCGAAATCTTCTACACGTTTGACTGCTCGATTAATATCTAACAAATGTAAAGATACAGCTTGTCGCTCACCATCAATGTGACGTGATAGAGCCAAAGACAAACAATGTATAATCTTTAAATTTAAATCCGGTGACTCTAGCTGTTCGTTCAAGAGTTTTTCTATTTTAATCCGGACTGAATTATGCGCGTCAAACTGACTTAGTGCCAACAACTCTGCTTCTTGATACCAAGTCGAGTCGGAAGATAAAGTAGGATGGACTTTCCCTTCCTTGACGAGAGTTACGACCTCATGGATTGATTCTCCTTCGCTATCCTGACTTGAAAACTCTAGTTCTTCTCCCCTCGAATCTTTTATCCACCGCTGCACAGTTCGCAAGGGAATTCTCAAGATGTTCGCAATATCTGGGCAAGAATAACCTACCTTAAAATGCATTTTCCGGGCTTGAATCTTTGCCTGCTTATGCGTCATAATTACGCCAAAATCCTCCCTCTATTTTGGCGTTCCTTCATAAAAATGACGCTTTAAAAATCAAAAACGATTTACTTTGAATCACTTATTTGCCCAGCTTCATGGAATATAACTCGGAAGATTTACACATGAAGGTTCAAAGTTACTTAATGAGATATCTGAATTTACTGGAGATATGGTTAGCCATAGGCTCAATGCTCTGTTTTTGGCGCTAATGTCTGAAAGAAGACTAGCAACCGGCTCTGTAATGCTGTCAACACCATCATCACGGGAATTGGAGGTGATTGGGAGATTGTACGTTAAGGATGTGAGATGCTTTTCCCAATCATTAGCCAAGCTTAATAAAATCTGTAATCTTGCCCTTACCGCGATTGTGTTGATAGCTCATACCTTTTTCTAAGTTGTAATCTTTGACCTGTAATCGCCCTTCTTCTGAATTCAAGTACTTTTCTACAATTGCTGTACGACAGTTGGTCAAGTCTTTGAGGACAGAACTATTGATAGCCCACATATCCTTAAAGCTTGGCTGGCGTTCATTGTAAGCTTTTATAGCTTGTACCGCACGTCTGACTTTCTCTTCACCACTGTTAGGAATATGTGAACCAAAGAGTTCTTCATTGGTCATCTGTGTTGGGTCTTTCTTTGGTTGTTTGGATTTAGTTGATACTTCCACTTCTGTTTGTTCTGTAGGAGCTTGAATAGATACTTCTACTATTTTTTCAACAACTTCAACTGGCTTTTCTATCACGGTCACGACTTCTTTAACTAACTTACCTTCTTCAAACTGTTTTCCTATCTTGGCTAACCTCACCAATTCCTCAAGTCGTGTCACACGGTCGCCAAAAGGTAAAAATTCTTGGTCGTCTATCACAGCTCTAGTTGCAGCAGTCACTCTCATTTGCATATTTACTATTTGTGCTTCTATTGGTCTGTTCATTTCTTCTCCTATCCGTTGCACCCATGTCCCACGAGTTAACGGTTTTCCTTGGTGGTCTGTGATTTGGTAGTCTTCATACGCTGTAGCTGTGGTGTCACTGGTGTGTCCCAAACGTTCTTTGATGAAAAGATTGGTTGACATCTGCCAAGGACAGAACAAATATATGGCGATAGCTGCATAACTCGCCCGTAGATTCTTGGCTGACAATTGGGCTTCACCATGTGGGGGATTGATAAGTGGGGTGAAGTGCTCTTTGATAGCAGCATTCATCTTGTTGTTCTTCCCAGAGTCGATTTCTGCCAAAGTAAGTTTCTTGATTGCTTTGATTTCGGGCATTCTACGCAACCGAGCAAGAGTATCTATGACTTTAGCTGACTCAACTAGTGTGTAAGTGGGGTAAGCTTCACGTATTTCACCGCGAGTTTTCAATTGACCTGAGAACATGACTTCAAACTGACCAACTTGTTTAAACTCAGCAGTTCTGTAGATTTCACTTGGTCGTCTACCCGTTGCTGCTATCAGTCCTGCTACCAGTTCTCTGTGGTCAGTTGATTGTAGTAACTCATCAATTTTGGCTTGATACTCATCCACACAGTTGATACTTTCAAGGTTACGCCGTTGCTCATCTTTCTTAGCTTGTTTGACTTCTGTGTTTGGCTGATTATGTGAGTAGGTGTACTTCATGTACAACAGTGCCAAGTGCTGAGTAACTACCCCATCTTTGGTTTCCTGTGGATAACTGTTACTGTCATCAAGTGTCTTGCTTTGACTCCATGCTTGAATTGCTTTGCGGATGCCGGACATGTAGCTGGTACTCGACTGCTTCCAACTATGCTCATTCAGATGTTCGCGGTCTTCCTTTGCTCGTTCTTCAGCTTTCTGTTTGCAGATGTCGCTGAACTCTTGTAGTTTTACTTGACAGTACTGTGAAATCTCTGGTTTTGTTGCTTGGTTCTCTAGTCCTTTGAGGTATTCGATTGTCCAAGTCTTTACCCACGCGGTTCTGATGTTCTTCTCTACGAATTTATTGTAAGCTGTAGTCATAAACTTTGTTCACTTAACTTTGTCCACATCACCATACTAGCTACAACTTTGTACGGTGTCAAGAGAGTGGACAAAGTTTTTTCATTTTTGATAAGGGGTCTTACACGTAAAAAATTGGGTCGGGGATAATGTGATAAGTAAGTTTTATTAACGCTATTAGTTTTCTGTTGTCAAACCTTGTTGACCTATTGTAACAATGTTGTTATATTTATTTACATAAGATAACAATTACAACAAAAAGAGAAGCGAGCTATGTACACCACTGTTAACGAAGACGGCGTTCTTAATAACTACGCGACAGAACCCAAAATATACTATGCCGAGTATCCTGCAATTTGGGAGCAACGCAAATACGTTGTACAAGGTGTGTTCGCTACATTACTTGTCACCACTCTAGTTTTGGTTGGTTTGAGTGTTAGCTAAAACTTTTCTTGCGATTCGGTATCTCTCATCCACATTTATACTTCTCCTATCTCTTACCTACCTCGGTTTAAAGTACTGAGGTATTTTGTTGTCCATCGCTTGAACCTATTTCTGTATCACTGGTAGAGGTTACGTCAGAAAAGACTGATTTCCTGACGTAACTATCCCCCACATGTCCCAGCATCGACAATGTTGATACGGCTCCTTTGACCTGTTCCGGTCGAACTTCTAGATATTTCTGCAATTCTTCCAAATTCCGATGTCCGGAAACTTCTTGAATAATTCTCAACGGTATGCCTGCATTACTCATTTCGGTCAAGGCTGTACGTCGAAAACTATGAGTAGAAATACCTTCCAAATAAATTTTTTCGCAAGTCTCACGCAAAATTCGACTAGCAGATTCCGGGTTGATATGACTAATACCGTGCCGACCGGGAAACAGAAACCCATCACGGTTAGCGGGTTGATACTTGATTAAAAGACTTCGCAATTCCTCAATAACTGGTACTGCTCGCGCTGCTAGTTTCCCTTTAGTATTGTGTCTACGGAAAATAATCTCATTACGAACATGCATTCGTTTGTTGTAAACATCGGGGGTGTTGAGGGTGCAAGCTTCGTTGATACGGCATGCTGTATATAGACAAACACCGAACAAGGCGCGGTCACGCTCGGATTGAAAACCATCATTGAAAAGTATTTGAATCTCTTGCTGTGTCAACACTTTGGCTTTTCCATGTCTGTTGATTTTCATCGCTCGACTATAAACCGATGTAATCCATAGCGTACATCTAACGAGGTGCAAGTAAAATGAAAAAATGCCCTTCACCTAGAAGAGCATTCGTCGAATTTATCGTAGAGCTAAAGAACTGGCAGTCTGTCTGGATTGTCAGTTTTCAACTTTAAGCTTGCTGACGTTTGATTTCTTCTATCAATACTTGACAACGTTTCATGGCTTCTCGTGCTTGTTGTCTGAACTGTTTAGCTTGCTCTTTGTTCTCTTCATAGACTTCTGAACCTTTACGTCTAAGTTCAACAGCTTGTCTACTGAGTTCCTTGGCACGTGTCCTTAAATCTTCAATCGTTTTCATTCGTCCTCCAACTCTAAAATCACGATTTCCAAATTTTCACCTTCTTCATAGAGTTTATCCGCTCTACTCTCCAGTAAGCTAGCATCCTCTAGCTCGTTGTTTTCTAGTGCTTTCTGCGCCGCTTCGTACAAATCGTCAATGATTTGTTGTAATTGTACATAAGCTCTTAACAGTACATTTCGTGTTTCTCGTTTCATTTTATTTGTTCAGTAGTACCATTTGGTAATGGTTGTGTTGATACTCGCATTGAATATCCAACGAGCAATCCTACACCCAAAAGTGCCACCAGACCACCAGTAATGAGTCTAGGTGATAACGAATGATTACGCTTGGAATCGTAGCGACTAAACATCCAGAGAACATGCGCGTACTGCCAAGGTAATAAATCATGCCACTCCCTAGACTTGATTAACTTGATGTTGCAATGCTTGAACTTGCGATGTAAAACTTGTTCGATACATTCCATATTTTCAACGTAAATAACGCGGATTATTTTGTAGTCACAACATGGTTGATTTGAATGTAAAGTGTCTAATCGTCTTTCTACATCGCGACTCAATCCAATTTTTACACGCCTCAGAACACAGCCCGGAATTATACCGTGATACCCTTGTGCTTCTAACAAATAAATATATCCTGGAACGCCATCATTTCTTTGTTGATAAGTCATACTACATTCCTCTTGTTTTTCAGGATTGTTGCTGTAGTAAAGGCTCGTTCAACACTCCAACCACGACTTAATCTTGTGTGCAAAGTTACAGATTTTATTTCAAGTTCTTCAGCCCATTTTGTGAGAGTTTGATTTCTTCCGTTAAAAAATATGTAGTGATTATTTCGCTTATTGTGGCTTTGTTCTTTTTGGGTTATCCATCTACAATTACTAGCTTCATAGTTTCCGTTTACATCAATTCTGTCTAAAGTCATTTTTGAAGCAGGCTCTCCCATATCCGCTAAAAATTTTTCAAAGTTATACCAACTTTTACAAATTTTTATTCTCCGACCTCCATAGTCTTTATAAGAGTTATGGTTCGGATTATCACAACGTTGTTTCATATCCGACCAAGCTTGATACACTTTACTTCGACTTGCATTTTTACAATGTCCATGCACAGGTCTATGAAGAAAACAACCACAACCTTTGGTATTACCTGTTCTTAGCGCGTTATTTACAACCATAGTTATTTTCCCGCATTGACAAAGACATTTAGATTCAAGTTTAGAACCTGATGTAGTACTCCTAGAACAATTAGCTTCTATGACTGTCAATCGTCCGAAAACATCGCCATTCTTTGTCACTAAATCGTGTGGCATAATTTTTATTGTTGTTAGAGTTTGTGTGATTAGCGCTGTATTGCGCAATCTCCTGTCGGATGCCAAAACCGATTAGGCGTTTCAGGAGAGGAGTTAGTTAGTCCAAGTCAGTAGGGTGCAAGCTTCTCGAATTCTGGCAGCGGTAAACAGGCACACGCCAAACAGGGTTTTATCACGGTCGCTGTGTAGTCCGTGGCTGAAAACAAGCTGTATCTCTTCTTGTGTGAGAATCTTGGCGCGACCGTGCCTGTTGATTTTCATTTCAAGTGTGAATGATTTCTTCAGCGGCTTTGACTAATGTTTCATTTATCCATGCATTAATTGGAAGTCCCTTATTCAGGAGTATGTAAATTAGATGTGTTTACTCAGTTACATTTATTAAGAAATTTTAAGTATTCTCCGATAATTGCATAAAATTTTGCCTTTTCCTCCGAGAAGTATACGAATCCATAATTTTACGGTTTTAACTTAACGAGGAGAAAACGATGAACACCAGATTCACCAAAAAATACTTTGGTCTTTTACTTACTGGTGGTTCCTTAATCACCACACTAGGTGTTTTTGGTATGTTTCCCCAATCGGCATGGGCTATTAACCGTGTTTCTGACCAACAATGTCGTGACCGTACAGATTTCTTCAAGCTTTGGAATAATACAACTATTGCTAATGGAGTCTGTTTTGCTAATCCAGGGACGGCTTCAGTAAGAATTTATAACGTTTATCGAATAACAAACGGCAATAATTACGGGTCAATTCTATATACCGTTGGTAGTAAACGTCACACACTATCTTTTTGCAGAAAATTTTTAAGAGTTAATTTCACTTCAACAGTTGATGTTGTTACGTCTGTAACTCTCACTGCAAATCCACCCTCTCAATGCTACCGCACTACTGGAACTAAAGATTACCAAATTGAAACTAACACTGAACCTGAATCTTCTCAAGTTGATGAACTACCAGTAATTACCGAGCCTGATGTCACTACTGAGTCAAAAGGTATTAATGAAGAGTCTGTACTTGTCAACCCAACTCAATTAACTGAACCGTAGTTCTCCATCTGGTTATGAGGTTGATTTTGTAAAAGTTTCAAGATTTGAAACCTCGTTTCATCAATTAGCGTTAAAACACTTGTATCCAGTCTTTGAGGCACTGGTAGCCGACAACTAACCAGTGCTTTTCAGATTAAAGGTCTATTCCACCGTCAAACTCTTCTGGGTCATCGGTTTCTATTACCACTGGCTTAGCTTCTGGTTGTTCCAAATGACCATTCAAGCTTGCAGTCGTAGCAACTGGAATCGTGGGTACAACAGGGTACTTTCCTTCTAAAAAACGCAGATAGAAAGCTATTGCATCTTCCACAAACCTGCTCTCTGTAAGTAAGAGTGCTTCACACCACTCTTGTACTTTAGGTTGTTGGTACTTCTTGATTCTTACTTTTTCGACAGTCATCAACCGACCTCCGCTATCAAACCAGTGAGGTTATCAAAAGCGCCATTGTCAGAAATCAAGAAACCTTTTTTCTTCAGTGCAGCGTTCAGCAGCGGAAGTTTAGAACCTCCTCCGATTATCAGAATCTGGTCACCGCCTAACTTGTACTGTTCTAACTGCTTGATAACTTCCCTAAGTCTGCAATTGATGAAGTCCTGTAACTCAACTTCATACACCTTGTAGAAGTTCATAACTGAATCACCGTAAGCCAGAAACGGAATTTTTTCACCTGACTCTGACTTCTTGAACTTTACACCTATCTCAATGCTACGGTTGATGACATCCTTATCGGGTGCTTGCTTGATTAATGCTTTGAGGTCAGAGTTACAAGCGATTTTCTCAATCAGGTATTCCGCGCCAAAGTCCTTAACTGCAACTTCACCGACTGGCTCAGAGTTAAAGAATCGACTGATGGACGTGTTACCGCCTCCGATATCACAGATAGTTACTGCTCCGTCTAGCTTTTGACTCTTGAGCGCTGCAAATCCTTCTGGTAATACTGATTTAATAGAGATGATTACGGTGCAAGGGACGCCACACAATTCTACCTTATGCGTCCCTTCATTAGTTCTGATAACTGGTTCATGACGTTTAACATCATTGGTAGTCACGGTTATTTCCAAATTCATCTCAGAATTGACCTGTGGTAAATGAGCCAAAGTACCTAAGAAATACTCAAGCCAGAGAGATGACTTGCCCGTGTAGTCCTCCACTAATCTCATTAAATCACTGCTACCACTACGAACGGCTTGGTTACCAATTAGCCAGCACTGATTGATTAAATCTGAACGGACGCCATCGACATAACGAACATGACCAGGTAACTTATTAGATGTGTTTGATAAACACTTGGCATACCAGCTAGGTTCTCTCAAAAGTTCGTAGCCTTCAACGTAAGCTTTAACCCAATGATTACCAAGGTCTATCACCCTTTTGAACAGCTTCTTGTTTTTCGCTGGAATTTTAGGCATTTTTACTCCCCCTATTTTTTGGGTACTTTTGGGTACATTTGATGTTGTTTCGTCGGTCTTAGAAATCACCATAAGTCTTGCTCCGTATACGTTATAGATGGTTTTGATGGTTGAAAATGAAAGGTAATGAAAGAATTGTACCCGAATGTACCCGTTTTTGAGCAGTTATTCATTTTGAGTACCGGATTCCTGTGATAGCTAGCGTTAGGAATATTTGAGAGTTTAATTACCATTAATTAGATGAAGTTTTTCAACTAACATAAATTAATCTTTAGAGTTACTGTTAGAGTAATTTCAACTAATAATTAACAGTAACTTAAATCTTTATGGGAACGTTATTAAACGCTTAACTCAGATTAACTAATAGAAAATGTCCGGCAAGCGTCCCAAACGTCCCAAATGTCACTGACCCCCCTATAGGGAAATGTCCGGGACGCGTCACTAACGTAATATCAATACTTTCAGCCTTTATAGTGACGCTTTGGGACGCGGGTTGGGACGCGTCCGGGACGTTTGTCACAACGTCAAAATCATTAGTGACGCTCTACTAATGGTTAATTACTGTTAGTTGAAATTAAACCTTGGTTTTCTTCAGCCAGGTTTTACCGCATTCGGTATTAAGACATAACCATCGCTGTCCTTTAGAGCGATATTGGTCAGAGCCACAGTGTGGACACTCTATTTTCGTCTTAACATTCATTGATTCTGCCTTCTCTTGTACCTCATCTATAATGTTAGAAATAAGTAGATTATGAGTATTTATACTCAGAGAGTCTTCACTTTCAGCCATGACATCGTAGTAGTCGTAGCTATCGAAGTCTGGAAGTTGAATAAACTTTGGTAGTCCGGTCAGTGAAACAGCAAGAGCAAATCGGTATGCTCCAGGGTCAGTGAAGATGTCTAAGCCCAGTTCCTCATTCTTGCGGTCACAGAACTCTTGAATCTTCCGGTACTGGTCAAGTAACTTAGTCTTGTCATCACCTGATATGGTCTTAGCCTTATCAATCCAGATACCTGCATTAGCTCCGATATGAAGTTGAACCGCATTATTCCAGTCTGACCAACTCATCCCAGGAATTGTAGAAGCGTCACAGGCTTGACCAATGTAGATAGCTCCAATGTTCTGATGACTGGCTTGCTTGAGCGAGTAGGTTACTTTGTCGCGAAAGTAGTAGTAACCATTGTTTTCCCGTTCTTGAGCGATTGTTGAATCCATTTCATCAAAGATGTACAAGATAAATGGATGGTCACCTTTCCACTTGGCGCGATGGTCTAGCAGTTCACACAGTTCACTCATTCCCTCAACATTGTTCTCATGGCTACTGCCTGCTTTGGGCATATTCCAGAAGTCTTTCTTAGAACCGTCTTGTGGGTCGTACAACCGTATCTCACCCTGTCCTTTGCGACTTTTCATGATTGCCAGTGCTAAGTTCTTGGCTGTTGGTGACTTACCTCCGGTACTGCCTGCGGTGATTCTTACCCGCTCCCAATTCTTGACATAGCTTTCAAACTTTTCGACCGGAACCCAGATTTTATCTATATCACCTTTAGCTTGTTCTTTCTTGACTGACTTGCGTAGTATCACATCAAGCGTTACGGTTGAATGCTGGTAGTTGAAAGTGAACTTTGGCAATGTCCCTTGCAAGCTATTGGTAAATGCCGCTAGCTGTTCCCGTGTGTTGTGGGGTAGTAGCTCAGTTTCAGTTAAACCAGGATTGCGTCTAGTGGCAAACAGAACTGAGTAACCAGTCTCGCTTTCATCCCATTGAATAACGTCCAACCGATAGCCGTAATTTTCGTAGTAATACATTGCTATTCGGTTGGCTACCTGAGCATAATCTGATTTACCTGTGGCTAGCAGTGGTTTTTGCAGTTCTTCATTTTGTTTGGTTAGGTCGTCAATCACAAGATTTCGTTGCTCAAGCAGGTCAAGCAATTGAGCATGAATATTGTTATTGTTCAATAGCAGCGCTTCATACTTTTCTGTGATACGCTCATCTACTTCATCTATTCCAGACCGGAAGCGCTCAAGTGCCACATCTTTAGGCATAGAGTTGTCGAGTGATTTACGCATCTCTTTACTTTCAGCTTTGATTTCACGCGCCCGAACATCTTTCCATCGTGTCTTGACGTTTAAGAACTTGTTGTCAAAGGTGAAAATATGGTCAAGAATTACCTGAAAATCAGTAATCTCAAGTTCTTTAATCACTTTGAGTTCATCTGTCAATTCTGTTTTTAGGCGTTTGATATCATTGATTCTTGTCTCAAAGTTTTTACGCGCTTCCTCACTTACATCTGGATTATCATAAGCAGCTTCTAACCGTTTTTGTATGTTGTGAATGTCGTTGTAGCGTAAAGAGAAAAAGTTGCTAACGTACCCTCTACAATCTTCTAGGAAGTCCTCAATCCTGGTATCCTTCGCATCTACAATGTCTTGCAAAGCTCTGATTCTCAAATCCTTATCGGATACTACTTTGAAATAGTCAGCAGCCTTCTGGTTCAATTTGTCCTGTAAGTCTGTTATCAGGTTAAGATTCCTGTCTTTATCAAATTCCAGAGACTTAATTCTACTTTTGAGTTCATTAATCTCAATCTTAAGCCCGTTAATTTCACGGTTTTTGACACTTAAATTGTTCTCTAACTCTCCCTCAAAATCTCTCTTGAGTGATTGTGCTTTACCATCATAAGCAATACCCAAGCCCAGAGAAACTAATGCTGAAGCAGCGCCACCCACACCAATAGTGCCTGCTATCTTTCGAGTAAGTCCTTCTGTGTTCATAGCTTGAACTAGACCTACAGCGCCTAAAAGAGATGAACTTATGAGCAGTCCGAAGTATACTTGTTTAAACATGTAATCTTTTATCCTTGATGAAGTAACAGGGTGTTCAAATTTGAGCACCCTATTTTGTTTAGAAACCAGCAGTAAATTTACCTTCAGTTTCTTGTCTGATACGTTCTTTCTCGTATTGGATATTTTGGATTTCGTAGCCTTGGCGCTCAATTTCCTCGCGTATTTTGGCGACTTTGAGCACCTCTTGTTCCCGGATAAGTCCTGTCTGATTTTGTGTTCCTTCTGTCCGTATTTGTTGCTGTACAAGTAACTCACGGTCTTGTTCAAGTTTTGATAATTCCGTATCCCTACCAACTTCGGCACGACGATATAAAACAGCTTTTTTCTCGTTGGTGACATGTGCTGTCTTACCATCAATCAGGAGTCCGATTAATCTTTGCTGTTCTAAGTCAAGTGTCGCTAAGTCCTGTTTGAGTTTGGTATTTTGAATCGCAACGCCAACATAGTTTCGCTGTCTGGCAATGATTATATTTCTTTGAGTTGCTGTAGCATTGTCAAGCTGCGGAACATTAGAATCTATTTCAGCGCTAGCACTTGCCAAGATTTCAGAACTGTTTACTTTCCCATCGGTAACAGCTAAAGGGTTGCGGTCTGTATCGGTTGACTTTATGGCATCCCCTATCTGACTTGTATAACGCTGAACGGTAGAAATCGCATTAGCACCATTCTCAATTGCCGATACTGCACCATTGCCAATCTCTTGAAGTTTCTCTACTACATTAGGTGGTGTTGGAGAATCTAGGCTGATATCTGCAATGGGTGTCTTAGTTTCTCCTGTCACCCTTTTAGAGCCTGTCAGTCCTCCCTTTTTACCTCGGTTAGTTTTTTCTAAATTTGCGCCGGTTACCGTGCCTTTTTTTGTTACCATAATAAGTCTCATGATTTAGTAAATAAGGGAAGAAGCGATTGCTAAATTTTGTTGAAGCAATCGCTTCATTTTCATCTTGTTTTAGGTTT
Source organism: Iphinoe sp. HA4291-MV1 (assembly GCA_019359415.1). Classification (GTDB taxonomy): domain Bacteria; phylum Cyanobacteriota; class Cyanobacteriia; order Cyanobacteriales; family Nostocaceae; genus Brasilonema. Next base: position 9,389 of record JAHHHH010000099.1, on the reverse strand, counting down.
GTACTTAGTTTTTCTGACTTTATTTACAGTCTTGTGGATGATACTTTGACCATCAATAAAAGACCCCGTACCCCATTCAGAATTACAAACATTCTCAATGTGTCTCGACCCAAAAGAATACTTTTGACAATGTTTTTGTCCAACAGTCTTTGGAGTTTTAGCGAAGGTAGGTACCGCTACCAAAACAATGAGAGATATGGTAAATAGACTTACAATTTTCATCGAATTTACCTGCGTGTTAGGCTCCGTCATCAATGAAGTTTTTAGTTTTTAGTAAAGCGCTCTTGGCTGTTTTAAAACCTCCTTCAGAATCCTCTACATCAATCCCACGAATCCAATAGGCATAAGTGTTTTTGGTTGGTTTGTTGATGATAATTCGATAGTTTCTGTATTCGATTTCGTAATCTTGATTTTCTGGTAATCTCATACCCATCCCCTCATTTTTACGTCTAGAATACGTTCGCGTTGTTTAGCCTGATACTCTTCTTGCACTGATTCCAAAGCTTCAAATCGTATGTAAGAAGGCTCTGAAATCTTCGCAGGGGGCTTAATTCGTGCGTGCGAAGTGTTTGTCGCTTCGTTGTTTTCAGTTGTTCTCATCCGTTTTTGTTTCCTTTAGGGTTTGAATTTCAAATCTCAAAGAATCGACAAGTTCTAAATATTCTCGGCAACAGATATCATGGTCAGACTCTTGATTGTTGAGTTCTTTCTGTAGTGCTTCTATTTGAAGCAAAGCTAAAGTCAATTTTGCTTGCGTTTGATTTAGAGATTTTTCACAAGAATCAGCACGATTACGACAACCTAAGATGATGTCCTCAGCTTCCTCTAACTCCTCCTCAAGGTTGATGTTCTGCTTTGCAATACTGATGAACGAGTCTTTGATTTCTTCGTACTTTTCTTGGTAATAATCACGTTCTTTTTTCACATAAATAAAGTTCTCAGAAGCTAACAATAGCGTCTTCTCAAGTATTTCGATACGGTTTGACAATTCAACAACATGCGAAATGGTTTGGCAATGAAACTCTGTATTGAATTCCTTGAGAAAATTGACAAAGAAATTAAGCATGGTGAACCTCTTTTTTAAGGGTGTTGATTTCTTCAGATGTCTGCATTATTTAATCCTTATTGATTTAATAGCTAGACCAATACCGATTAGAGCAATTCCACCACCAATATACGTAGCTGTTTTCTGTCCTGCGAGTTGAGTGATGAAATAGCCTCCTCCCAAACCACCAATGACAGCAGATGCGAAAAAGGCAATTAAGCGTTGATTATCGTTGAGTTTGTTCAGCATAATTGTTAGGTAGTTGGTTAGTAGGTTGTCGGACGCCTGCGAGAATTAATGAAGTGCTTGTGCAGAGTAGAGTGAAAAGTAGAATTAGCACGACAATAAAGAATTGATTTGGTTCATAGCTTCTTCGGTGGTGACTGATTGAAGCTTCCCCACTTCGTTCAAAAAATCTGACGTGTCACTCTCCCTTATGCGTTGCGCAGCTTCCATCGTGTTTGAAGCGTAGCAATTGATGATTTGATTGATGCCTGAATTGAGCCTGTGGGTGTAGATTTCAGCAAAATCCACAACAGCCTCATCGGCTGCCACTAATGCGAGTGCTCTGGAAATTTTGTTGAGGTTGAACATTTGGTCAGGCAAGCTCAGTTCAAGTTGCATTCGGACTTTCTCTTCTACCTGTTGAGTGGTGAGGTTGGTAGTCTCGTCAGTAGTCGCCAAGTCGCTAGGTTCCTGATTTTCAGGTATGTCAATTTCGGTTTGGTCTGCACTTGCTAAGTGTTCAGCTAGAGTCTCCTTAGTCTCAATTTTTTCAGTCATCTGCTTGATTTCAGGGTGTTCAGCTACAGTATTAATAATGTCATTGGCTTTTGGTAAGGCATCTTTATCCTGTTCGGAGTCTGTCTCTAAATGTTCGGAGTTAACCTCGTAATGTTCGGAGTTAACCTCGTAATGTTCGGAGTTAACCTCGTAATGTTCGGAGTCAGATTCTTCCTTAGTTTCATCCATCTCTAGAGCTTTCTCTTGAAGCGCTTGAGCTATAGCTTGGTAGTTTCTTATGCTGATTCGCTTCATGGTTTCCCACTTGGTGGGGTACAGAGGCTTGAGAAGGAGTCTGAATTGGTCTTCAGGTAGTCCTAATTGAGTGCAGGCATCAGATACTGTAATCGTGGTCTGTTTTGTAGTCATGGTATATGCTCCATTGGCTGTTAAGAGGCGTCTGCCTCATGACAACCAGTGAGGTTTTGGAAAACCCCCAGCATGAGCGCTAGGGGTACATTGCATCTATCTCTATGATTTGCGGAACACCGCAGACAACTACCGTCCATTCGATGGATAACTCACGTCGTTGGATAGCTGTGATTGAATAGGAATTTGGCAAGTGCGGCAGTCAAGGCACTTGCACCAGCACACCTATGTAGCCTGTGGGGAGTTCGTTCGTACTCTCAAGTTTTGGTTATCGGTTGGTATTGAGCCGAGGTAGACAGTTATGAAAGATTGTTGTGTTTTTTGTCTTCAATAGTTTGGGCATCGGACCAACATCTCTCAAGCTTCAGCCCAATTTCCTTCAATTCTTCTTTTTCGAGCACATACTGAGCTGTTCCCCACAGAAGGTTGGGGAGTGTGTATGCGTGCTCATTCAACAACAAATCGAATACTTCTTGAATAAATTTCTCTGCGGAATAATGCTTTGCGAGAATGACTAAATCTCGAATTTGGGTTTTACTATCTATGTCGCTCATTATGGACTCCTTAGTGGCTTATAAATCTTGGTCGTAGTCTTGTTTGGTTATCATGTGGACTTGGGGCTTGTTGGCTGTTGGTCATGCGGTGTCGTCCGCTGGGGTGTTTGCCTTGCGCTCACAAATATGAATATAACGCGATGCTAGCTTCCTATCAACATTTTGTTATAATGATAGTATCGTGTTATTATGTCATGGTAGTATTAAACCATGAAGATGAAATCACGATTACCTGAACTAATGCAATCTAGAGGTATTGACCAAAAAACACTCGCCGCCGAGACAGGTCTAAGTCCTACCACAGTTGGAAAACTATACCGGAGTCACTTTGACCGTATAGACAATCACACAGTTACTACTTTATGTAAATATTTTGGTTTGAAAAAATTAGACGACTTAATACAAATAGTTTGGGAAAAAGACGATATAGAAGGTAAACAAGTATGAACACTAAACAAAATATAAATAATTATCTTTCTTTAATATAGATAATAAATAGTAGGTCTAAAAAAGACATATAAGTAGTATGTTTTTGTGGAGGTCTAGTACAATCTCAGATAAAAATAATTAATAAAAATATTATATACCCGGTCAAACAAAGGTTTAAATATAAAAATAAACGCTAAAAACAAGAAATAATTCAAGCTATCAACAAACTGTTGAACAAACCTTACAACAGTACTTTAGATGAAGTTATCGCATTGTTAAGACATATACATTAATAAGAGAATAAAGTTAACAACATGAATTACCAATCAGCTAACTTTTCAAACACTGATAAAAAGAGTCTTATATCTCTTCTGAAAATGTTTAAACATTTACCACCTGAAGGTTTAAATATACCCAGACTACCTACAAGAGATGAATGTGAACAATTACTTAGAATTAATTTTAGATGGCAACTAATTGGCTTAAAAATTGATTATTTTCAAAAAAGAGACTTCGGTTTTATCCTAGATAACCCTCTCGATACTCTAGATATCCATCCTTGGGAAAGAGAAGTTATCAATATTATAAGTGAAACACGTTACAGAGAATTACAATTAACAATTGCTGGTTGGAAAATTATTAAACAAACTGCAAGTGATAGCGGTAGAAAATTTACTTTTAACAATCCTAGAGAATTCTTTGCCGAACGTTGTAAACAAGAAATTCTTTGGACTATTAGATTTCTTTCATATATCGAAAACAATCCAATTGGAGAAACCTTGGAAGAGGAAAGAAAACATTACAGATTTCTAAACAATTTTTACAGAAATAGATTCCCGGAATCCGAAACCTTTAGTATCTTAGAAAGTTACAAAAACAGTGATTCCTGGCAAAATTTTACTATTTGTGCAATTTGGAAATATCGACTTAATGAAAAAGAAATAAAAGATATTTGGATAAAGTTTCTGAACGTTTTTAAAAAAGAATCCGCACTTATATGTAATAAGGATTCTTTAAAAAAATACGGTGTACGACTTAGTTTTTTGAGGTGGTATGAAGGAAAAGCAATAAATACTGCAACTAAGCAACCACCAAATTTTGAATATATTTGTCCTAACAACCTTTTAATAACAATTTTTTAACCTAAAGTTAATGTTAACGGAAATTTTTCACACTCTTCATTTTTTCTGTAATCCTGGATAGTAAGTCCATCACTCACGTACTTCTACTACTTGTCCAGTGTAAATTGATGCAAAACTGGTTTATTAAGTAAAAATGCCGCCCAACATATGTCCTTATTGTGCATATCAACAAACATACCTTGTTCACCAAAAACCGCCATGTCCGCATTTTGCAGCCTTGCGGTGTAGTGGGTGCGAGAAATTTATCCGCTGGATTCCGAAACCCCAAGTCCGTAAAGGGAATCTAAAATGTCCTAATTGCGATTGTCAAGAAGCTGGCTACGTATCTAGCGAATGGCTTAAATGTAGCAAGTGTGACTGTATTTTGAGTGGTGCTCCTAAGAAATCAAAAGCCTCCACACATGTAGGGAGACGGAAGTTGTGAAGGAATACAAGCAAAAGTTAACCCCGTGCCTAACGGTCGGGGTGTAGTTCCTAACTCAAAGTGAAGGTTAGGCGACTTGTGTTTGATGAAATACAGCACGCTCTAAAGCTTCCAATCGAGCTTCTAATTGATTTTTCTTGTCCCGTTCCTGAAACAACTTAGTAATGAAGTCTGAAAGTGAAATATTTTCACTTGCTGCAACGCTTTTCATAGCTTCAAGAGTTTCTTTATTAAATCTGAGTGACACTTGAGTGTCCTTGAGGGTGGTTTTCATAAGGAGTTCATTTGAATTCGCATCTAACTTTAATTTACTAAATTCAGTAATGTGAGTCAAATGTGATTCAAATGGGACACTTTGTTAACTGTCACACCCACAAATGCAAATGGGATTCATTAGGGATACACTGACAGAGTAAAGTTAAAGACAATTGCTCAAAGGATATCAGATTATGGCAACAACATCTAAACAATCCACCAAAAAAGCTAAAACTATGCAATTTGAACAAACCTTCAAACACTCATTCACTCCACTGACAAGTAAAAAAGACGCTTCCACCAGACTAACCTTTGCAGGTTACAAGCATTCTGTGACCAAAGATGGAGAACGTCCATTTTTTAGTCTTATTTTTTCTTGTATGGATGTTACTCGCGAAAATCCTGCAAATATAAGTGTTCTGTCATCTTATCGCTATAGTGAAACCAATGTGTTGGGTAAATTGCTAAAAGCACTTGGGTATGTGGCTGACGAACAATCGGAAACAATTTTAGATCCACATGATGAATTTGGATATGTAATCAATCAAGACTTGAGTAGTATCTACGATTTTTTGGACTCTAAACGAGGTCTAGTTTTCAAGGGTGAGCTAACACAAGGTGAACGCAATCTATACCGTTTAGAAGTAGAAAGCTTACAACCACTTCTAAATAAAGATGGTAATCAGCAACGCGACTATACATCTGACGAAGGACTTTCAGAAACAGAAATCGCCATCGACCTAGAGGCAGATGGCGGAGACAACGATTAATTTAGTCTGATAAGTTGACGAGATGGTTGTATGTTGACGCATACAGCCTTCCCTTATTTCCAATATAAACTTGTCAGACTCCTGCAAATGTTTGTAATCACAGGAGTTTTTAAAATGTTAGACAAAAATCAATTTGATAATTCATCTGATGATTTCATTGTAACACCTAATAATTCAATTGTAACACCTGATGCAGAAGATGAAGATGAATTTGGTGGTGCTAGGGTTACCCCAGCCATGTTACGCGCTAAAATTCAACCTGTCAAAACCATTGCAACAGAAGAAGAGGAATATGAAGACGAATTTGACGGTGCAATAGTTACACCAGACATGTTACGCGCCAAACTACCAAAACCAAAAGTTGATACCAAAACAGATGAAGATGATGAGGAAGATGAATTTGGTAGTGTAAAAGTTGACGTTGGACAGTTGCATAACCGTAGTTTAAGTGTTGAAAAAACTAAATCAAAAGAAAAATCCAAAATACCTAATGAAACGGTTACAGAAACTTTAGAATTACCTATTGGTTGGGATGAAATTGGTACTGACTCAGAATACTTAGCAACAACTGACCAACGAACAACACCATTTTGTGTCTCTCTCTATAGTGCTGGAAATCATGCTGAATACTTACACCCCGATAGTCATCCTGCTAAATTTCCTCCTATCATGGTGGATGTCCGAAGAAAATTGAAAAAGATAGGTGAAGAGGATACTTTAAAAGTTTATCAATCACCATTCGTTATTCTAGATTTTTTAAATGATAAATACAAGATTGAATGGCGACCGATTAAAGACTTACAGCGTCGTAGAGTTCATACATTGAAAATGTATTTCTTTTTCAGCTTTAAAGACTTAGAATTTCTCTGGGCTAAAGATACTGATTTTCAATATTATTGTCTGCAATATCTTGAAAGAATTAGACGCATCACCACCAAATTCAACAAACCTATTGCACTACCGTACGAGATTTTATTACCTACTAAAAAGGGTATGAAATGGCATTGTTTATCAATTGAATTGATTGATATTGCTGCTATACAGGGTGCTAAATCTTTAAAAGTTTACTTACAAAACGTGGGGTTACCCACTGATGACAAAACAGTTTGGGACTGGAATAAAAACAACAATCCTCTAGATTTCATGATACAGAAACCCAAGGAGTTTATCAAATATATTAGAGGTGATGTCAAGTATCTCAAGCTCGTGCATGACAAAACCATAGATTTCTATAATGATATTGCCTCTACAGTAGGCGTACCGCCTAGTAAGGACTGGGGACTGAGTACTGGCAAGATAACAGCTAGAATCGCTTCAGAATGGCTTGCAACGCGTCCTAACGTGATGTTGCCGACAAAGGAAGATAAGACATCCGGGATAAAACCTTTGTATTGGTACAATCGATTGGCAAGTCCAGAAGCAATGAAACAATTATCTCATTTAGTAGGCAGTCAAGCACTACTTTACTTGGGAATGACAGATGGGGGTAGGTGTGTCAAAGAGCGTTCCACCATTGATGTACTAGATGGTCTACTAGTCGATATTGACATCAACGGTTGTTATGGCAATGGACTTAAAAATCAAATCTTTCCAATAGGCAATCCCTCTATTATTGCTACACCAATGTCTTTTGGAGAATGGGAAAAACAATATAATAAATATCTCATTCCTGGTTTATGGGTGGCTCGTATCAGTTGGAAAGATGCTCCGTTCAAGCAAGATTTATTGTTATCGAAAGAAGAAAAATCTTTTACATCTTGGGATTGGTATCAATCACACTTTGCAGAAAATAATAGTGATGGAGATAAGCAATATGATGCTTCTATGTACTTGGCTACTAATCAAGTACATATGAGTGCGTTCACTCATGATTTGTACCAGGTTATTCTTAAGTATACTTCTAACTCTGAATTGGCTTGGATACGAAAAAATGCTATTGTTGAATGTTTCGCATACTACGATAAACGGGATGAAATTGATAAAGTTATTCCAGAAATGTGTGAAGTAAGAAGTATCAAGGATATTGGTATTTCCGGTCTTACATGGTGTACCAAGTGGGTGAGGGTTGAGTTAAAAGACTTAGCGGGTACGTTAATTGACAGACGAGCTACGCATAAAAACAAAGTCAAACTTTACAACAAACAATTTGGTAGAGACAACAAGGATGCTACTGTTAACGATATACCTGATAACCAAGTTATAGATGGTGTTGAATTCAGTAAAACAGATTGGTTATATCAAAGTTCTGTTCAAGAGTTTATCAAACTGATTGTAAATACAATCTATGGCTGCATTGCTTCAAGTTACTTTGCTGGTGATGGTACTGGTATCAGTAATTTTATCGTAGGCAACAACATTACAGCACGAGCTAGAACATTGGCTTGGTGTATGGCTAAAGGATTGTACAGTTTGATGTCAATCACCGATGGTGGTGTATTTGATGTTAATAAGGTTGCTTACTACCGTCAAAAATCTTTGAATATATTTGCAAATTTGGGTTTGGAAATTTTTAAAGGTAGTGACCGTCAAACAGTTGTAGAAATCAAACCACTATTTGATTACGAAATTTCACAAGATGAAACCATGTTTAAAATTTTAGACAATAAAAATCATGTCCAAGATTTAGCATGGAAACATCTCAAAGAACAATTTAGTGAATTGGACATCTTCAAATATGACCAATTCAGTTTTGAAGTCAAAAAACTGTACACTGAATGTCAAATAAGAAATAAATCGGATTATCGACTGCACAACTCAATTACTGGCGAAACAAATACCAAAATTAGAGGTTTGTCTAAGAAGAATGGTAAGGATGGTGATGATGTAGCAGCTTCAATTTTTGAAGACATAGTTAATGGTGACAATCAAATTCATGAACTAGTGACTAAACGTCTACTTGGTTTGTCCGAATGGCGTGAGATGAACAGTGAAAAACGTAAAACCCTGATGCCTCATGATGAAGTTTCGGAAAGTAAAAAATACTATTCATTTACTCCGTTAGGTTGTAAGTTTGTCAACTCCAAACATCGTAAAGATGTTATGAGACTTTATGAACAATTAAGACAATGGGAACGTCCAGAATTGATGGAAGACTTAAGGAAACTTGAAAGTGTTACATCAGAGGATGAATATGATTCAATCAAAAAAGAAATTCGGAAACAAGCTAAAGAAACGGATTCTTAACACATGCCTACAAGTGAGCAAATTAAAACGTGTTTCATCCTCTGCTACAGAAATACTAAAATGTATTTACCCATATATCTAGTAACGATAGACCAGCGTACAAAAGATGTAGTCATTTTGGCTGGAAAAGAAACAGAAATTGTTATTTATCCAAACGGGCAATGGAGATACTTATGACCAAACCTGACTTTCTGACAATAACCCGCGCCGAATTGCGCCAATACATTCTCGAACACAGAGAAGATGAACAAGCACTACAAATTTACATTGACCGATTTCAAAATCCCAATAACCGTGTATTTCCCGCGCCTGAAACTGTAGACGACCTAGAGAACTACCCAGAATTACATAGGCAAAATTTAGAGAGATTACGCAAACAAGCATAATTGTCATTACAACTTTGTCCGCTATTTTCCCATACTCGTATCATTCCCT
>JAHHHH010000098.1 GCA_019359415.1 Iphinoe sp. HA4291-MV1 | reverse complement strand
TCCGAACCCTAAACACAAACAAGTAAATTATCTGTTTTTCACGCCTCTGGTAAATAGCGATCGCTAGTTTTTTTCTGAATTCTCCTTACGCACTTTTTGTCTTGATTGTCAATGCGTAAGTTCTACTCTTGATCCTTGCAATTTTACATCTTTGTAGAGGATGAAACAGCTCTGACCCCTAAAAGGGGATAGCGTGAGCGTCTGGGCTTTCTACTCCGACACTGTGAGTTGGGATTTTTGGTTGCTGCTTTCTGATGTGTTTACCATTTCGCTTAACTTCTTTAGATAAGCTTTTCGTTCTAGCATTCGTGGTGTGACATCAAGCCCTACTGTTGCCAAAATTTTTTCCCAACGATATACCCAGTCATGTCGTAGTAGCGAATTAACAATATTGTCTTTACGTATTTTTTCTAGACGTTCAGGCTGTGCATTCAAATCAGCAATGATATCAGATATACATGGGCAATCGAAAGGAATCTCAATAACAGCATCCGACCAGTCAAAGTTATCAGTGAAAGCTTCGCATTTAGGAGGAACACCCAGCATTATTGTTCCCGCAGCTGCGCCTTCAAAAAAGCGTGGACCTACTTCCTCTTGAGGATTTGTTTGACCCGTTAAATCAAATTTTGCTTTATTGACTATCATATAACTGCTTCTCTTCACAAAATTAGTGTAGAGACTTCGATGATATCTGTAATCTATCATGTATAAATCTTTGATCGTGTCATAGATGTAAAAGAAATTTTTTTGTTCTACTAATTTTAGTAAGGCTTGGTGAGTGACTGCTGAACGACGACCTATATTCAAGATATCAATACAGCGATAGAGGTCAGATGGATAGGGGCAGAAATTTACAGTGTCAACCCCATATGGTAGACAGTGACAGGGAGCTTCGACAATATCAGCGACCTGATTCACGCTAGAACTAAAGTTCATGAAAATATAGTCGAAGTTTTTTAGAAGTCGTAGTTGAACTTGCCAACTATCAATATCTTTTGTCCAAATTTCATCTAACCAACAAACGGAATAACGACACTTGTCCCGCCAGCCTTGGATAGAATTGAGAACCAGAATGTCTTGAATTGACTGGCAGAAAAAGAAAAATAAATCATATTCTTTCTTGACTTCAAATTTATAGTTAATTAATGATGAGATTAATTCACCGTTTCTTATTATCTTTGCTGCCTGGTTTGCTATTCTGTTTGTTACTTTAAAAAGATTAGGATTAAAGGTTGGTGTCACTAAATCAACTATGTCACAACTAGAAATTATATCTTCAAATTCATAAGGTGCGGAGCGAGAAACATGTAATTTTAAATTACGCATTGATACCACTAATATCCGATATTGCTCAGAAGAAATATTGGCTGTTTTTTGTGGCATACGACAAATTCCTTTTATTCAAGAATAAATTTATGAGGGATACTTTTTGGTATCCATGAAGGCCATTGCTCGTAACATTACGCCTTATATACTTATTCAAAGGTGAATTAGGATTTTACGCAGTCACAAAGATTTATTTTTCTTAAGTGGGTCAACTTTAAAGAACGTAAAATACGATTAACACTTTACCCTATTAATGAGCCAGCAAGCAGTTCGGAGGAGTGTCTCTCGAACTCACAGCGACTGATGTGCCTATTTTTGTTAAGGATAGGTTAAAAAAATATTTTATCCTTAAAGAATTATTAAAGAATAAATTAATTTTTTGTAAAATTTAAAACCTAGGTTTAAGTGGTCGGACAGAATTAATTACACAATGTCCAAGAGCGAATGAAGCGTAAGCGCAAAGCGCAGGCTCCGCTCGCTGCGGACTGTAAATATTTTTGTCCAGCTACTTATAAAAATTTTTGAAAAAACCACCTAAAATCTTCATCCTTTTGGCTTAACTGTACCCAGTCTAAATTTAAATTCTTAAACTTTTGCACGAGGCGATCGCACGCTGGACGTTCTGTAGCGTAATGTCCTGCGTCAATCAAAATCAAACTGCGATCGCGACTTTCTTGAAACTGATGGAACTTACAGTCAGAAGTCAAGTAAGCCTGAGCACCTGTTTTCACAACCGCTGAGAGAAAACTGGCTCCGGAACCACCCAAAACAGCAACCCGGGAAATCACCTGCTTGAAATCTGCTACTGGAGAGGAAATCAAATGAGAAGGAGCAAGTTGGGTTTGAATTGTTGTGAGTAACTCCTCTAAGGTTATGGATGACTCTAAATTTCCAACGCGCCCATATCCTAATCCTGGTTGAGTGGGTACTACAGGAGAGACTTCCTTGAGTTCTAAAATTTGAGCCAAAACGTCAGCAGTCCCATCCTCCACTTGGTCAAAATTTGTATGAGCACTGTAAACACCGATGTTGTGTGTAAACGCTAACCGTACCATTTCGCCTATAGCATCGCCACTGCGTAAGGACTTGGGCGGACTGAAAATCAAAGGATGGTGGGCGAAAATCAGATTGACACGGATACCAGTATGTTGAGCAGCGATCGCTTCTTGCATGACAGCCAAAGTTGGTGTCAAACAAACCAAAACCCGTGCATTTTCTTGCAATACTCCTGGTTCAATTTGCCAGCCACAATTATCCCAGCTTTCTTGCCAAGCTGGATTTGCCCATTTTTCAAACCAGGTTATGAAATCAGCAATTTTCATGAGTCATTAAGAAGGTTATATTCACGATCCAGAGATATGAATAACCAATTCTCTGGTATGGCTTCTTTGCCTATGTTCCCAAATATAAATTCCTTGCCAAGTTCCCAGTACTAAATGACCTCTGTTGATGGGAATGATTTCTGAGGTGTGAGTCAGAACTGTACGGATATGTGCGGGCATATCATCTGGACCTTCAGTATCGTGGATGTACTGGGCTGATTCTGGTACGAGTTTTGCCATAAAGTTGGCTAAATCTTTCAGGACATCTGGATCGGCATTTTCTTGAATCAGTAAACTGGCTGAGGTGTGGCGCAAAAACAGAACACATAGTCCAGTTTCAACTCTTGATTCGGCGACTGTATCTTCTACTTTTTGAGTGATGTTATGTAAAGATTTGCCAGTCGTGGAAATTCTCAGCAGCTTTTGGTAGTCAGTCATCTTTACATTATTTAGAGACTTTGTAAATAGTTAAGCACAGTATGAGTTACAGTTTCATTTCCATCCTTAGCAATGGGTTGAGATTGCTTCGGTTGATTGGGTGGTTGGTTGAGAAAATCCCAAGTTCCTTCAAAAAGCTCAGATGGTTTGAGGATTTGATGTTGGTTGTAATTAATAATACCTTCTAATAAAAAAGTCGCTTCCGCAAAGTCATCACGAGTGACTGAAACAATCGGTACTTCTAGGCGAGTGGCTTCAGCAAAGGTACTGAAACCGGGTTTAGAGACAACTCTCCCACAAATAGGCATAAAATCGACAGGACGGTATTTACGGTCAGTGATTGGCACTAGGTTTGGCAAAGCTGGGGCAGACTGATCAAATGTGATAAACTGCCAATCTGGAAATTGCTTTAGGTTCTCGTAGGGAATTTGCTGCAAACCTAAGCCACCAAAGGTGAGTAAGATAATCTTTTCTTTTGGCGCTGTGATTCCCCATTTGGATCGTACTTCTTGGGGAGTGTAACGAGGAGAACCACCTGTTAAGCCCACGTCTGTGATATTCTTGAAGGCTTGCATCCTTTCGTGGAAAGGAAGACGAAACAGGCGATCGCACTTCGAGTAGCAATCACTAATCCAATTAGCGATGTCCGTAAAACGACTACCCCAATCTCGGTAGATGAAGTCAAAGCCAAAGTTACTCATCATCCAACAGGGTACTTCAGCTACTTTGGCAATTTCACAGGCGAGGAAGGGAACATCTGCCAAGATAAGATTGACGCGATTTTGGCGAATAAAGTTGACTTCAGAAGCGATGATAGAATTTTGATTTTTCTTGATCTCAAGTAATTTTTCTAGAGTTGCAGCCTTATCCATTGTCAAGCTATCTGCTTGAACCACACCTAAATCCATCGCACGGGGACGATGGATAAAATCGCCTTCTATATAGCACTCTAGCAACCATCGCGGTGCAGTGCTCACCATGATAAGCAGGACTTCTGGACATAACTTTTGAATTGTCGCGGCGACAGCTGCTGTGCGGGTAGCATGACCAAAGCCGTGACTGGTGATTGCTATGTATAAAATTAATCTATTCATTTGAGTGATTAGTTGTTTTTCTTTTATTCTTCCTACTTTTCCTATCTGCTGGAAATTAACTCAGAAGAAACTTTTCCTGCAAGGAATGTTAAGAAATATAAACTAGCTTGTTGTTTCAACATTTCAACATAGAAAGACTTGGTTCAAAGAATCGGCACAAGTATTGCTATATTGTCAACATATTCACCACACCTGTTATGACAGCCAAACTGGAATTATCACAACAGCAGTTATCCAAAACATCAACTTTAATAGGAACTGCCTCATTATTTGTCGCTCTGATTCCCATATCTTTGGCACCAGTCCTAGTAAAATTGTGCGAACGCGAAATTGGTGCAAATGCTGTAGCATTTCATCGCGCTTGGATCGCCACAATCATCTTCGGGTTGTTGAGCGGACTCGAAGCTTTTGGGCGTCAAAAGTCTGATGAGCAATCTATAGAACAGAAGCCTTTGATGAAAGAAGAACTGGCGCTGTTCCTGTTGATGGGAACTGCGGGAGCTACGTACTCAATCCTATGGGCTTGGTCGGTGACTCAAACTAATGTTACCAACGCGGCTTTGTTCTCTAATATGAACTCCTTATTCGTCGGCTTGGCAGGGTATTTTTTATTGGGTTGGCGCTTTGATCGCAGATTCATTGTTGGCATGGTTATTGCGATGGGGGGAGCGATCGCCTTTGAACTCAATAGGGAACAATTTGTGACTGACCAAATACTTGGTGATGGGCTTGCTTTGCTAACTGCGATTTTTATCGCCATGTATCTAATGTTAGTAGAACACCTGAGAAACCGATTTAGCACTGCAACAATTATGCTATGCCGCTGCGGAGCCACAACAATGTTTCTGTTGCCCGTCCTACCCCTGGTCGAAGATAGATTGTTTCCCTATACCTGGATGGGGTGGTTTTTCATCATTTTCCAAGCCATCTTCTGCCAGGTGTTTGGTCAAGCACTTGTGGCTTACAGCCTCAGTAAATTATCCTCAGGAGTTGTCGCCGTTACGTTGCTCCTTGAGCCTGTCCTTGCCTCCTTCTTTGCTTGGATCATTTTCAATGAAAAACTCAGTTTTTATGAGTGGGTAGCTTTTGTAGTCATTTTATTCGGGATATATTTAGCTCAATCGAGTCAATCTGCCGTTAAAACAACAAAGTGAAGCGTATGTCAAAACAAGTAAAAAGTAAAAAGTAAAAAGTAAAAAGTAAAAAGTAAAATTCCCACGAATTTATCCGTGGGCTTGAAAAAAGGACGCCTTTTACCTCGCCCAAGGCAAGTAAAAAGTAAAAAGAAAGATAAATTCAGTATTTCTTTCTTTTGCCTTTTAACTTGGAGCGTTCGCCCTTGGGCGAACGCGCAGTGTCTCCCTTAGGAGAAGCGACTGTCAAGGTGAGGGACTTACGCCGAAATAGTTAAAAAACTTGAAAAAGGATTCAGAACTCAGATTTGCGGAAACAACTTGTTCTCATCTAACCACTCTCTACATTTGACAAAATCGTCGAATTCCTTCAACCAGTTCGTCCATTTCCGATTCGAGAGTAAAGTAGTGAACACAAGCACGCACGCAATCAGGATCGGCTATTGTCCGAGTGAATAACCCTTGTGATTCTAAAAACACCACTAATTCGCGGCTAGCGTTGGTGGTGTGATTTGTGAGTTGAAACGAGACTAAACCGCTTTCTGGTGGGGAAGTTCGCAAACATTTGATATCGGATAACACTTGTAATCGTCGCCATAGATACTCGCTATTACCGCAAATTTGCTGGTAACGTTCCTCTGGCGTTCCCCACTGTAGATGAGTTGCGATCGCCTCCTTTAAACCCGTATAAAGTGGATAGTTAGATGTCGCTACTTCATAACGTTTGCCATCGCTTTGCCAATCGACAGGCTTTGCTTTACTGTCATAAATAATACCGCGCCAACCAATAAACGTAGGTTTCAAGCTGTCTCGGACTTCTGGTCTTACATACAAACCTCCCGTACCACCAGGACCACACAACCATTTGTGACCCGTAAAGGCGTAAAAATCAGCTCCCAATTCAGTGAGATTTAAAGACAATAAACCTGCAGACTGAGCCGCATCTATCAAAAGTTTAACTGATTGATTTCTGCATAATTCAGCAATTTTGTCAAGAGGCAAAACTTGACCTGTATTCCAAAGAACGTGACTCAATATCACAAGGCGAGTTTTTGGACGCAAGTGTTGGGCAATGACTTCAACGGGGTCGCCTTCATTTAAAGTTGCCATCAGGGGACAGGTGGTGACTTCAACAGTGAACCTCCGCCCAATTTCTTGAGCCGTCGCTATAATACCAGGGTGTTCGCAGTCGCTAAGCAGTATATGGTCGCCAGCTTGCCATTCAAGCCCCCACATAGCTATATTACAGCCAACGGTGACATCCTCAGTTAGGGTGATTGTTTCCGTTGGGACATTTAACTCAGAGGCGATCGCATTTCTAGCAGCTTTTACCTCCTGTACGACCCAGCGATCGACCTCAATACCAAAAGGACCTATTTGTTGGATGTGAGCTTGTGCATGAGTGATTGCATCCAAAGCCGTTTGTGGCATTGGTCCTTGACCGCCGTAGTTAAAATAAGTCTTATTTGCCAAACTAGGAAATAGCTGTCGATGGCGATGCAACTTGGTTTGTGATGCAGAAATACTAGTCATCAGTTATCAAGATATTTAGTCATGAGGTACTAATTATTTTCCCTCACTTCTTTCACCTCGCTATCTTCTCCAGTAAAAGGAAACGAGGAACAGGAAAAATTCCACTTTCATGCTTGGCGGTGTTAGCGCAGCGTTAGCGACGTAGGAGCGTCGGCAGTCCGTTGCGGGGGTTCCCCCCGTTGTAGGAACTGCCGAACCCGTAAGGGTGAAACTTGTTTCATTGGGACTGCCTTTCTTTGTAAAAGTAAAAAGAAAGATTTTTTTCTTTTGCCTTGTTCGGTCACCCTGCCTTAATAAGCGTAAAGATGCAATGGAGTACAAAATAAAACCCCCTTTAGCAGCAGATAAAGGGGGTTCAAAATATAATACAGTGATTGAATTTTAAATAGGTGCAGGTGAAATCGACTTATGCAGTAGAAGACACAGTAGGGTGTGGTCAATCATTTGTTGGTTGGCAATGGAGAGATGGGAATTGAGAATTGTCCTCCTTGTCACGCCAGTCGCCACAACGGGACGGCAGTTCCTTCAACGGGGGGAACCCCCGCATCTCCCAAGGGGAGACGCCAAGGGCGAACGCGTAGCGTTTCCCTTAGGAAAAGGCGCTGGCTCCCCTTGTCCATTTCCTCACCAACAGGTTTTGACCACACCCATCGCTATCGGTGAGTTTCAAACTCGTCGAACTCATGCTAATAAACAACCTACAGAAAGATAGCCTCCGTAGGCTAAAGCCAAACGGAGGAAAAAGAATGTACAAACGGAGATAATGCGATTAGCCAACCAGTTCCTTCACCTTGCTAATTATGCCTTCAGGATCGATTCCCTGATGGGGAAACTGTTCCCATAGACCGCCACAGCCCTCTTTGTGAGTTCCGAGGTGGGCAAACTTTGGTGTCAGTCCACGCTCAAGCAACCAGGTACCGAAGCGGCTACCCAGTCCGGTACGGCGGTTAAATGCTTCAACAACCAATACGAAGGGTGCTGCGCCAACCTTGGCAAGTATTTCTTCATCGATAACGTTCAGTGTGGGCTTATTGATTAAGCCAACGTCAACTCCTTGCTGTTTGAGGCGTTCCACGGCATCGAGTGCGCGGTATAATGCTTCACCGAAGCTGACGATGTAGCCTGCGCTTCCTTCACGCACAATTTCATCTTTACCAGGAGTAAAAGTGTAGCCTTCGCCGTATAAGTCTTTGCCATTGGCATCAAGAATGTTCGGAGTCTTGGAACGGGTGGAGAAGATAAACCGTAGTCCCGGTTCGAAGAATACTGTTTCAACACAAGCTTTCATTTGAGCAGCGTCAGCGGGGAAGTATAACCGCGTTTCATAACCGTCATCTAACCCGTTGTCGGCAAACATATTGTTTAAGCCAAAGTGACAGGTGTTGTCCGCCATGTCATCTATACCTGAGTGAGAGAAGTGACACAGGACGTTGGAGTAGTTCAGCCGTGCCATTGTGATTTCTGAAACGCACATCTCCAAGAACGCACTGAACGTGCCGAAAATACCTTGCTTGCCTTTTTCCATACCGAAACCAGCAGCGGCGGAGAAGTTTCCCCGTTCCATAATGCCAGAACTCACGAAGATTTCTGGGTAAGCGTCGTGAATCTTCTTTAGTCCACAGGAGCCTTCGAGGTCGCTATCGATACACATGACCTTTTCGGTGCGCTCAGCTTCACTCATGCGGCTGAGGACGGACACGACTGCTTCGCCAAACACGTTGCGATTAGAACCCGACTTGTCACCGGAACCTATAAAGGTGTAGTTGTGCTTGGGTTTTTGAATGCTCTTGAGATATCTAACGGCTTCGGTGAGTCCACGCTTTTCTAAGTAGGCGATCGCCTTATCCACTGGAATCACATCGTGACCATGAATCGAACCTTCGATACCTTCAATTCCCACAGCCATTTTGCGCTTGTTGACCAAAGCAACAGGTCCATCGGTTGTCACTGCTTCACAGATGCGACGATACAAATCATCCAGGTCTTCGCCATCTCCCTCATTCACGCTCAGTCCGTGACCAGACAGAGTTTTGGCGACACTGAATCCTGGTAGATATTCGGAAGGATGTCCGGCGATGGTGACATCATTATCGTCGATAATAAGTTTTACATTGAGATTCTTTGCAACTGCTAGACGTGCTGCTTCTGCATCGTTGCCTTCTTGCTGGGAACCATCAGATCCAAGACTGACAATTACCTTATTGGGATTTGCCAACGCCACACCATTAATGTAAGGCCAAATGTGTCCTAAGCGTCCAGAACTGAACTTCACTCCGGGAGTCAAGCCGAGTTCGGGGTGTCCAGGTAGTTTTGCATCAGCTTCGCGGTAATGAACAAGATGCTCAGCGCTTAACTCACCGTGCAAAACAGCCATGAGGTACTGCGTAGCAACACGGTGTCCAGCCTCATCAAAGAAAATTGGCACGAACTTATCTGGTGCCCCTCGGAATAAGGCATCGAGGATGACAACCTCTGGTACTGTATCGTAAGCACCACCAGTGTGACCGCCTACACCTTTGGCAGCTCCTGTGGCTGTGAAGAAAACAATCGCATCGCGACAGAGTTGAATATTGGCTTTCAGTATCTCCCGTTGCTCATTGGTAAGAGTTGGATTGGCAGGATTCAGTGATATTTGCTTGTAGGCACTAAGGTTTATAGGAAAGCTCGCTGTAGCAATAGTCATGGCTGATATTCCTGTATGTAGATGATTGACACAAACACAACCGTCCTCTTTGACGGTACACTGCAACGGGAAACTATATTGTTATGGTTGATTGCAACAAACATTCGCTCCAAACTCGCTGCTCAAACATTCACGCATTGAACAGTGAACAATTGATAACTGATAACTGATAACTGGTTGAGACTTGCAACACAACCTCACCCATCCACGGCTGTCTTTAGACTGCTTTGAATGGTATGAAACACTGCGGTTCTCCAATAAAATGATAACTTATAAATAAGTATAAATGCTTACTTTTCTATGAACAAGATAAATGGGGAATATAAAAAATTTTTAGAGATAGAGTCAAGTACGGTATTGCAGGTGGTTTTCCCTAATAATTGCACGCCTTCAAACTCCAGTTGATTAAGTTGAACGACTTATTTTAGAAGCTTTTACAAAGATTTTATCAAAAAATATAAAAAATTCATGAAGTTTGGAAGAAATCGACCTAGGTGGGTAGGAAAAGATGCAAATAATGTTTAAGGTGCATGTCTTCTGAGATAGTTTCAGCTTTTAAAGCTCTATCTGAAGTAAGAGTAAAGATTGTTCTTTGACGGTATCAGGCGAGAAAATTCAAAAACTTGCTTGCCCAAAGTAAATTGACTGAATAGCGGGTGTCTACCACCAGCCAAAGCTTCTTAAGCTTTTCACGCGCTGGAATTCTAACGCAATGTACAGACGCTTACCATTACTTAGGAATGTGTCTCTACAGCCAACCCGTAATCACAAGAATTTACTATGTACAACCAAATGTTTGGGGCTTTCACTAGCATTAGCCCAATGTTGATTGACTCTCAATTAGCAAAGCTCGCTTTCGTGACTAAAAGCGTAATACCAAAAGCCAAGGTGATTGTCCTCGAAACTACAGAGAACAAAAACGCACAAATTATCAAAGTGTTCTCATCACATCTAAATATCTCTAGTGTCCCTATCTCCCACCAACAATCTGAAATTCAGCAATTAGGGACAACCCACCTCAGTAAACCAACTCTAAAGAAAAACCATTCTACCTCTGTTGAGAATAGCAGGCAAGAGTATCAACAGTTATCAGTGAACAGTTATCAGTGACTACTTTTTCAGTTGGGAGTCTCTAGTCCCCCACAACTATTGCTTGGTAGGTCTGGCATTGGAGTTTAAATTCCCATAGAAGACCTGATAACTGACAACCCTTCGGGAACGCCCGTCGCCTACGGTAAGTCCTGCGGAGGCTTGCGCCAACGCGTAGCGTCTCCGCTACTGAGAGGGAGACCCTCCTGGAGCTTACGCTCACTGATAACTGTTCACTGTTTTAACTAGAGTCGAGAACGCAACTATCTGTGATGACATAATCAGCACGAGTCTGTATGAGGTGCAACTCATATGACCATGACTTGATAGGTATGGTCAACAAGGTTGTTGCTTATCTCATCTGATTGATAGGTACTTTACCTACATCTAGACCACTCTTTTGGTTATTGTTCATCAGATATTGGTCAACGCAAGCAACAAACAACACATAGGAATTGATGAAAAATGAGTACTATTACTGTTACGTCTAATGCTGACAATGGTGCTGGTTCTCTTAGAGAAGCGATCGCTAAAGCACAATCAGGTGATACTATCCAATTTGCCTCCAACCTCGCCAATCAAACTATCACCCTCACTTCAGGTCAGCTCACAGTTAACAAAAGCCTGACGATTGATGGTGCAGGGACTACTGGTCTGACCATTAGTGGCAATAATTCTAGCCGGATTTTTGATGTAACAGGATATGGCTCAAGTTTTAGTTTGCGAAATTTGACTCTTATCAATGGAAAATCCAGTGGTGGAGGTGAGGCTGGTGCTGGAGGCGCAATTCGGACACCCAGTACTGATAGGCTCACCACTCTCAACGTAGAGAACTGCACATTTAAGAATAACACCTCTTCAGGAGATGGAGGAGGGGCGATTTGGGCAGGCTATTACACCGCCAGCACTATCACTAACAGTGTATTTGATAGTAATGATGGCACCTCTGGTACAGGGGAACGTGGCGGTGGTGCGATTTCTACCAACTCTAAAAGTACTCTCACTGTGAAAAATAGCGAGTTTACTAATAACAAAGGAACCAATGGCGGTGCAATCAATAGCTTATTGACCCAACTGACAGTGGAAGGCTCTACTTTCCGCAATAACGACTCAACAGCAGGAGGTCACCTGAACCATGCCAGTGGTCACGGTGGTGCCATCTATACTGATGGAGCGAACGAAGATGGACCAAATGTCTCATCTAAGACCGTAGGCGGCACAATTACCATTCGTAATAGCTGGTTTGAGGGTAACAAAGCCGCCGGACAAGGAGGAGGACTTTCTCTGTTTGCTTATCCCCCAGACAAGGTGGTTATTGAAAATTCCACAATTACCAAAAATGAGGCTATTCGGGACGTTACTGGCTATGGACTAGGTGGCGGTATCCGAATTGGTAATGTTGCTCAGTTTACCATCAACAACACGACCGTCACAGATAACCGGGCACTCGACCAAGGTGGCGGTTTGTGGTTAGGAGAAAAATCGCCAGGTACTATTAGCAACAGTAAATTCACTGGTAATCGAGCCGAAACTCCTGACGGCAAAGGTGGTCTGGGTGGAGGGATCACTTTGGCGAATGGCTCCAGTCCCGTCACTATTGATGGTACGACCGTTGCTAATAACTACGCCGGGTGGCAAGGTGGAGGTATTTCCGGAGGAGGCTCGTCTACCACTGTCAAAAACTCAAGCTTCGCCAATAACGTTGCTTACAATGGAGGCAATGGTTGGAACATCAGGAACCAGGTGACTAATCAACTCAGCGATGGCGGAGGAAATACCCAATGGCCAAACAAAACCAGTTCCACTGACATCAATGTCACAGCATCTGTTGCTATTGTACAACCCACTTCGAGTAGTTTGCAAACCGCTACTCAAAGCGCAGGAAATGATATTAGTGGTAATGGCTCCAGTTCTGGTACGGAAAATAATCTTGCTCCAGCATCCGTCACTGACAATACCTCGAATAACGGTACTTCTGTAGATACAACAGGCAATACTTCTAGCAACAGTACCAATAACAGCCTGACCGCTGAGCCTCTGAGTGCAAATAGCTCTAACAGTGGTTCGGATGATAATCAAAGTCAAGTGTCTACCAGTGACAATGGCTCCAGCAGCAGTACTCCTGAAGTCACTATTGGTAATGATTGCCTGCTCTGTGGTAATATCACTTCAGATGATAGTCTTTACAGCGGTCTTAGCCAGCAAACTCTCACAGAAGGTGGGGGGACTAACAACTTCACGCTCACTCCTGGTCAAAGCTCTGAGTTAATTCCTACCTCAAACTCTGGACAAAACTATGTCAGCTTGTTGTATAATACCAATCCAAGTCAGCAGTCATCCAGCCAGCCAGGTCAGGATAGCTGGAATGTGAACAACCCTCAGCGTCAGTCACTAGCTACTTTGGAAAACGTCAACACTTCGACGCTTGTGAGTAATTCCCAATCTGTATCTGGACTTTAAGATCGTTACTGCCCCCAACTCATATGAGTTGTTTTACACGAGGGGAGGAGGTGTGAATCTCCTCGCAGAGTAGGCTCTGCACTTTGGCTGACCAGTTCAGGTCGCGCAACTTCCTTCTCCCAAGGGGAGACGCTGCGCGAACGAGGTACTATTAGTAGTAGAGTCACCCACTACTGGATTCCCTTTACGGCGTTTTAATGAGCCAGCCTTATTACAACGAGTACTCGACTTGGAAGACAAATCAACAATCACATTGGCTGGCTCATTTTTTTACGTGTGAGAGGATGTTTGAAAAGTTTTGAGGGGGTCAAATTTTATGCCAACTGTCTCACCATGATACGGATGATCGCCAGACAAATAAATGTCTTGGAGGTTTCTGGCAATAACTTAACGTCTGTTGACTAATCGCCGACACCCCATCAACCAGCCAAAAGTGCCTCTGGAATCATCTCACTGTGGAAATTCATATTGGGCTTGAGTTAGGTTACTGGGGTAAGCTTTACTCATGACGCTCTCTCAGTGCTGTGTACTACATATTCGCAGCTTACACTGAGTGAGCTTTTTTATGACTCAACTGACTTTTCAAACACCCTCTGTTTCTCGACCAGATACTCTAAGCATAATAGCCTTAGTTTCCTCATCTGCTTCTTTCCATCTGTCTGTTGCCAATAACTTATTTAGGTTACTGTAATCAACACCTACAGTTGAAATCGAAAAAGATGAATTGACAGGAGGTGTAGAAGCAAACTCAGTGTCTAACAATGCCAACCATTCTTGCATAGACTGAGGACGATTTTCTGGTCTTAACTCCATTGCTTGGAGAATCGCCTGATTCACTCTGTCGCTAATGTTTGAATTCAGTTCCTTTGGTGACTTTAGTGACTCACCAAACATCCTAGAAATTGCACTTTCAGGTTCTTTTCCTGTTAGTAGTTTGTACAATGTCGCGGCTAAACTATAAACATCTGTATATGCGCCACGTTTCGCACGAGGGTTTTCTTGTTCAGGGGGCGCATAGAAAGGTGTGCGAATGACTGTATGAGTTTGTGTTAAATTAGGCGTAAACTCACGGGCAATACCAAAATCAATCAACACAGCTTCAGACTTACCTGCTCTTACCATTATGTTGTTCGGATTCACATCCCGATGCAACAAACTATTGTTGTGAACAACCTTTAGTGCATCACCAATCTGATGAATGTAGAGCAAAGCTTCAGACTCTGGTAATGGTAACGGCTGACTACGTATGTTTTCTCCTTCGATGTATTCCATTACCATACCCCACAGTTCACCCTCTTTAATTAATTCGTAAACTTTCACGATATGAGGGTGCTGGCATCCCTTCAGTTTTAGAGCCTCATTTACAAAATTTTGCTGGTATTGATCAAAGTCATAAGTATCTGTATCTACATCTTTAAGAGTTTTAATAACTACTTGATTACCGTTTTTGTCCTTGGCAAGATAAGTAACACCAAAACCCCCTTGCCCTAACTTCTTTTCAAGAGTGTACCTACCACCTTGCAACTTCTGCCCAGATATCCAAACCATTGATCACACATCAAAAACACTCGTATTAATTGTGGCATAAGCTCAAAAAAGGGCGTCAGTAGGTAATGTCTCAGCATCCTCTTGTTGTCCTCGCGATTCGTTCCCTAAAAAACACTTGAACCATAAAGAGTTAATATAGAATTGTTAAGGCTTGTTTACAGAATTTCCAAAACCACCCGAATTCTGTTAAAGCATTCCACCACTAGTATAGAAGTTCTAAAATCCCCTTTAAAGTTTATCTAAACGTGCTATTATGACGCTTCCTATCCGTAACGTCGCCATCATCGCCCACGTTGATCACGGCAAAACAACCCTTGTTGATGCTCTCCTCAAACAATCCGGCATCTTCCGTGAAGGAGAAGACGTTCCGGATTGCGTTATGGACTCCAACGCCCTTGAACGGGAACGGGGAATTACTATTCTTGCTAAAAATACTGCGGTTCATTATAAAGAAACCCTTATCAATATTGTTGATACCCCCGGACACGCTGACTTTGGTGGCGAAGTCGAACGCGTACTGGGCATGGTTGACGGTTGCATTCTGATTGTTGATGCAAACGAAGGTCCTATGCCCCAAACACGCTTTGTCTTGAAAAAAGCCCTAGAAAAAGGACTGCGTCCCATCGTTGTTGTCAACAAAATCGACCGTCCCCAAGCAGATCCACATGGTGCAGTAGATAAAGTGTTGGATCTGTTTCTAGAATTAGGGGCAGATGATGACCAGTGTGATTTTCCTTACCTGTTTGCTTCTGGTTTAAGTGGCTACGCCAAAGACCAGTTGGAAGATGAACCCAAGGATATGCAACCACTGTTTGAAGCGATTTTGCGCCATGTACCTGCACCAGTGGGTGATATCAATAAACCATTGCAACTACAAGTGACAACCCTAGATTATTCTGAATATCTGGGACGGATTGTCATTGGCAGAATTCACAATGGCATCATCCGCACGGGACAACAAGCCGCTTTGGTAAAAGAAAACGGCGACATTGTTAAAGCAAAAATCGCCAAGTTGATGGGTTTTGAAGGGTTAAAGCGGATTGAAATCACAGAAGCATCTGCAGGCAACATTGTCGCTGTGGCAGGATTTGCTGATGCCAACATCGGGGAAACTGTAACTGACCCGAATGAACCCCAAGCGTTACCACTGATTAAGGTGGATGAACCTACTTTACAGATGACCTTCTCGGTCAATGATTCACCCTTTGCAGGACTTGAAGGCAATTTTGTCACTTCACGGCAATTGCGCGATCGCCTGATGCGCGAACTAGAAACTAACGTTGCTCTGCGCGTTGAAGAAACTGACTCCCCTGATAAATTGTTGGTTTCTGGACGTGGGGAACTGCACCTAGGCATCTTAATTGAAACAATGCGCCGAGAAGGCTACGAGTTTCAGGTCTCTCAGCCACAGGTTATTTACCGCGAAGTCAATGGGCAACCTTGCGAACCCTACGAACTCTTAGTTCTAGACGTTCCTGAAGAAGCAGTTGGCGGCTGTATTGAACGTCTGGGACAACGCAAGGGTGAGATGCAAGATATGCAAATGGGTGGCAATGGACGCGCTCAGCTTGAGTTTGTAATTCCCGCCCGTGGTTTGATTGGTTTCCGGGGTGAATTCATGCGCCTCACTCGTGGTGAAGGTATCATGAATCACAGCTTCCTAGATTATCGCCCAATTATTGGCGATATTGAAGCTCGACGCAACGGCGTACTCATCTCCTTTGAAGAGGGTGTTGCTACCTTCTACGCTATGAAGAATGCCGAAGATAGAGGTGTCTTCTTTATTACTCCTGGCACCAAGGTTTACAAGAGTATGATTGTGGGTGAACACAATCGTCCTCAAGACTTGGAACTGAATGTTTGTAAAACTAAGCAACTCACCAACCATCGCGCCTCTGGTGGTGAGGAACTGGTGCAGTTGCAAGCACCTGTGGAAATGAGTCTAGAGCGTGCTTTAGAGTACATTGGACCAGATGAATTGGTGGAAGTCACTCCTGCGTCAATTCGTCTACGGAAGCTGGCGAAGAAGTTGGCGAAACGTTAGTAATCTTGAGTGCTGAGTGTTGAGGAAATCTCACTCAACACTCAGCACAAGACTGGGTATCACCCGCAATAGTAGGTGAGGTCAGGAAACCCCGCACGGAGTTTACGAAGTGTGGGGTACTTCACCATCTTATCGTGATCTACGATGTGAAGTGGGTATTTTTTGAAAGGTCGCAATCAGCAGACAAATAATACCAATATTAATGAAGACATCTGCTAAGTTAAAAACTGGAAAGTTAATCAGTCGAAAATCAAGAAAATCAACCACATAGCCAAGAACAAATCGGTCAATGCCATTACCGATCGCTCCACCTAAAATAAAGCCATAACCTAGTTGATCCCAAAAATGCAGCACCCCAAACCATGCCAGTGCTATCAATGCTAAACTCACTCCTAAAGATAGCCAGCGTAACCACTCTACTTTCCCTACTAATAAACTAAAAGCTGCACCAGTGTTGGTAATGTAGGTAAGGTGAAATATCTCTGGTAACAGTGCTTGTGTCTGTCCTAATTTAAAGGTTTGCATCACCCAATATTTTGTCAGTTGATCTAAGGAAAAAGCCAAAAAGGCAGCAATCCAGAAGAGGAGATTTTTTACACGCATGGTGAATTAGTTATTAGTCATTAGTCATTAGTCATTAGTCATTAGTCATTAGTAAAGAACTTATGACCAATAATTAAGGACTATTACTAATAAAACATCAGGTGGCGCAGCACGTATGCTATTACGACGACAGCACAAACCACGGCTAGTTGTCCAGGGAGTGCCAAAGCGGAGTATCTAAGCATAGCTTGCATCAAAGACAAAGTTTCAGTTCCTTTCCATTGAAAAACATAGCTGATAATCAAATAAGTAATACCGCATAAGTGCACAGTTAACAATCCACAAAAGCAACTAAAGGCGAGAGTTTCTAGTCGAGGTCTAGCTTGAAAAGCGAAAAAACCACAAATCCACGCTCCAGGGATAAAGCCCAGCAAATAGCCAAACTGAGACAGTTTAACATAACCAATACCACCACCGTCAGCGAATACAGGTAATAAAGTTAACCCCATCACTAAATACGCAATTTGTGACAGAGCACCAGCATTCTTGCCTCCTAAACAACCAGCTAACAGCACCCCGCCAATTTGATAGGTAACACCTAGAGAAAAAGTCTGAATTCCATGCTGACTCCAATTCCACGGTGAGGTGGTGACATAAGCTTCTAAGAAGGTACCACCCATCGTTAACAGTAAGCCAATCATAGACCATAGTAATTGATTGGATGCGGCTAACATTTACAAGGCACTCATACAAAGGACTCTCGTACAAAAGTGTAAATAAGTATCATTATTTTTGCCATAATCTGCTTATATTTCAGCAGAATTGCGATTTTTTAAAGGGAAAAACTTTAATTCAAACAGATTTAACTGTCCCATTGAACTATCTCATACCTGAATTGAACGGACCTCTTAAATTACCATTATTGTGTAAAGTGTTTTTGTTTGTGTTTTACTAAAACTAATGTACTAATGTATGATTTGTGTTCCGAATTCAGAGTCGCTGTTACAAAGTTTAGTCAAGTAAAGAACATAAAATTTTGCAATATAGAGGGTAAGAAAAAGTAGTCATTCCAATTAATGTTAACCTTGTCTTTACCCTACAGCTGTATAGTATAAGCGCTTAGCTGAAAAATCACCAAAAATACACATTCATGCTTTTTCGTGACCCTGTAACTAATCCTTCTCGCTTAACAAAAACAATTTCAGTATTAGCACTGAGTATCAGCTTGGCTGCTTGCGGTGGAGAACAAGCGCAAAACGGCGCTACCACAGGCGTTGCCTCTCCTGGTGCTGCTACCGATACAACGGCTACTGCTCCTGGAAAACTCGACTTAGGTGGAAACGTGAGATTGAATGGGGCTGGTGCGACTTTCCCAGCACCGCTGTACCAAACTTGGTTCCAAGCTTTAACTCAGAAATATCCCAATCTCCAAGTCAACTATCAACCAGTTGGTAGCGGTGCTGGAATTGAGCAATTTACCAAAGGTCTTGTAGACTTTGGTGCCAGCGACGTTGCTATGAAAGATGAAGAAATCAAGAAGGTGCCAAATGGCGTCATTTTGCTGCCTATGACCGCTGGTAGTATTGTGCTGGCTTACAACCTGCCTGGTGTTGATCAGCTAAAACTTCCACGGGATGTTTATACGGGTATCTTCTTAGGCACTATCAAGTCTTGGAACGACCCGAAAATTGCTGCTGCTAACCCTGGAGCCAAGCTTCCTAACACGCCAATTACAGTTGTGCATCGTGCTGAAGGTAGTGGCACCACAGGTGTGTTTACGCAACACCTGAGTGCAATTAATCCGGAATGGAAGTCTAAAGTTGGCAGCGGTAAAACTGTAAACTGGCCTGCAGGACAACTTGCTGCTAAGGGCAATGACGGTGTTACTGCCCAAATACAACAAACTCAAGGCTCAATTGGTTACGTCGAGTACGCTTACGCCAAAAATAGTAAACTCAATTTTGCTGCTTTGCAAAATAAAGCTAATCAATTTGTTGCACCTAGCGATGAATCTGCAGCTAAAACGTTGGAATCGGTAAACTTGCCGGAAAATCTCCGCGCCTTCATTACGGATCCAGAAGGAGCGGAATCTTATCCCATTGTCACCTACACTTGGATTTTGGCTTACAAGAAATATCCCGATGCAGTAAAAGCCAAAGCGATGGAAGCCATGATTGAATACGGCTTGACAGAAGGTCAGAAGGTTGCTCCACAACTAGGATATATTCCTTTACCTGAAAGCGTGGTGAAAAAAGTTGCTGCTGCGGCTGATGCTATTAGTCCAGATTATAAAATTGCCGTTGGGGGTAGCAGTGGCGGACCCAGCGCCAGCAAATAGCATGCTTAGCTTGTCTTGCTGTGAATTTTAAATTTTGAATTTTGAATTCCTTGGTGTGGTTCGCTCCCACTTCTTCTTCCGTTAATGGGTCAAGTCATGACTACACAAGCCCAGATTCCAATAGTTAAACCACCCTCTCAAGCAGAAAAGTCACTGGATCGTGGCTTTATTTGGCTAACTCGGATTTTTGCATTGGCGGTTGCTGCCATCCTAGTATGGATAGCTATTCAGGTTGGCATTCAAGCAACACCTGCTATTCAGAAGTATGGTGCTAGCTTTTTAGCTAATAGCACTTGGAACCCGGTTACAAACGAATACGGAGCACTACCACAAATTTACGGTACTTTAGTGAGTGCTTTTATTGGTTTGCTCATAGCAGTACCAATTGGCATTGGCACTGCTGTCTTGTTGAGCGAAAATTTCCTACCATCAAAAGTGCGGTTAGTGCTGGTTTTCTTGGTAGAACTGCTAGCAGCCATTCCTAGCATTGTGTATGGAATATGGGGATTTTTTGTTTTAGTTCCCCCGTTAACAAGCCTGGGAAAATTCCTCAATTCTTCCTTAGGCTTTTTGCCAATTTTTAGTACTGTTCCCGCAGGACCAAATATGTTGGCTGCTGGAGTCATCTTAGCCATTATGACTTTGCCCATCATCACAGCCATCTCTCGCGATGCACTGATTTCCCTATCCCCCAGTTTGCGTCAAGCAGCTGTGGGACTGGGAGCAACGCGTTGGGAGACAATTTTTAAGGTTCTCATTCCAGCTGCCTTTTCTGGGATTGTGAGTGCTGTGATGCTAGGACTCGGGCGGGCTATGGGAGAAACAATGGCTGTAACGATATTGATTGGAAACGCCAATAGCGTTAACGCTTCGCTGTTTGCACCAGCTAATACGATTTCTTCTCTGTTGGCAAGTCAATTTTCAGAAGCCAGCGGACTGCAAATTGCAGCTTTAATGTACGCAGCGTTAATTCTGTTTGTTCTAACTCTTATAGTCAACGTTTTGGCAGAGTTAATAGTACTGCGAGTGAAGCGACTGTAGCATTTGGGTGTATTGATATGACTTCTAGTTTTTCAGAGCAGTCCTCTAGTGGTTCGGGACGCAGCAATCTGGCTTACTCTCCCACGTCTGCCCGAACGTTGTTTAACACAGTGATGACAGTTTTAGCATTTCTATGTGGCATATTGGCTCTTGTGCCCTTGCTGGCAGTGCTGAGTTACGTCATCTTGAGAGGTTTCACTAGTCTGAATTTGAATGTATTTACTCAATTACCACCGCCGCCGTTCGTACCAGGAGGAGGCTTTGGTCACGCTATTGTAGGAACAATAATAGTAGTAGCACTTGGTGCATTATTTAGCATTCCCTTTGGAGTTTTGGCAGCAATTTATTTGACAGAGTTTAGCTCTGGTAAAATATCTCGCTGGGTTCGCTTTGCTACCAATGTTTTGAGCGGAGTTCCTTCCATTATTGCTGGAGTGTTTGCTTATGCAATTGTGGTTCTGACCACTGGTACATTCTCAGCTGTAGCTGGGGGAGTGGCTCTAGCAATTTTGATGTTGCCCATTATAGTACGAACTACTGACGAAGCTTTGCAATTAGTATCACAAGATTTGCGCCAAGCCGCTACGGGGTTAGGAGCAACTAATTTTCAAACAGTCTCCCAAGTGGTGTTACCAGCAGCTGTACCAGCAATTGTCACTGGGGTCACTTTAGCGATCGCTCGTGCATCTGGAGAAACCGCACCTTTACTGTTTACTGCTTTGGCTTCTCAATATTGGCCCAGTGGCATATTCGCACCCACACCTTCTCTTGCTGTTTTTGTGTACAACTATGGCACTTCGCCATATGCAAATTTGCAGTCACTAGCTTGGGTGGCGGCGCTGATTTTAGTGTTGTTGGTTCTACTAACCAATATCATTGCCCGTTGGGCAACTAGTCGCAAACTAAAATAAGTAAACCAAATTGCAAGTTTAACTCCAGTTAGAATAAAACCTGTAAATTTATGACAACTGACATTAGAAACGGAAATCAAACTGATACCGTTTTTCGTACAGAGGGACTCAACGTATACTACGGTAGTTTCTTGGCAGTACGCGATATTTGGCTGAATGTTCCTAG
This sequence comes from Iphinoe sp. HA4291-MV1, assembly GCA_019359415.1. Taxonomy (GTDB): domain Bacteria; phylum Cyanobacteriota; class Cyanobacteriia; order Cyanobacteriales; family Nostocaceae; genus Brasilonema. The sequence continues at coordinate 1,396 of JAHHHH010000098.1, read as the reverse complement.
AAATCAGATAGTCGCCTTTATTGGTCCTTCTGGATGTGGTAAGAGTACCTTGCTACGCTGCTACAACCGCCTCAACGACTTAATTGAGAGTTTTCGAGCAGAAGGAAAAGTTTATTACCAGGGTGAAGACTTGTATGCATCTCACATCGATCCTGTAGAAGTGCGCCGTAGAGTTGGGATGGTGTTTCAAAGACCAAACCCTTTTCCCAAATCAATTTATGACAATATCGCTTTTGGACCGAGATTGAACGGTTACAAAGGTGATATGGATGAACTGGTAGAGCGATCGCTCAGACAAGCGGCTTTGTGGGATGAGGTGAAAGACATACTGCGGCAAAGTGGTTTATCCTTATCTGGAGGACAACAACAGCGTTTGTGTATTGCTCGTGCGATCGCAGTTCAGCCTGAAGTTATTTTAATGGATGAACCTTGTTCTGCTCTTGACCCCATCTCCACGCTACGGGTTGAAGACTTGCTGCACGAACTGAAGGAGCAGTACACAATCATTATTGTGACTCATAATATGCAACAAGCTTCGCGGGTTTCAGATACGACAGCCTTTTTTAATGTGCAAACTTCAGACAAAGGAGGTCGTACCGGCTACCTTGTAGAATATGACCGCACAGAAGCAATTTTCCAAGATCCTAAACAGGAAGCTACCAGGGAATACGTCAGCGGTAAGTTTGGTTAAATATTATATATTTCGTCTTCCAACAATTAGGAATAATGCAGAAAACGGTCATTACAGTTTTCAGGTTAACCCTGGAAACTGTTTTTACTTTTACCTTTCAAGAAACAAGGCAGACGGCAGAAGGGAAGAGCATTTGACTTGTTTCTTTCATTCGTAGCGGGTGGCTGCAGCCTAAGAGTGCGCCTGCTCTTAAGAAACACAGGGAACAGGGAACAGGGTAGAACAGAAGGAGGTGTTTCTTTCATTCGTAGCGGGTGGTGCGCCGCCCGTGGGACGCTCTCAAGAAACACGAGCTAGCAAGAACTTCAGGTTTTCGTTTATCGACATTGCCGGGAAGACCCCATACTCCGCGTAAGCGGAGTGTGGGGATGAAAGGCAGTTAAATGTGAAACATCCTTTGAACCCATATTCCGCACTTCAAAATGTATTATCTTGATTTTCAAGAATTATTTCTAATAATGCTCAAAGTATTAAGTATTAATATTGAAAATCATTGATAATTCGTGCTGTTTATTTAACCATTGTTAGCCAGATTTTGGAAATCTACGCGTATTACACGATGAAGTGCGGAAAGTGGGTTTGAACGTATTCTTGCAAAGCAAGAACAGAAAGAGGGATAGTTGAACATTTCACAATTTTAGGAATTGCGCTACTCCCTAAAATAATCTAAAATACCTTCAGGTCGATAAGGTAACGCATTGTCCC
>JAHHHH010000097.1 GCA_019359415.1 Iphinoe sp. HA4291-MV1 | reverse complement strand
TCAAAACCCAAATTCTTGAATTTATTGACTACTTTAATCAAACAATGGCTAAACCTTTTCAGTGGACATATAAGGGTAAAGTTTTAGCTGTCTAATACTTGGTTTATTTACGCCGTGCTGTACTAGGTTGATAATGGACAAGGATTTTTTGCATGGCTGGTGTATCTCCTAGCGCTACGTACCTGTGGAAATTGAGGAGAGCTTATCTTTCTGACATTGTTTTTTGGGGGTGGTGATAGGCGATCGCTTAACACTACTTACAGAGATGGGAGCATCTCTATTTTGCAAAAAAACGGTAGTGGGAGCCGGAAAGCTCCCTAGTTTTCCTGACGATTTTCCGTGACTCCCCAAGTGAGAGCGTATTACAGACAATTGAGAACTGCAATAAAACACAAAAACCCGCCAAAGCGGGCTGAAACACAACAAAACTATGAAATAGAACAATAAAATCTTGACTTAGCGAAAATACTTCATTTCTGCTTCCAATTGGCGAATTAAATTTTCGTCGCCTTTGGCTCTAGCTACTTCTAAGCGATGTTCTAAACTTCTTATGATATTTAGTTGATGTGCTTTCCGTGCTTTTTTTATGACTTCCACTCTGTTCCTAGTCATTTAACGATTTGCCTCTTCAATTGCTCCATAAATATCTGCTTTTCATAACATAACAAATTTTTCGTAGCTTATGTTACAGAAAAATCAAACTTAATATATGTTAATCAACCTGAAATATATTGCAGCTGGATGCATCCTAATCCTATGATTACTATGCTCAGCGATTTTGGCGATCGCGATATTTATGTCGGCGTGATGAAGGGAGTCATTTCCCAAATCAACCCAGAACTGAGAGTGATAGATTTGACACACCAAATTCCACCGCAAAACATTGCAGCTGCTAGGTTTTGCCTAATGAATGTTTATCCTTACTTTCCGGATGGGACAGTGCATTTGGCAGTAGTCGATCCGGGTGTGGGAGGAAAGCGACGAGCGATCGCAGTAGAATTTGCCAATGGGTTTGTGGTGGGACCAGATAATGGTATATTTAGCGGCTTATTAAGTCAAAGTCCAGCGATCGCAGTCGTAGAATTGACAAACTCTGACTATTGGAGAACCCCTCAACCTAGCAGGACTTTTCATGGGAGGGATATTTTCGCACCAGTAGCTGCACATCTAGCCAGTGGAGTGGCTTTGACAGAGTTAGGAAATCCCATCCATTCAGAAGCCTTGGTACAACTGGATATATCGGCGTGTCTTTTAACAGAAACTGGTATAGTAGGTTCTATTCAATATATTGACCACTTTGGTAACTTAGTCACTAACATTCCAGGGAACTATGTGCAAGGCAAAACCTGGTATATCAAAGCCGCTGGACTAACGATGATAGGATGTGAAACTTATAGTGATGTGAGCGTTGGGGATGCGATGGTGCAGAGCACCCGCCCAAGGGCGATCGCACTAGTTGAAAGTCATGGCTGGGTAGAAATTGCTATCACTAGTGGTAACGCACAATCACAGTTGCAGATCCAGTTGGGAGATATGGTAGAACTTGCTTTTGAAAGCTAGCAGTTTTTTGGAGCCAAGTTTTAGGAGTTTCTCTGCTTATAACATGAAGATTTCTAGAAATTCACTAGCATAGATATTGTAGGTGAAAAAATTTTTGTTATTACCACCAAGCCATTCAAATCTTAAATCTAAAATTGCTATGATTCAACAAACAGTATCTGCACCAGAAGTTTATCAAGGTCAGTTTGGGACATTTACAATAACTGAAGGCGATCGCACAGGCGTAATTATCTACCGCGCTGGGTTAATGGTAGCTGCACTTTGTTTTGCCATAGGCAGCGCTTTAGCTTTGCTAAACAATAACCCAGATTTTAAACTACTGACGCCTTTGTTTGCCTGTTTCAGTCTCGCTCTTGGTGTCAGTTTGCTGACTATTCACATATACATGGCATCTCTGCACCGACTTTTACAAGTTTTTTGGCTTATTGGCAGTGTAACCTCAGTGATGCTGGCATTATCTAGCAGTGAACCTTTAGCTGTAACCGTTTACACGCAACCAGTCACCTTGCTGGGAGTAGGCTTTATCTTTGCAACCTTGACAGGAATTTACTTCAAAGAAGCATTTTGCTTCAATCGTCTAGAAACTAAGATACTGATGCCAATAGTACCATTACTGTTGCTGGGACACATGCTTAGGGTCTTGCCAATACAAGGAGAAAAGATTTTATTAGGATTGTGGGCAATTTTATTTGTGGTGTTTGCCGTACGCAAGGTAGTACAAGCAATTCCTGCGGATATTGGAGATAAATCTGTGTTTGAATATCTGAAAGCACAGCGTTCGTAACCGTAAACTTTAGGCTCTCTTGTTCCTATGCTCCGCATGGGAACGAGAAATCTCCTACCCGTCCGCTGCAACATCTTCATGCTTGGCATGTCAGCCTAACGACTAAGAACTGAAAGGTGTACTAATATCGAATTGAGAGAATATTTCTCATGGAAAGTCAAAGCCTGTGAAAGGTTTCGTAAAAATAAAAACAGGGTGCAGGGGGTAGGGTGTAGGGTGTAGGGATCAATTGGATGGGGTTTTAGACCCCAACCCTCTTGTTGACACCGTAAAAGACGGTGGGGTTTTAAACCCCATTGCTCCTGGGGTGGGATGTACAAAACATGATTTTCTTCCCCACACCCCACACCCCACACCCCACACCCCACACCCCACACCCAGGAGCGTTGGCGCAGCCTCTCCGCGATTGAGAAGCGACGATAAAACTCATCACCATTGACAAAGATGTATACATCTTCTCTCTATGAAACCGATTTCTATGCCTGGACTCAAGAACAGGTCAATTTGCTCAAAGCTCAGCAGTGGGATCAAGTAGACACAATTAACTTGATAGAGGAAATTGAGACTTTGGGTAGAAAAGAACGCCAAGAGTTGCGAAATCGTCTGGGAGTGTTGTTAGGACATCTATTGAAATGGCAGTTTCAATCTGAAAAACGTAGCAGTAGTTGGTTAGGTACAATTCGAGAACAGCGTGTCCAGATCAAATTGCTTTTGGAGGATAGCCCAAGTTTAAAGCCATATCTAAATGAGATTTTTCTTGCTGCCTATGAACTTGGTTTAGCTTTAGCGATTCGAGAAACTCAGTTAGGTGAACAAATTTTTCCAGAAGAATGTCCCTATACTCTGGAACAAATTATAAACCCTGAGTTCTTACCAGAACCAGATGCACTTGAACCTCAACAAGAGTAGCTAACTTAAACCATGTGGACTTGAATCGCCTACCGACATCTTAAAAACATCGCTCTACAGATCGGATCGCGGTCACTTGATATTGAACATTACCCATAACCTTTTCCATAATGCTGCGTTGATGGCTTAGCTACCTCAAGTATTGGAGAGAAATTGCGACAGGTGGGGCGGCATCGGATGCGTATGTACGAGCTGTCCACTCGCGAGGTACTCAAGTTCCTCGGGGGTTGATCGGCGCCCTATGACTTCGTTGCGATGAGGATGACGACCGAACCGTGCAATCACATCCCGATGTCTGCGCGCTTGCGCTGCGGAGAACTCTAGCAACGCGCGATACTCCTGTGGTGCCTCCTTCACGAGCTCGTCTGCAAGCTTGACCGCCAGTTCTAGGTTCCTGAGATCCTCAGAATGCCCCAGCGGCAGGAAGAAGAAGGTCTTCTCCCATGGGGTCTCGAGAGCCGCGTAGTGACCAACGTCGATCCCTTCGAGCGTCAGCGCGCAAGCCTTCGGATCCTGTGCGAATGCTTGAGCAGTTCCCCGATGGATCGTTCGCGAGAACTGGTCGAGGACGATGATAAGCGCGAGCCGTGACCGTGGCTCACCAGACCAGGCGTCGAGTTCACCCCGCGTAGCTCGTTCCAGCAGCGGTGAAAAATGCTCGGTTACATAGGCGTCTGCCCCCCCGCGAAACCACCATTCCCACTGACGAACCATCACTGCTTGATCACCGCTCAATTGCTGAGGGAACCAGAACTGGAGAACATCTTCGAATTCTACAGTTGCCATAAAACCTCCTGCGGATTACTGTCCAACGCCTTATTAGAGCATTATGTCATTGCATGTTCAACGGGGTAGCTTCCACCTTACCAGTCTGCGAACATAAACTGACTTTAAGGACGGTATCCATTGCATCTGCACCCATGCGAGCAGCCATTTCCGGGCAGGGCTTGCTGGCGTGGAGGTTGACTTGGGTGCCGTCTTTCTTCTCCAGATTGACCTCAAGCCGCCCATACCGCAGTACAGTTGACATCCAAACCAACTCGTTCATGAACCGTTCCAGGCGGCGAATATAGGTTTGTTTGTCAATTAAATTACCGGATTCATCGAACAAATTTTGGACGTTGCCAAAGTTGAGATCGTAGAAAATGGTCATTAATCCCAACTCACGCATCACAGGCAAGAGGTTTTGGATCACCCGCGTACCACCAAAGGGTCCTGCCGAAACGCCACACAAGCCAACAGCTTTATGAATGTATTCTTTGAGGCAGGTATCAAGCACGTGTTTGAGCAAACCCGGATAACCGTGATTGTACTCTGGTGCAACGATGATTAATCCATCTGCCTGCTCAACGGTGGCAGAGAACTGAGGGTCTTTAATGGATTCACCCGCGTCGTTGGTAGTAATTGGAATATTGCGAATATCAATCAGTTCCGTTTCCACGTCATCTCGTGTCGCAATCTGCTCCACAATAAATTTGGCAACGTATTCGCTTTGACGACCTTGACGAGGAGTACCCAAAATGACAGGAATAAACAGGGGTGAATCTGACATGGTTTTATTCTCCTTACTGTTCTTGATAGTTCCAAAGTAACCCACCGTCTACAAAGAAAGTGCTGCCTGTGATGTAGTCGGCATCAGAGGAAGCTAAGAACGCTACTAGGGAGGCAACATCCTGCGGTTGACCGAGACGACCAAGAGGAATATTCTGCAACAATGCACCCAACTTTTCTGGGTTGTTCAATAGCTTGGTATTAATGGGGGTTTCAATTGCTCCTGGTGCAACGTTGTTAATTGTGATACCTAACGAACCTAGCTCAACTGCCAGGTTGCGGGCGAGCATTTTCATCCCGCCCTTGCTGGCACAGTAAGCTGTGAAATTGGGAAATGGCAATTCTTCATGCACCGAACTGATATTGATGATTTTTCCAGTCCGTTTGGTTTCAATCAAGTGTTGAACAAAAGCTTGAGTAGCAAAGAACACACCCTTTAAGTTGACATTCATCACGGCATCATAATCTGCTTCTGTGACTTCCCAGAATGGCGCATGTTTTTCAATTCCAGCATTGTTGACCAAAATATCTAGCCTGCCAAAATGCTCGATGCTCTCTGCAATCAGTTGGCGCACCTCATTGACGTTGCCTAAGTCTGCCTTAATCGTGTAACCCCCAGAATTGGGACACTGAGCCATGTAGCATCTACCGCCCACAGCTTGTACTTTTGCTAAAGTTTCTTCTGCCCCTTCTGGATGAGAGCGATAGTTAATCACAACATCTGCCCCTTCTTGAGCAAGACGCAGAACTATTCCTTGTCCAATTCCCTGACTGCTACCAGTAACTAGGGCGACTTTACCTTCTAGCTTCATAAACTTTCTCCCCATGAGTTGTTATTGTTGTTATTAGTTGTTGATTGTTAGCTATTGCTCAACTTGGCAGCACCGAAGGTGGCGTTAAACTTGCGACACCAAATAACGGCAGATTTGTAGTCTGCTAAATTAATGTTGTTAGGAATAGAGTAAGTTTGAGCGCCACTAAATTTTTGTAAGCGACTAAGGATGATGTAATCTCCTTTTTTTAATGGATAGGCTGGCGGCTTAGTAGAACCTATTACGTTATCTGAACGATGCAAAACTACGACCAAATCTGGTCCTGAATTGGAAGTCTTAAACGACTTATCAAGCTCTAGAAATGATGTACCATTTTTGGTAATAATTCTGGCTATCCCTTGAGTTGTGTGTTCTCCAGAAACAAAAGTGCCAAACTTTGTAGTTGTTGAAACTTGTGATTTTGCTAACTGAACTACAGGATTTGCTTGAGTCTTCACAGCAACATGAGTTTCAGCAGAACGAACTTCTCTTGCACAGCTAACTATTACCAAGGATACTATACTCGGTAGTAACAAATATTTCAATTTCATGATGAAAAATTCCTTGAAGCAACATCAACCGGCAGTGAAACTTTTGGCTTGAACCTTAAATTGATTGTTGCTTGAAGAATTAGTCTACAGATTATGACTATCTTAGGATTTCTGTCTAGGAAGCTTATATTTTGTCTAGAAAGCTCTTATGACTTTCTCAGCTCATTCTCACTTTTCAGTAAATAATGTATAATTTTTGATTCGTATCGGAGAATCTTTGCCTGTTTAGGACTAGTGCTTGATTTACTGAATTGGGCTGTGCAATACTCCTAAGTTGATAAGTATAATACGGTAAAACAACTAACTTACCGTAACTTTAATAGGACAGCGATCATGCAGCTACTATGGTTTATCCCAACCCACGGCGACGGGCGGTACCTTGGAACTGCTACAGGCGGGCGAGCAGTTAGCTTTCCCTACTTGCGACAAATTGCTCAGGCGGTGGATGACCTCGGTTATACAGGGGCATTACTACCCACGGGTCGCTCTTGCGAAGATGCCTGGATTGTGGCGTCAACGCTAGCATCGCTGACTCGACAGATGCGTTTTCTAGTGGCGGTGCGTCCCGGATTGGTTTCACCTGGAGTAGCAGCGCGGATGGCGGCGACCTTTGATCGCCTTTCTGGTGGGCGTTTACTGATTAACGTGGTGACAGGCGGCGATCCAATAGAGTTAGCGGGAGATGGCTTGCACCTGAGTCATGATCACCGCTATGAGTTGACGGATGAGTTTTTGACAGTGTGGCGGCAAATTGCTGCAGGCGAAGAAATCAACTTCACGGGTGAATATCTTAACATTCAGGGTGGTAAACTGCTGTTTCCCCCAATTCAGAAACCCTATCCCCCATTATGGTTTGGCGGCTCCTCTGGGATTGCCCAGCGTGTTGCAGCTAAGCATGTGGATGTGTACCTCACTTGGGGTGAACCACCTGCTCAGGTTGCTGAAAAAATTGCTTCAGTTCGCAAACTAGCAGAAGCTCAAGGACGGACATTGCAGTTTGGCATTCGCTTGCATGTGATTGTGCGGGAAACCGAGAGCGAAGCTTGGGAAGCGGCAAATCAACTGATTCGATATGTGGATGAGAAAGCGATCGCTCATGCACAAAAAGCTTATGCTCGTATGGATTCTGTTGGGCAAAGCCGCATGACTCAACTACATAAAGGGAGTCGGGAAGCATTGGAAATTAGTCCAAATCTGTGGGCGGGGGTCGGTTTAGTGCGGGGTGGTGCAGGAACTGCTTTAGTCGGTGATCCCAGTACTGTTGCCGCTAGGATGTTGGAATATACTTCTTTGGGTATTGATACCTTCATCCTCTCTGGTTATCCCCACTTGGAAGAGGCTTATCGAGTGGCGGAACTGCTATTCTCTCATCTGCCCCTGGAGAATGTTCCCACAGTTGAACAGCAGTATGTATTAAGTCCGTTTGGCGAAGTTGTTGCCAATCAAGATTTTCCCCAACAACAACCCTCCGCCCAAGAGAAGAAAGCTACCTCATTCACAGTTGATTAATCGCAATACTAATTCCCAATTCCCACTCTATACTTCACCTTAAGACGGATAGTAGGTTTCCATTCCCACATCTTCCTGATCTGCCACACCCTAAAGATAATGGCTGTGATATTATGAGAAATTGCTGCATAAATTAGAAATTCATTCATTAGGCCATGGCTTTAACGCAACTGCGCAAACAAGAAATAATCACACAGTACCAAGTTCATGAGACTGATACTGGCTCTGCTGATGTCCAAGTTGCTATGTTGACGGAGCGTATTAACCGTCTTAGCTCACATCTGCAGGCGAACAAGAAAGACCACTCTTCACGGCGGGGATTGTTGAAGCTCATTGGTCAACGTAAGCGTCTTTTATCTTATATTCTGGAGGAAAGCCGTGAACGCTATCAAGCTTTGATTGGTCGTCTCGGTATTCGTGGATAGAGAATACTGCTTATGTCTGCTGAATCTGAACGCGATGGCGCAGAGCGCAGCGCCGCAAGCGGCGATGCTCCCAGAGGGAGCCGCCCAAAGAGCGATCGCTTGCCTTTTGAACCAAACAAAAAGCACCAAAAGCCAGCGAAAGCAAAAAGCAAACAACCAGAAACCAAACCCGAATCTGGGAAAAAGGACGAGAAGAAGCCACCTTTTACCAAACAAGAGATGGCAATCCCCCAAGTTGTCAGCCAGCGGATGATTCGCCGAGTAGCTGGCTTTTGCGGAATACCAACAGTTTTGGGGATCAGCACCCTGGTTGTTAGTTATTTGCTGTTAACCTATGCTGGCATCAAACTACCTCCCATCGCCGTGTTACTGGCGAATATGGGATTTTTTGGTTTGGGGGTGTTAGGGATAACTTATGGTGTTCTCTCTGCCTCTTGGGATGAACACAGAGTCGGGAGTTTGCTGGGCTGGAATGAGTTCACTACCAATTGGGGACGAATGATGACAGCTAGGCGTGAAACTCGGCAAAAAAATGTATCATGAGCAGCGCTCAGCTAGCAAATCACTGTGGTGTTGGGTAAATTTGAAAATAAATAATGTTGAAGTTGAAATTTTGTAACTTCAACATTACAGATTCAAAATTTATGATTTTTTTTGACTCAATATTCAATCACGGAACTACTGAGTGCTATATTAAAAAGTTGATTTTCGTTGCTAGTGAACTTATTACAAACATTTCAGCTTTATAATTTGAAACCGCAGATGAGCAAAAAATGTTATCTGTGGCTTCATTTCATGAAAATATAGAGCATAGTCATCTAGCAAAATATTCTAAGCAGGAACTAACAGATGATTATAGTTATGAAAATTGGTTCCCCTGAGGCGGAAATAGACCGTCTAGGTGAGGAACTAGGCACTTGGGGGCTGACACCAGAAAAAATTGTTGGTAAGCATAAGGTGGTGATTGGTCTTGTTGGTGACACTGCTGACTTAGACCCGCTGCAAATTCAAGAAATTAGCCCTTGGATAGAGCAGGTGCTGCGAGTAGAAAAGCCTTTCAAACGCGCTAGCCGCCAGTTTAGACATGGAGAATCTTCTGAAGTTGTGGTGAACACTCCCAATGGACCAGTTCCTTTTGGTGAACATCACCCTGTGGTTATCGTCGCTGGTCCCTGCTCAGTAGAAAATGAGGAAATGATAGTAGAGACGGCGCGGCGAGTCAAAGCAGCTGGGGCACACTTTTTGCGTGGTGGCGCATATAAACCCCGAACCTCGCCTTACGCCTTCCAAGGACACGGAGAGAGTGCTTTGGAATTGTTGGTAAAGGCGCGCGAAGTTACCGGACTAGGTATTATTACAGAAGTCATGGATAGTGCAGACCTGGAGAAAGTCGCAGAAATAGCGGATGTCGTCCAGGTTGGAGCAAGGAATATGCAGAACTTCTCGCTGTTGAAGAAAGTAGGAGCACAGTCAAAACCAGTTCTTCTCAAGCGAGGGATGGCTGCAACTATTGAAGATTGGTTGATGGCGGCGGAGTACATTTTGGCAGCAGGAAATCCAAATGTGATTTTGTGTGAGCGAGGTATTCGCACTTTCGACCGCCAGTACACCCGGAATACCTTGGATTTGTCAGCTGTGCCAGTGCTACGCAAGCTAACTCACCTACCAATTATGGTTGATCCTAGTCATGGTACGGGCTGGGCTACCTATGTCCCTTCAATGTGTTTAGGGGCGATCGCCTCTGGATGTGACTCTTTGATGATTGAGGTTCATCCCAACCCAGCAAAAGCTCTTTCTGATGGACCACAATCTCTAACACCAGAAGGTTTTGATCGCTTGATGCAAGAACTTGCAGTGATTGGTAAGGCAGTTGGGCGTTGGCAGCATTCAGTTGTGGCTATAGCATGAAAGATGTAATAAGTCAATCATAATTATCTGTCATTAAAGAACTCCTCCCTGCTTGCAGCTATGCATTAGTCACAAAAATCGAGGCTTATGCCCCGTACCGTGACTGTCGGGAAGGAACCGCCACTCACTTCTCAAACATTCAAAATGCACGCATTCGCTCATTCAAAAAAAAAGAATCTTAATTTTGAATGAGCGAACTTTGAATTCCCTGAAGGGTAGCCTGCGAAGTTTGTTTACCATCTGGCTTATCTATAAACTAATCTTATCATTGAGCGAAACAATCAGCTTTGGTATCTTTTCGACAAAATTGTATCGTCAACTACCATTTTTTCGCGATCGCCAAACTTTTCGGTCTACTGAATTTTGGTAACGGTTCTGGTCAGCGGTTGCCGAGATCTTTGTATTCAACCCAAGCGGCTTTGGTCAATCCGCTGCACCAGAATTGTTGGGCGTCAACTCTTTGCAGGACGCCGATAGCGCATAAACACAACACCTGTCGGAAGAGGTGACGCCTCCACCAATGTTAAGTCGAGGCGCTTTCCCTCCGGATATAGTTGCTTGCCACCACCCAGTACGATGGGATAGACGTGCAGGCTGTACTCATCTACCAGATCATTCTGCGCCAGCACCTGGGTCAACACGCTGCTCCCGTCGACAAGGATGTTCTTGCCGGGCTGCTGTTTGAGCTGGCGTACGGCTTCAACGACATTTTCGCGAATGAGGGTAGAGTTCCGCCAAGCCGAGGCGGATTTCAAAGTAGTGGACACCACGTACTTGCGGATGTTGTTCATCGCATCGCCGAATGGATCGCCTACCATCGGTTCAAACGCGCCGCCGTGGATTTGCCATGTCTTTCGGCCGAGCAGGAGTGCATCGGACTGGGACATTGCCTGAAAGAAGCGAGTGCCAATGTCATCGTGCCAATACGGGTGCGTCCAGCCGCCATGCACAAAGCCGCCTTCCGTATCCTCATCCGTACCACCTGGTGCCTGGATTACGCCGTCTAGCGTGATGAATTCAGCGACGATAAGTTCTCTCATAATTCTCCTTTGATGACTGGTAATAGTTGGTACCCAATACTGGACAGCAGCAGCGGACAGCGCCGTCCGCATGATTGCTCCTTTGGGATGGTCGAGTTAATGATTTGATGCATCAGCGCTTTCGCTGGATAGGCAGGGGATGGTGTCCGACTCGAGCTTACTCGTCTCGGTGCGAAGCCGCTCAGCATTCCGAGCCAGAAAGTCAGTGATCACGGCTAACTCTTCATCCGAGTATTGCTCGACCAAGTGCGCTAGGGACTCGCGGGTGGATGCGAACCGCTTGCGGGCCGCCGTGACTCGATCCACAATCGGCTCAACCAACACGCGCCGCCGGTCTACAGTATCCCGTATCCGTCGCACGAATCCTTTGTGCTCGAGTCGGTCGATCAAATTTGTCACTGATGCGGTGGCGAGTCCGGAGTGCCGTGCAATCTCCCCCGCGCTTATGGGACCCAACCGCTCGATGATACCTAGCGCCTTGTAATCGGTTGGATGCAGGTCGAGCAGGTTTGCCATAGTGGCATGGAAGAGCACCGTGGCATCGCTATGTTCTCGTCCCACCCGTGAAAATTCCTCGACAATCTCTGCCCGCGTGGGAACCCGCCTCTTGCTTGTCATGGTGGTTATCCCCCAAGGCGAGCTGCGGCGACGAGTGCCGAGAGCATAGCGTAGCAAGTCACAAGGTCGAGGGGCAGCCGACCCAAGCTCCGTCGGCTCCAGCGGCGGGCGCTGCTCTCCGTGATAGTGGTTGGATCTGTGCGCTCGAAGGTCAGCGCCTTCGGGATGAAATCAAAGGCCGACCAGATCCGCATGGCGGCGTGGCTGGTCAGGGCTACGAATAGCGGCATCCGAATTGTTGGCTGCCCCCAGGCGAAGATCAGCGAGGCGACGAGCGATAGTTCAAAACTCGTGTGGGCTGGAATCCAGAAGCGCTTGCGCGAGATGCCGCCGCGCTGCGGCTGGATGATGTCCGGCCGGCCGGGCCAGAACGGGTCAACCACCAGAAACTCGTAAATGCCGCCGCCCAGCGAGGCCAGGGCGAGGGCGGCGGACAGGGTGATCAGGGTAGGGGTGAAGGTGAACACAAGCCAGTTTTTTGACTACCGAATTATCTATGTTAGACAAATACTACGGTGCATCGAGATATCTGTCAAGTCGTAGCATCTGAGTTCACCGAGAGTTCTCTAGCTAGCTGCCGCCCAACGATAAAGGTGAGCGGCAGCAGATAGCCTCGATCTTTGCACCAAGATCCCTTAACTGTTCGTTCTAAGCTGTCGCGCTTTTAATTTGCATATTCTTTTAGTCTAATCAATCATTGAAACCCTCTTTCCTTCTGCCTTCTGCCGTCTGCCTTCTGCCTTGCTGTTGTGCATTTTTAATGCGCAACAGCTTACCGCAGTGTTGGACGGTTAGCTTTCACCATCCAATTTCAGTAGACCGAAAAGTTTGGCGATCGCGAAAAAATGGTAGTTGACGATACAATTTTGTCGAAAAGATACCAAAGCTGATTGTTTCGCTCAATGATAAGATTAGTTTATAAATAAGCCAGATAGTAGGTAAACAAACTTCGCAGGCTACCCCCGTACATGACTCCGAGGGATGAGCTGACCTCAGTGTTGGCTATTTGAGAGTATTGGTTCAAATATCAGATACGTCCCTCCCAACCCTTCTACAATTGTGCGCGTATTCGCAATCATCATTTTTTGGTAAGTGTCACCTTCGCTTCCTGGCGCACCTAAGTTATTAGCAAATAGCTTCCTTTGTGATACTTTCACTTTTGTGTTTTGAGCGACAGCCTTAATTAAATTAGAGTTATTTGTTGTTTCTGAAAAAAGTATTGGAATCTTAGATTGTTTGATGTATTTAGCTAGTGCTTGTAGTCGTGTTTTATTAGCTTTTCCCCTATCTCCAACACCTTCTAAAGCTGGTGCATAGGAAAAACCGTAAGCTTTGGCATAATAACCCATTGCATCATGATTTGTTATTAATTCGCGTTGTTTGGCAGGAACGCTAGCAATTCTTGACTTAATCCAAGCATCTAATTTTGTGAGTTCATTTTTGACTTTTTGCGCGTTGCTACTATAAAGTGATGCGTTTTCTGGTATCGCTTTACTTAGGTTCTTGCTAATAACCTCTACCATCCTGATAGTATTTTTAGCATTGTGCCAAACATAAGGGTCAGATACTGTCTTACCCTCTCCTCTAAACTCTAGCGGCTGAGGAACAGCACGTTGAGCAACTGCAATTTTGGATGCACTACTTTTACTTGCCTTCATTAACTTGAGTAAACGAGGTTCTAAATTGTACCCACTGAAAAGAATCAATTTAGCTTGTTGGATGGCTTCTCGGTCTTCTGGTTTTGGTTGATACAGGTATGGGTTTGTATCAGGGGGAATTAGGCAGATGAGATTAATTGTCTCCTTAGCAATTTGCTTGGTTAAGTCACATAATATACTTGTCGTCGCTACTACTCTAGGAAGATTAGCATTCAGTTCACCAGAGTTGACAGTGGTCGTAGAAGAAGTGTTTGCTAGAATGCCTAGATTACTACACCCAGACAATCCAATGGTAAGAGCGACAAGAGCAGCACGTAACGGTTGAATTAATTGTAACTTTTTTGACATAAAAACTTCTATTGGCACAAACACAACAAAAATGGCGTGTCTTACTTTAAGGGGTTGTTTTTACCAGCCATATTGTGCTTTCTTAGAAGATTATAGAAAAATTCTCATAGGTAAAACCCCCTCTTTCCTTAATCTTGCCAATTTTCCACTATGGAAAGGTCAGTAGACCGAAAACTTTTGTCAGTCAACGCAAGAATGAGGGTTTGGGGCGATGTTTTGGGCACAGGGTCGAGCGATCGCTTACCTTAGCAGGAGAACTCATCTACAACCCTATTGCTCAAAACGCAGATGATACGGGCATTCTGGCGGATTGTATACAATCCGCCAGAATGCCCCAATGGTAAGCCTTCTAGAAATCTTTTCGGTCTACTGAAGGTGAAAGGGGAGTAAACGATTCAAAATTCAAAATTCAGAAAACAAGTTATGGTAAACTGTTCTGGTACTGGTTGTATGCAAATGACAGGTGCGACAGCTTACCACAGCTTGATTCTTCCCGTAGTTTTATAGGAAGTTTCGTGTTAGCAGTCTACTAATTCAGGTGTTTGGTTAAGAATTTGACTTTCAATGGAAATAAAGTCTTGGTAAGCAGGAGAATCTAATTTATCTGGGCGAAATGCACCTACGTTGTGACAATTTTGAAATGCCAATTTGATACCAAAATAACGTTCAACGGCTCCACGAATAGCATCTCCACCCATCATCCGCAATAATTGAGCGCGTGCTTTTTCACTTGGTGGTGCTACAGCATGATTAGCCCATTCTTCTCCTCTTGCCAAACGTTCAGCTAAATTTTCGACAATACTCCAAGCATAAGGTAACGATTCTCAGTAGACCGAAAAGATTTCTAGAAGGCTTACCATTGGGGCATTCTGGCGGATTGTATACAATCCGCCAGAATGCCCGTATCATCTGCGTTTTGAGCAATAGGGTTGTAGATGAGTTCTCCTGCTAAGGTAAGCGATCGCTCGACCCTGTGCCCAAAACATCGCCCCAAACCCTCATTCTTGCGTTGACTGACAAAAGTTTTCGGTCTACTGATTCTCTAATGCTGGCTACAAAATCTGCTTCGTTAACCTGACCTGCTTTCGCTTGTTCAATGAGATGCACGCTCACATTCAGAGACATAAATCTTTCCTTTCATGAGAATTCGGGTCAACACAACCCAAGTCATGAAAATAATAATCATTATTAGCTTGATATTGGCATTATCGTAAATAAAAGTAATATTTCACTACAAAAATTAATGTAATTAGCAAAAAAATAATATTCTTGAAGAATTCAGCAAGTCCTGAGCGGAGCCGGAGACGCTCCGCCTCCGCTCAGAATTCAATTGGGAGCAATTTGGTTGCGAGATTCTAATCTGTCTGAATTTGTAGAGAGATGGGGAAGGCTGCGATTGGCTGCAACATATTCATGAGCAGGACTTACACAAAGAAACCCCGTTTCTAGCAAAAATCGTCTGTTTCGCAACCAAATACGAACGAAGAAACCGGTTTGGTGGCAGATGGTGCGTAAGTCCTAATGAGGACAGTGCTGCATGTCCGGGTTTCTCACGCCCAGGCATATCTCTGTCCGTCTCACTCCTTGAAGGAGTGCGGCTCTGTGCTCTCAACGCTGTAACTTTATTATAAATTGCTAGAAATTGGTAACTTGCCTTGTAGCTCAAGTCTAGCTTTGACGCAACTAGAGCAACTGCAACCAAGCTGATCTGTGATAGGATTGGAGTTATCAGAGGAATCGGGCGTCACTGTTTCGGAATCTGCTTGAGCGGCAGATGTCAAGGCAAGGTGTGATTCAGTAGGTGCAGATTTCACAATTGATGCTTTTGCTGGGTTGGCTACCAGTAGCATAAATGCTACAACTACGGGAAAAGTTAGAACAATCAGTTTAGCTGTTTTCATACTTTACAAATACAAAGTGTTTGATTAGTCATGAGAATGTGCTAAAGCATATAAGGTTGTGGTTAGGCAAACATCTTTCCTCAAGCCTAAAATAGGGGATTGAAAAGAAGAAATTATTTACGCCTGAAGCCTTGAGCGCGCTTCGTCTTTGACCAAACAAATAATTCACCATTTTCACCACCTGCAGCAAGTTGCTGACCTTGGGGATGCCAAGCGAGACTTGAAAATCCGGATGAAACACCCGTAAGAATTTGAGAGACTTGTTTTGCTTTTTTCCACAGACAAATCCAGCCATCAGCAGCAGCGGAAGCGAGCAGGAAGCTTTTAGGTGCAAAGGCGATCGCTTGAATGATATCAACATGATTAGTTAGTACTCTTGCTTCCCAACCCAAGGAGTCATCAGCCTGCTTTTCCCACACGACAATACCGTCAACACTGCTACAGGCGATCAGAGGTGCACCTTGTTGAGTCATTGGTTCTGACCATGCAAGTTGGCGAATTTTGCCAGGAAAACCTCGCATGACCCAAGGTTCGGCTTCGCCATCAGAAGATAACATGTGCGACTCTACAACAGTAATGCTACGGTCCATATTACCAGAGGCAAGGTATTTCCCATCTGGCGACCAAGCGATCGCTAGACTAGCAGAAGGTATATCCAGGATATATGGGTCATCATCCCAGTTTTGACAGTCCCATATCTTGGCTCCCAGGTAACCACCAATCGCTAGGTACTCTCCATCGTAACGCCAATCAATACCGAAGACCGACGAGGCATCAAAATTCAAAGTGACGACCAGATCGTGAGTATCAGCACTCCACACTTGAACATGACGCCCTAGGCTGAAAGCTAGAAGATTGTCGGTGGGACTCCACGCCAGCTTATCAACCCACGCGGGAGAATTTTCCAAAGTGGCGATTAATTCACTTTCTCGCCAAATTTTCACCTTTCCATCCTGTCCCCCAACGGCTAAAAATTGTCCATCTTTAGAAAAAGCAACACAGTCTACTGATTCACCTTTTGGAGTCTGTAAAGTTGTGAGGTCGTCACCTCGCCACAGCACGACTTCACCAGCAGCAGAAGTTGCTACTAGGGTTGTACCTTCTGGGGACCATGCGATCGCTGTGACATAATCTGCAAGCGTCCCCGAAAATTGCTCTTCAAATTCCTTAGAGTTGAGGGTTGAGGGGTTCATGGTTGTGTAGAGGGGAAAAGAGGGCAAGGGGCAATGGGCAATGGGCAATGCTCGATTAAGAGTTCCTAGTTCCCAGTTCTGGGTTCCCAATTCCCTATGCCCCATGCCCAATTCCCAATTCCCATTTGGGGTTAAGCTAAACAAGCGAGAAAATCTTGTCTGAGTTTGGCTTCATCTAAATTACGACCGATGAAAACCAGTTCGTTTTTGGGGGTTTCACTGGGTTTCCAGGGGCGATCGGGTTTTCCGTCAAATAACATGTGCACTCCTTGGAACACAAAGCGATTATCTTCCCCAGCAATATTCAAAATGCCCTTCATACGGAAGATATCTGGTCCTTGAGTTTGCAGTAACTTTCCTATCCAATCGTTTAACTTCTCGCCATCCAGTGCGCCTTCTGCTACCAAAGCCACAGAGAACACAGTTTCATCGTGTTCATGAGCATCTTCTCCCAGGAATTCTGGATCAATTTCTAAGGCGCGGTTGAGGTCAAAGGCTTTGACTCCTAACAAGGTATTCATTGATACTTCAGCATTGCGGGTGCGGTAGATTTTTGCCATAGCATTCATCCCTCGAATCCGCTTTTCTAGTTCATCAAGCTGTTCTGGTGGCACTAAATCGGTTTTATTAAGTAGAATCACATCGGCAAAGGCAATCTGTTCTTGTGCTTCATCTGCATCCCAGTGCTGCCATATATGCTTAGCATCCACCACCGTCACCACAGCATCTAACTCCAGCTTTTCCCGCATATCTTCATCCATAAAAAAGGTCTGAATCACTGGCGCTGGGTCAGCTAAACCTGTAGTTTCTATGACTAAATGGTCAAATTTGTTACGGCGTTTCATCAAATTACCGATGATGCGAATTAAATCGCCACGCACTGTACAACAGATGCAGCCGTTGTTCATCTCAAAGATTTCTTCATCC
Source organism: Iphinoe sp. HA4291-MV1 (assembly GCA_019359415.1). GTDB lineage: Bacteria > Cyanobacteriota > Cyanobacteriia > Cyanobacteriales > Nostocaceae > Brasilonema. Next base: position 5,590 of record JAHHHH010000097.1, on the reverse strand, counting down.
GTATCAATAACCAATTGATTATCAATACCCACTTCTCCAAACTCATTGACAATCACAGCAACTTTCTTGCCATGTTCGTGAGTTAGGATGCGATTTAGAAGCGTCGTTTTGCCTGCTCCTAAGTAGCCAGTCAGAACAGTAACAGGAACTGAATCTGTTATTACGTCAGCAACCATGCCCTAGCCTTTTTTCTTTTAGATAATCATTATCGCCTATCTTAATCGTTTTATATTTTAATGACGACTTGTAGCTGAATTAGATTCTAGAAAAATAACAATACAGCTGCGGTTAAAAATACTTTATTTTCTATCGGCAAAATTTAATGAATATTAACAAACTAACGCACAAGAGTAGATTGAGCATTTCTTTATAAATTCTTAATGCTCATGCCTAGAATAATTATGATAATCATTATCGTAAACCAGAAACGATGATGAGATGGAGAAACGTAGTGGTTGCGAATCACAAGACCTGCTTTCTTAAGCAGGAAACTCAAACAGGGAAAGCATCTGTGTCTATTGCCATAAGCTTTTTAGTGACGACACCTCTAGTTCTATCTACCACATTGATATCAGTACAAGCTCATGAAGCCCACAGTCATGCTGATGAAACTGAATATTTCATAGGGTTAGATAGTGTGCAGGTTCTTACTAGCGGTACATACGCTGGATTGGAAAACCCCAACTACAATCGTCTTACCTTTGTGTATGCGCATAGGGAAGAAGACCCAACAACCAACCATTTCCACGGTATTGGTGCTTACAGCTACTTAGGGTCACAAAACAGTCCGATTATTACCTCAACCAACGCAAACAATAGAATTCCTGAACCATACACTCAACAATCACCCCTGACATTATTACCAGGAACAGGAGTTTTTACTGGTCGCTTAATCAGCACTCCCACAAACGAAGAATATAGCAATTTGAATGTACAACCTGTGCTATCTCTCAAAAATTCCATCGAATCAGAAGACCAGTTTCTGTTGAATAGCAGTAATGGTCGTTGGCAAGGATCGCTTGAGAGAGCAACAATTGGTCTGCAACTGGTCTCATTGAGTGACGGTTTAAACGTTGCTAACGAATCAGGAACAAATCTATTCAGATCAGTTGGAGATGTTTACACTATCAGTAGACCGAAAAGATTTCTAGAAGGCTTACCATTGGGGCATTCTGGCGGATTGTATACAATCCGCCAGAATGCCCGTATCATCTGCGTTTTGAGCAATAGGGTTGTAGATGAGTTCTCCTGCTAAGGTAAGCGATCGCTCGACCCTGTGCCCAAAACATCGCCCCAAACCCTCATTCTTGCGTTGACTGACAAAAGTTTTCGGTCTACTGACTATCGGTAGTGGTGATAATTTTTCATTCACTCCTACTTTTTGGACTAATGCTACTGCGCCACAAGGAAATTACTCAGCTACATTCAAACTTATAGACTTAAGTACTGCTAATAACCGCACACCTCTCGGCGAGTCTGGCACTTTCAGTTTTGATTTTCAAGTCAAGCCAATACCTGAACCTGCAACTACTATTGGACTTGGTGTTGTTGGGTTACTAGCGTTTTCCCTTTCTCGGCAAAGGAAGCGTATTGGTAACGGATGATATAACGGATGTAACGGATAGTGGGTTTTACAGATAACTCATCCGTTACGTCAACTACACCATCGGTTGCTATTTTGAGCGAGACTCCAATTTCATGTAGACAACAAAAAATCTTGAACTGCTTCAACGACAGCTTGTGGATATTCCTCATGCATTCCCAACGAACCTGGAAGAACGACTGTTTGTACTCCGCTTAAAGCTTTCATTGCATCCATTTCTGCACGGGACTTGGAAGGGCTGGACTCTCCAATGACTACTCTCAACGGGACAGACAAATCGCGAACAAGTGCTAGAAAATCAGCTTGGTTATCTACAGGATCTAGGCTACCAGTTACAAACGCCGCAGGAGCGTATCTTGATCCAGGCTGTTGAGTATTGCGCCATTTATACTGCATGAAGTCGGGTGTCAGTTTAGTCGCATCAACGTAGACGTGGCGACGATACATAAAATTAAGGAAAGAGGGTAAAGTGTTGAGCTTGTAAAGAATTTGACCAAGGAAAGGCGATCGCACCAGATCTCTGACCATCTCTCTGATTTGCTGATTTATCCCCATGACACGGAGGGGTCCGCACCAAGTTGGAGCTACCAAGACTATGCGGGAAAATACTGATGGTAGTTGATTCGCCAGTTGTAGAACGTAAGCTGCACTATGACCAGCCGCAACCACTGCCACTGGTGTGTTTAATACAGATGTAACAAAGTCTTTCAGAAATTGCTGATACAAAATTGGTCCATAATTGACCGCCAAGCGTGAAGATTGACCAAAACCAGGCCAATCCACAGCTACTACTTGAAAATGAGGAGAGAGCAACTTGCCTATTCCGCTCATTTCTGAACGCATAGAAACGGTACTGAAAGCTGGAAGTAGCAAAAGCTGCGAACCTTTTCCTAAACTTTCATAGACAACACGCAATTGCTGATTTTCCCATTCCCAGAAATATTCTTGAACAACTCCACCAATCTCACTATAGGAAGATGCAGATAATAAATGAGTTGACATAGTAAAGTGTTATCTTATTAGACTTGGCTATTTTAGTTTTCTTGTGAGTCAATAGTCTGGAGTCCATAGTCTATCATTGATAATCTTCTGCGATCGACTACCGACTATCGACTATTAACTATATATTAGTCATTAGCTATTAATTGAAATTCCAAAGCTTTTTTTTGCATTGTTTTAAAAATATTGTAAAATCCATTAGCTCGAGAAGGCGTTAGGCTGACGTTTAGACCAGTCTCTTGAATGAAATCTGGAGTCAATTGGACAATTTCACCAGGGGTTAGTCCATTTAACCCTTCAACTAAAAGCCCTACTAGTCCTTTAGTTAATTGAGAATCTGAGTCACCCTGGAATATAACCTTACCGTCTTCCAAAGTTGCTGTGATATAAACTTGGGAAACACAGCCAGAAACTTTGTGTTCTGGTACTTTGTCAGCTTCTGGAAACTCCTTGAGTCGCTGACCATACCAGATAAGCTGTTCGTAACGTCTCTTTGGGTCAGAAGCCCGTTGAAAGCGTTGAACTATTTTAGCAAGATTTGGTGGCAAGGAATCAATGGTAGAGGTCATAACAGAGGTCGAAACAATGAATCCACATCATCTTGAGTTTAAATTATCTTCACGATGATTGCTCCTTGACCTCTTCCTAGCGTATCAGTTTCAGTAGACCGAAAAGATTTCTAGAAGGCTTACCATTGGGGCATTCTGGCGGATTGTATACAATCCGCCAGAATGCCCGTATCATCTGCGTTTTGAGCAATAGGGTTGTAGATGAGTTCTCCTGCTAAGGTAAGCGATCGCTCGACCCTGTGCCCAAAACATCGCCCCAAACCCTCATTCTTGCGTTGACTGACAAAAGTTTTCGGTCTACTGAGTTTGCCCTAACGATTGCTATTTAGTATGTGTTGTCAACTTCGGACAACCAACATACTCAAACGAATATTGCTCATATTGTTTACTAGTACGACGGGCGCGGAAATAAAGCTACCATCACCAAATAGGTAAAAAGCTTGCAGGAGCTTGATTCTTTCTTTTTACCCTTCGGGTGAATCCTTCTCCTGTCGGAACAGGTGAGCCAACGGATAGCTGAGTCCTCCGGACACGCTACGCGAACGCGAGCGCCAGTCCCCTATGGTAAGTCCTGCGAGTGTGTTGACAAGTCTGTAGGTAAATTCTGGTTTTGAATGTAGAATAGATGTATCAGTTTTGGCAAGTCGCTTTTTGCAGGTTCGCCGTCCTGTATTTTCACAGAAAGCAGATTGCGGTGTCAGTGTAGGAGGAGTAGGACAAATTTATATTAAGTATTAACAACAAATGTTAATTATTAATTCAAAAACAAAGAACGTATTGCATTCTTTGATAATTAAATTCACATGAATATCTTCAATTTTGTTCATTCACAGTTTTAAGGAGAAAGCCAGTTGTTAACATCTACTTTACTAGCAGCCACTTTCGCTACAACACCCTTACAATGGACTCCTGTAGTTGGGCTGATTATGATTCTGAGCAACATCGCTGCTATTGCCTTTGGCAAGGCTACCATTAAGTATCCTTACGAAGGTCCAGAACTCCCTTCACCCAACTTATTCGGTGGTTTTGGTTTACCTGCACTTTTGGCAACTACCGCCTTCGGTCATATTTTAGGTGTCGGCGTTATCCTAGGGCTGCATAGCTTTGGTAGGATCTAAGTATTTGCCTAATTTGGAATTCACTTGATTGTTTTGACATAATATAGAGCCAGAAAGTATTATTTCTGGCTCTTTTGTACTGATTTTCCTGGCTTGTCTTCTATCCTGCGAGAGGAGCTAGACCTCGCATTTGACGAATAGCATTAATGCAGGCTGTGCAATCACAGCCATACTTGGCTATAGCAGCCTCGCTTTCTTCGTCGGTGAATTCCAGTTCTGCGTTGACTTGATTTCGATCAGTTTGTGGCGCGGTAAATTCCACAACAGATGAACCAGCAGTGTTCTTAACCTGTGGACATACTAAGCGAGGGTTTGCTTGGTGAGGAGAACGTACACAGGAAAGACGATTTGCTGCTGGATTAACTGTTTGATTTGCTCTAGCTGGTTGAGTCATCATTGCCAAAGACATGATAGACGCAAACAGTACAGGAGTGGAAAGCAAGGTGAGGACAAATTTTCTGTTCATCTGCTTAAAAACGTTTGTGACTACACAAGGTATGGCTTTTAATGTTTTCACATTCCTTGGTTAGTGTTCAGTAAATTTTGCGCAAAGTTGGCTGAATAATTTCAGATAGTACTAACAAAGCAGGTGCTATTCTAACAGAGGTGATAAATCGCGTCTAGAAAAATGAGACTGACGTGTCTTGGTTTTGGGTACTTTATCCAACCAACTGATGAGGCGTGCCAAGTTCATGGCGGCGGCAGTCAACAGATGCTGTCAGTGGGTTTTCGCTCTTCCAATGTAGCGACTGCGACGTATGTCAAATCTCAAACAAGCTTGGAAAAGACCCCTTCAACCCCAGCCCGTTGTCGATATTGCTGTTTAAACTCGCTTGTGGCTTGTCGCGAGCGGGCTGTTTGTAAAGCTTCATGCTGAATTTGCGGTCTGAGTTTGAGCAGACGTGGTGCCTAACCGGAATAGAGTTTGAAATTCACTGTCATAGTCAGTAGACCGAAAACTTTTGTCAGTCAACGCAAGAATGAGGGTTTGGGGCGATGTTTTTGGCACAGGGTCGAGCGATCGCTTACCTTAGCAGGAGAACTCATCTACAACCCTATTGCTCAAAACGCAGATGATACGGGCATTCTGGCGGATTGTATACAATCCGCCAGAATGCCCCAATGGTAAGCCTTCTAGAAATCTTTTCGGTCTACTGATAGTACAACTGTCCCAAAGTTTCTCTCATCTTCATGTAAACATTTCCCTTAGGGAGATCCAAAAAATAAAATGTCCCGCCGTGTATTAAGTTAACGGGTTGGTGTAGAGGATCTGGGTTTGACGGCGGGACATTTTATTACGC
>JAHHHH010000096.1 GCA_019359415.1 Iphinoe sp. HA4291-MV1 | reverse complement strand
CCAAGATTTCAGCCCACGGTTTTCTAGGGTTTCAGCCGCAGAATAATACAACATATTATAAGTACTTATACTTAGATTTTTTGCGCAAGCACACATCCCCTCCAGAATCGGCAATACGACGCGATACACCACAAAATGTCAAATATATTCACTTTACTTCGACATGCCTTGTGGGTACGTTAGCGTGGCGCTAATGAGGTATGCTGTGGTTTATCCTGGTAGCGCTGGCTGGACAAACTGCTGACACTCGATTGGGGTAAGGTGAGGTTTCTAAAGGGTTGGTGTGCGTTAAAATACGCTACATGACATCTACGTGGTAAGTGGCGCTATACCCCTATATCACCCCATTTTTTGAAAAACTTATACACCAAGCGCTTGCCCGCGATTTTTACTGCCCCTTGTCGTGTAAATTACACATATTACAAAAGGGGATGAGGGGCAAAATGATTTTATAATAATTAATACTCAGTACGATGTTTATACGTAGATGTTCCTCCTCACACACCACAATCCCCCCACAACCTCATCGGATTATGAGGGAAATGTGGATGGGAAGGAATAAAAAGGATGGTTAGATGTATTAAGGGGTGTTGGTTTTACAAATCTATTAAAATAAGTGGGTAAACAAAAGATTGTGATATGGAATCATCAAAATACACAAGAGTTCCCATAACAGAAGCTTTAATAGATTTACAAATTGAAGTACCGTCTGAGAAGGATGTATCAGTTCTTACGAAATTTTTGAATGATTTGAAATCTGATTATCCAAAACATGAGTATTTATTAGATTTTCAAAGTCAATTTCAATTAGATTCTAGTTTGACAACTACAACTACAATTACCCAGAAATATACTGGTTTTCGTGTGTTTAGTACCGATAATAAACAAGTTATTCAACTGCGTTTAAATGGTTTTACATTTAGTCGGTTAGCACCATATGATAAATGGGAAAGTTTTCGAGATGAAGCACGTAGATTATGGGAGATTTATTGTAAAACTATTGATGCAAAGACGGTAACCCGTGTGGCTGTACGTTACATTAATCGTATAGATTTACCTTATCCTTTTAACGATTTCAAAGAATTTTTACTTACACTACCAGAGATTTCACCAAAATTATCTCAAGGTCTGAGTGATTATTTTATGCAATTACAGATTCCTCAGACTGACTTAGATGCAATGCTTGTACTTAATGAAGGAATAATACCTTCTGATAAAGAGAATTCAGTATCAGTTTTATTGGATATTGATTTATTTAGTAACATCAAAATTTCTAGTCACGATAATAGTTATTGGAATATATTGGAAAATTTTCGTATTCGTAAAAATGAGATTTTTGAAGGTTGTATAACTGATAAAACAAGGGAGTTGTTGTATTGATGCCTACTTTTATTATTTCACAATTTACTTATTCTTTTGTACGTAGTTCTACTTTAGAATCGAAATCTGAAGGTTTTGATGGAAAAAAACTTAAGGATAAAATAAATAGTATAAAAAAGGATGAACCACTTAAGAGAATACTTGATTCATACAAAGTACAAAATGATGAACGTCACAATTTACTCCACCAATATCTTGATTCTTTAAAAACAGAAGTAATACATGTTGGTGAAACTAAATTTACAATATCAATGCTTGAAATAGCATGGAATGTTTGGAATAAATTGAGAAGTTATTTTCTTTCAATAGATTTATGTTTAGAAGTACCTGATGCTTGTCCTGGTGAAAATAATAATTTTATGTATACTTGGTCTAAAGCAGAACACTACTTAGAATGTGAAATTTTTGGTACTGGAGAGATAGAGTTTTTCTATCGCAATAGAAATAATAGTTATGTTTGGGGAGAAGATACAACATTTGAGCAAGGATTTTCTACAGCCATTTTGGAGAAACTTACATTTTTTGCATGGTAATCTGTTAAAAATGTTTAACCGTCCATGCAATTTAGATTCCGTTTCAAATGATTATTGGGTATTTCGATTAGCTCGACTTCCTAAAGATTTTTCTGAAAAAGGAAAGGTTTTAGCAATTCAGTTAGATGGAGAGTTTGAACTGTCTACACAAGATAAACAGTCTAATCCACCTCATTTAAGTGTTTGGGTAGACTCTTTAACAACACATGAGCAAGCATACAATTTTCTTACCGAAAATACACCAAATTCACAAAGAAAATTAGTACTTCGTTTATTTGTTCAAGAAATACGTGAAATAGTGGGTTGTTCTGGAGAAGGAAGAACGTATAATAATATCCTTAATGTTATTTGGGTTTTTCTATATAAATATACTGATAAACAGTGTATTAGAGATAAACGTCCAGGTGCGAATGGACATTCGGGAATAACAGGGTTGGATGAAAAATCTGCTCCAAAAGAGTTAACTACAAAACAAGCTAAATTATTACGTAAGGATTTACGTTCAAAACTTGCGGAAATAGCATCTAAAAATACTTCTATATTAAAAAGTGGTGAGAATGTATAAACAATTAATATTCCAAAGAACGTATCAACTGTTATATGGAATTATATAGTCTTGATTAATTTATTTCTTTTTTCCTTCTTTACAAATTTCTTTCTTGATGCGATTATACTCTAATTCATCAGTTACACTCTCAAGTTTTCTCAAATCTTCCATTAACTCAGGACGTTCCCATTGTCTTAATTGTTCATAGAGTTTGAGAACATCTTTACGATGTTTTGAACTTACAAATTTACATCCTAGTGGCGTGAAAGAGTAGTATTTTTTGGATTCAGAGACTTCATCATGAGGCATAAGAGTTTTACGTTTTTCACTGTTCATCTCACGCCATTCGCACAATCCTAATAGACGTTTAGTTGTCAGTTCATGAATTTGATTATCTCCGTTAGCGATGTCTTCAAAAATACAAGATGCTACATCATCTCCATCTTTACCATTTTTCTTAGACAATCCTCTTATTTTAGAATTTATTTCACCAGTAATACGATTGCGAAGACGGTAATCCGATTTATTTCTAATTTCACAATCTGTGTAAAGTTTCTTTACCTCAAAACTAAATTGGTCGAACCTGAAGATATCTAATTCGTCAAATTGTTCTTTGAGGTGTTTCCATGCTAAATCTTGGACATGATTTTTATTGTCTAAAATTTTAAACATGGTTTCATCTTGTGAAATTTCGTAATCAAATAGTGGTTTGATTTCTACAACTGTTTGACGGTCGCTACCTTTAAAAATTTCCAAACCCAAATTTGCAAATATATTCAAAGATTTTTGACGGTAGTAAGCAACCTTATTAACATCAAATACACCACCATCGGTAATTGACATCAAACTATACAATCCTTTAGCCATGCACCATGCTAGAGTTCTTGCTCGTGCTGTAATGTTGTTGCCTACAATGAAATTACTGATTCCAGTACCATCACCAGCAAAGTAACTTGAAGCAATACAGCCATAAATTGTATTGACAATTAGTTTGATAAACTCTTGAACAGAACTTTGATACAACCAGTCAGTTTTACTAAATTCAACACCGTCTATAACTTGACTATCAGGTATGTCATCAGCACTAGCATTTTTGTTGTTTTTCCCAAAGTGTTTATTGTACAGTTTAACTTTGTTTTTATGTGTGGCTCTTCTGTCAATCAAAGTACCCGCTAAATCTTTCAATTCAACTCTTACCCACTTGGTACACCATGTAAGACCTGAAATTCCGATATCTTTTATACTCCTAACTTCACACATTTCTGGAACGACTTTCTCAATTTCATCGCGTTTATCGTAATAAGCAAAACACTCTACAATTGCATTTTCTCTAATCCAAGGCAATTCTACTTTATCAGAAGTGTAATTAAGAATAACTTGGTACAAATCATGAGTAAACGCAGCCATATGTACTTGGTTTGTACTCATGTACATAGATGCATCGTACTGCTTATCAGCATCACTATTATTTTCAGCAAAGTGTGATTGATACCAATCCCATGAAGTGAATGCTTTCTCTTCTTTAGACAACAATAAATCTTGCTTAAATGGGGCGTCTTTCCAGCTAATTCGAGCCACCCATAAACCAGGTATGAGGTGTTTACTATACTCTTTCTCCCATTCGCCAAAACTCATTGGCGTAGCGATAATGGACGGATTGCCAATTGGGAATATTTGATTTTTCAATCCATTGCCGTAACACCCGTTGATATCAATATCGACTAGTACACCATCTAATACATCTATAGTCGAACGTTCTTTAACGCACCGACCTCCATCTGTCATTCCTAAATAAAGTAGTGCCTGATTACCTACTAAATGAGATAATTGTTTCATTGCTTCTGGACTTGCCAATCGATTGTACCAATACAAAGGTTTTATCCCGGATGTCTTATCTTCCTTTGTCGGCAACATCACGTTAGGACGCGTTGCAAGCCACTCTGAAGCGATTCTTGCTGTTATCTTGCCCGTACTCAATCCCCAATCCTTACTAGGTGTTACGCCTACTGTAGAGGCAATATCATTGTAAAATTCTATGGTCTTATCATGCACGAGCTTGAGATACTTGACATCACCTCTAATATATTTGATGAACTCCTTGGGTTTCTGTATCAGGAAATCTAGAGGATTGTTGTTCTTATTCCAGTCCCAAACTGTTTTGTCATCAGTGGGTAACCCCACGTTTTGTAAGTAAACTTTTAAAGATTTAGCACCCTGCATAGCAGCAATATCAATCAATTCAATTGATAAACAATGCCATTTCATACCCTTTTGAGTAGGTAATAAAATCTCGTACGGTAGTGCTAAAGGTTTATTGAATTTGGTGGTAATACGTCGAATTCTCTCAAGATATTGTAGACAGTAATATTGAAAATCAGTGTTTTTAGCCCAAAGGAATTCCAAGTCTTTGAAGCTGAAGAAAAAATACATTTTTAAAGTATGAACTCTTCTACGTTGTAAGTCTTTAATCGGTCGCCATTCAATGTTGTATTTATCATTCAAAAAATCTAAGATAACGAATGGTGATTCAAAAACTTGTAAAGTATCTTGTTCACCTATTTTTTTCAATTTTCTTCTAACATCAACCATGATAGGAGGAAATTTAGCAGGGTGACTATCAGGGTGAAGATATTCTGCGTGATTTCCAGCACTAAATAAAGAGATACAAAATGGTGTAGTTCGTTGGTCTGTTGTTGCTAAATATTCTGTATCAAACCCTACTTCATCCCAACCAATAGGTAATTTTAAAGTTTCTTCAACATTGTTATTAGGTGTTTTTGATTTCTCTTTTACTACACCTTGTTTAACATTTGAATTACGATTTCTCAACTGATTGACATCGACTCTAGCACCGCCAAACTCATCTTCTTCATCAGCTTCTTCATCCGTTTCGGTATCAACTTTTGGTTTTGGAAGTTTGTTACGTAACATGTCTGGTGTTACCCTAGCACCACCAAACTCGTCTTCTTGGTCGTCCGTACAGTCTGGTTCAATGACTGTTTCTTGTGACGGTAACGCAATCTTGGCACGTAGCATAGCAGGTGTCACTTTTGCATCGCCAAATTCATCATCTTCATCAATTTCAGATGTTACAATTGAAGTATTATCTAAATTAGAAAATTGATTTTCATTTAACATTAAAAACTCCTGTCATTACGAAAGTTACAGTTGCAGGAGTCCGATAAGCTTATATTTGAAAAAGATGGCTGTATGCTGTCAACACACAACCATCAGTCTGGCTTATCAGACAAAATTATTCGTTGTCACCGCCATCGGCTTCTAGGTCTATGGCGATTTCTTTTTCAGAAAGTCCCTCATCAGCAGTATAGTCACGCTGTTGCTTACCGTCTTTACCTGCCAATGGTTCTAGTGTCTCTACTTCAATCCGGTAGAGGTTGCGTTCACCTAGGATCATCACTCCCTTGAAAACCAAACCACGCTTGGTATCTAGAAAATCGTAGATCCTTGATAAATCTTGTCTTACAACATAGCCAAATTCATCATTTTCATCTAAGATGGTTTCGGTTTGGTTGCCACCTACATACCCCAATGCTTTGAGCAATTTACCCAAAATATTGGATTCACTGTACCGATAAGGGGATAAAACGCTAATGTTTGCAGGACTTTCGCGGGTAACATCCATGCAAGAAAAAATAATGCTAAAAAATGGTCGTTCACGACCATTTTTGGTAATTGAGTGCTTGTAGCCTGCAAATGTGAGTCTAGCTGTCCCATCTTTCTTACTGGTCAGTGGGGCGAATGAGCGCTTGAAGGTTTGTTCTGATTGCATAACTTTAGCCTTTTTAGGTTGTTCGGTTGTTGGATATGGAAAGGAGTTTTGAGTATTTTTGCGAGGCATGATTTATCCTTCTTGTTTCGACACACCTATACTATACTCTATTGTCTAGAATCGTCAAGGCTATATAATGGTATATAGAAATATTTTTGACATTATTAAGTGAAACCTTTATGGCACGTGGTACACATCCGACTTCTTTGGCTAACTTATCCGTTCCCCAACTTAGATATGGTGAACCGAAACGCCAAAGAAATATATCCATAACTGATACTGGTTGGCAAAATCTCAAAGAACTAGCTCAAGAACACGAGATTTCTCTCGCGGATATGCTTGAACGAATAGCACGAAAAGATTTGAAAATAGTCTCGTAACTACCCTGTACCCCGACCTTCAAATACGGGATTGATTCTTGCCTGTATTGCTTCAAGCACGATCACTTCAGCCTTGGTGGGAAGGCGGTAAGAAAGCATCTTCAAAAATCTACACTCCCATTCTTCCAAATTGGGATTCTGCAAAAGCCGCATAATTGAAATTTCAGTCATCTTTGGCTTGGGAAGCCACTTCACAAATTTGCCACAGGAATCACAAGAAAGCTTGCCGTGATGAATATTACCAGGTGGTAGGATACTCTCGATGAAATTAGAATTATTGCATTTTGGGCATTTTTCAAATAAAATATTAGGCATGAAAAAGTACCGCTATTGAGCGGGAAACAAAGTTTTAAAATCGAAAAAAACTTTCTACCCCTTATATCTGTAGGGGTTTTTAGTTTTTTATTTCGATGAATTTATCAAATCATATGAAAATTCCTTGTGACGAATGCGCAGATGATAAGCCAAAGTTGTAATATTTTGTTACAAATGTTCTTCAGTTCTTGCGAAATGGTAGTTTTCGTCCTTGAGTACTAATAAAAACTTCTATTTTTTCTTGATTACAATACGTACAAACATATTGATATTCTTTACTTCTATAATGTGTACGTCTAGCGATTCTTCGTGCTGACTCATAATTAGTCAGCACACCATCTTGAAAATCAGTATCTTGATTTGCGATTGCTCTGCAATTGCTTTCTACAAAATCTCCTAAGTGGTAAAATAAATCTTTTATTCCTTTTATTTCTTTAAAATAAATATCTGTATTTCTTGAAAATCCTGCCAAGTAATCAACTCTTTTACCTTCAACATCATTTAAAATCTTTTTTGAACGTATACTATTAACATCTTTGGGATTTAATAAATTATCTACTTTCTTCAAACAATCAGAAACTTCCCACCAGAACCAAAGATTAGCACCATGAACGAACGTACCCTTAAAAAATTCTCCTAACGAATGGTGTATTAATCCTTGACATAAATTTAATTTTTCAAATTTGACTTTAACTTCAGGTTTATATAATTTAAAAATTTCTCCCTTAAGAAGTGGATTAGGTGGGATATCGTATCCTAAAAAATCCGAAGCCAGTAATTTTGAACAACAAACATAACCATCAGAGTAATTTTTAAAAAGTTTTTTTCTTTCACTATCCAATGTATTAGGAGGTTTTTTTAAAAATATTTGTGGAAAATATGTGAGTAACCACAAATAATCTTTCATCTTAAGGGTACTGAAATAATCAAAAGCTTGCACCCATTTTGTATAATTCTTTGTTTCGTACCATTCTTTCAAAATTTGTACGAATTCGTCATACGTATTGCCATTGACAGGCATTAAATCGAGGGTAAGATTGATATTACTTTTAGCAATAGCATATCGTTCCACTTTAGGGTCGCCCACCAAAACATTAGGGTCATCATAAATTGAAAAGTCCATTATTAAAAACTCCTTACACAGGATATAAGATATATACTGACCATAAATTCTTGATATTAGTAATAGTAATTTTATACTGTAAGTGATAGGTTTAAAAGTTCTATGACATCTTCTAAAGTGTCTTCGTAAGCTTGTTCTAACTTTTCGTAGATAGCTTTTAATAATGCTTGTCTTTTGGTTGTGGTTTCCATCACAGCACCTCTTTTTTCTAATGAAGAAAGTCTTTACCTTTAGGGTAGCAGAGTGGCAAGGTCACGCCACGTCTCGTTTTTTTCTCATTAGCAATTTCTTTTTTAATATCTTCCCAAGGTATAGTGATCTGATTTTCTGGGTCATTTTTAGCTGTGTGGTATGCTTTTAAATCGTTCTCGTCCTCTTCCGTTTCTATCCGCTCTAATAAGGTGAGTATTTCATCTAGAGTACTATCGTAAGCTTGGTTCAAGAGTTCGTTGATAGCTTGAATGGTTTCTTGTCTTTGCTGTTCGGTTTTCATGTTTAGACTTTACCTGTTTTTTTCTAATGGTAGCCAAGGAAGGGTGTTTAACTTGATGTCTGAAGGGTTAATCACTCTTGTATCACTCCTTTTTCAAGTGCAAGGGCGATTAAATTTCTAGTAAAGTTACTAACACTTCTATCTTCGTCTTTAGCACGTTGTTCTAATTCTTCATACATTTCTTGCGATACATATACAACTAGCCTTTTATCATTTCCTTTTTCAGGATTAGGTTTTCGTGCCACTGATAGCAACATAATTAACAGTTCCTTTAATGTACCGAATTGTTCACATAATGACATTTGCTGTACACACTAAATGCACAATTTGTGCCAGTTAAAAGAGTGTCACATAGTATGCATTAACTGTGCACAGTTAATATACAGTTAATTCATGAGCACCAAACAACCAAGTCAACGCTCACAGAACAATCCAACAACCCACAACTTGAGAGTGCAAATGAACTCCTCACAGGCTACATAGGTGTGGCTGGTGCAAGTGCCTTGACTGCCGTGCTTGCCAAAATTCCACAATTACCAACGACGTGAGTTATCCATCGAATGGATGGTAGTTGTCTGCGGTGTTCCGCAAATCATAGAGATAGATGCAATGTACCCCTAGCGCTCATGCTGGGGGTTTTCCAAAACCATTTCACTGGTTGTCATGAGGCAGACGCCTCTTAACAGCCAATGGAGCATAGACCATGACTACAAAACAGACCACGATTACAGTATCTGATGCCAGCACTCAACTTGGACTACCCGAAAGCCAATTCAGACTCCTTCTCAAGCCACTGTACCCAGCCAAGTGGGAAATCATGAAGCGAATCAGCATGAGGAATTACCAAGCGATTGTTCAGGCACTACAAGAACGCGCTCTAGAGCAGGACGAAGAGATTAAGCAGGAATTTGACTCCGAACATTACGAGGTTAACTCCGAACATTTAGAGACAGACTCCGAACATTACGAGGTTAACTTCGAACATTACGAGGTTAACTCCGAACATTTAGAGACAGACTCCGAACAGGATAAAGATGCCTTACCAAAAGCCAATGACATTATTAATACTGTAGCTGAACACTTAGCAAGTGCAGACCAAACCGAAATTGACATACCTGAAAATCAGGAACCTAGCGACTTGGCGACTACTGACGAGACTACCAACCTCACCACTCAACAGGTAGAAGAGAAAGTCCGAATGCAACTTGAACTGAGCTTGCCTGACCAAGTACTCAACCTCAACAAAATTAGCCGAGCGCTTGCTTTAGTAGCTGCTGACGAGACTATCCAAGACTTTCGTGAGATTTACACCCATCGC
Source organism: Iphinoe sp. HA4291-MV1 (assembly GCA_019359415.1). Classification (GTDB taxonomy): domain Bacteria; phylum Cyanobacteriota; class Cyanobacteriia; order Cyanobacteriales; family Nostocaceae; genus Brasilonema. The sequence goes on along the minus strand of JAHHHH010000096.1, from coordinate 13,706 downwards.
GTTAACCACGGCATTAACACTTTCCTCTCTGACTTTGCTCAACAAACACTAGAGAGCATTGACCAACTACGAGGCAGTAACACTAGGGATTTTTTAGAGTCTGTGGGGAAAACCGAGAGCCAGAACGGCAGAGATACCGCAGTCGCTCAAATTATGAATCTCATCTAGCTCATGTTCCCGCACCAATGCTGCTGCTCTTGATATTCGTCTCGTTCTGCGCTGCATCAGCATTTCTAGTAGTAGGTGTATCTCAACAATTAGACCACACACAAAATCAAACCAACACTATTTTAGGAGTTAAATAATGCCTGCATTTGACAACGAGTCATTGCTAAAAGATGTGGTAAATGCAGCACGTCTTTATGCAAGTGAAAAGTTTTTCGACGAACTTTTGACTATTTTATTGAACGAGCATGCTTTCACATTTTCAGATGTACTGTGGGGGATATTTACGTTTACCTACGACAAACAAGAGATGAAAGAAGTAGGTCTGACTCTTGAAAAATGTTGGTCGGAGGTTAAGGCTCTTGAAGAAATTAAATGTTTAGATTTTCTCACAAAGGAATTGTAAATTTATGAAATACCTGTGCAGTTTTCAACTTTTGGATAAAACTAAAACGCGCATTATAGCTGCTGCGGAGTGTGTTGTTCCAGAACTTCCAAAAACGAAAGACCTTATCGGTATCACCAATATTCCTGGACAACCTTATTCAAGCGCAATAACAAAAGTTGTATACACAATGTTGGCTGTTGATTGCGAAAAACCACGTTACCTGAAATTTGTTGTCACATTGGAATTTGTGGCGGAAGTACCAATTGAGGTGGCGTTCACAATCGTTCCAATAGTTAAGTAATCCAAGATAGTAAAGTCATGCAGACCCCTGAAAACAACGGACAGATAAGTACTTCAACTAATCGAATCAAGCTCCCAGTCAAAATTATCGAGCCTATTTACATCAATGTTCAAGACTTAGAAGCAATTCAAGAAGAGTACCAAGCCAGACAACGCGAACGTATTTTAGACGTAAAAATGAGGGGTTGGTCATAACTATGCGGCAAATTTTTGAAATCTTACCCGAACTTTCACCGTTTCAATTAGGTCTGTTATGGAGAATTTCTAATGAAGCAATCTTTCATGAGTGGACACTGAAAGAGGCATTTAAAGCACAGGGTGATATGCGTATCCCTCCAATTCATGACTACGAAAATGAGTTCTACTTTCCAGAATCAAAAGCTGAACTGCTAGACCTGGCTACAATATGCGGACGGATGCTGTGGGGAACTGCTCAAAAATCACTTAAGCAACCTGAAAAGCTCCCAATTCTTACTCGGATAGTAGCATCGGGTCTTATGGGATTGATAATCACTTTTTCTTTGGTTGGAGTTATTTGTACAGGAAGTGCAATTTATCGTTACTCACAAAGTCTTTCTCGACCAGTGCAATAAAAACAACGTGAACGTATTTCCGACATCAAATCAAGAGGTTGCTCATGAGATTAACAGAAAATCAAGATTACGAAATCGAATACAAAAACTATCGAATTACCATCAACAAACCAACCAAAAACACTTATGCCTATCGGATTCGTGGGGTTGATGTAGAGGATTCTGAAGGAGGTTTTAAAACAGCCAAGAGTGCTTTACTAAGAGCTAAAAACTTCATTGATGAATCTTGAAAATGAAGCGATTGCTTCAACAAAATTTAGCAATCGCTTCTTCCCTTATTTACTAAATCATGAGACTTATTATGGTAACAAAAAAAGGTACGGTAACCGGCGCAAATTTAGAAAAAACTAACCGAGGTAAAAAGGGTGGACTGACAGGCTCTAAAAGAGTGACAGGAGAAACTAAGACACCCATTGCAGATATCAGCCTAGATTCTCCAACACCACCTAATGTAGTAGAGAAACTTCAAGAGATTGGCAATGGTGCAGTATCGGCAATTGAGAGTGGTGCTAATGCGATTTCTACCGTTCAGCGTTATACAAGTCAGATAGGGGATGCCATCAAGTCAACCGATACAGACCGTAACCCTTTAGCTGTTACCGATGGGAAAGTAAACAGTTCTGAAATCTTGGCAAGTGCTAGCGCTGAAATAGATTCTAATGTTCCACAACTTGACAGTGCTACAGCAACTCAAAGAAACATAATCATTGCCAGACAGCGAAACTATGTTGGCGTTGCGATTCAAAATACTAAACTCAAACAGGACTTAGCAACACTTGATTTAGAACAGCAAAGATTAATCGGACTCCTGATTGATGGTAAGACAGCACATGTCACCAACGAGAAAAAAGCTGTTTCATATCGTCGTGCCGAAGTTGGTAGGGATACGGAATTATCAAAACTTGAACAAGACCGTGAGTTACTTGTACAGCAACAAATACGGACAGAAGGAACACAAAATCAGACAGGACTTATCCGGGAACAAGAGGTGCTCAAAGTCGCCAAAATACGCGAGGAAATTGAGCGACAAGGCTACGAAATCCAAAATATCCAATACGAGAAAGAGCGCATCAGACAAGAAACAGAAGCCAAATTTACCGCAGGTTTCTAAACAAAACAGCGCGGTCAAATTCGACCACGCTTATCACTTTGTAATATTTCGGATAAAAAGTTATATGTTTAAACAAGTATACTTCGGATTGCTCATTAGTTCATCTCTTTTAGGCGCTGTAGGTCTAGTTCAATCCATGAACACAGAAGGACTTACTCGAAAGATAGCAGGCACTATTGGTGTGGGTGGCGCTGCTTCAGCATTAGTTTCTCTGGGTTTGGGTATTGCTTATGATGGTAAAGCAAAATCACTCAAGAGAGATTTTGAGGAAAAGTTAGAGGATAATTTAAGTGTCAAAAACCGTGAAATTAACGGGCTTAAGATTGAGATTAATGAACTCAAAAGTAGAATTAGGTCTCTTGAATTTGATAAAGACAGGAATCTTAACCTGATAACAGACTTACAGGACAAATTGAACCAAAAGGCTGCTGACTATTTCAAAGTAGTATCCGATAAGGATTTGAGAATCAGAGCTTTGCAAGACATTGTAGATGCTAAGGATACCAGGATTGAGGACTTCCTAGAAGATTGTAGAGGGTACGTTAGCAACTTTTTCTCTTTACGCTACAACGACATTCACAACATACAAAAACGGTTAGAAGCTGCTTATGATAATCCAGATGTAAGTGAGGAAGCGCGTAAAAACTTTGAGACAAGAATCAATGATATCAAACGCCTAAAAACAGAATTGACAGATGAACTCAAAGTGATTAAAGAACTTGAGATTACTGATTTTCAGGTAATTCTTGACCATATTTTCACCTTTGACAACAAGTTCTTAAACGTCAAGACACGATGGAAAGATGTTCGGGCGCGTGAAATCAAAGCTGAAAGTAAAGAGATGCGTAAATCACTTGACAACTCTATGCCTAAAGATGTGGCACTTGAGCGCTTCCGGGCTGGGATGGATGAAGTTGATGAACGGATTACTGAAAAGTATGAAGCGCTGCTATTAAACAATAACAACATCCATGCTCAGTTGCTTGACCTGCTTGAGCAACGAAATCTTGTGATTGATGACTTGACTAAACAGAATGAAGAGTTGCAGAAACCGTTACTGGCTACAGGTAAATCAGACTACGCTCAAGTAGCCAATCGGATAGCAATGTATTACTACGAAAATTACGGCTATCGGTTGGACGTTATCCAATGGGATGAAAGCGAAACAGGGTACACTATCTTGTTTGCCACCAGACGTAACCCCGGTTTAACTGAAACTGAGCTACTACCCCACAACACACGGGAACAGCTAGCGGCATTCACCAACAGTTTACAAGGGACATTGCCCAAATTTACCTTTAACTATCAACACAGTCTCATAACCTTAGAAGTTATTCTACGGAAGCCAGTTAAGAAAGAGGAACCCAAAGGTGACATAGATAAAATCTGGATTCCAGTCGAAAAGTTTGAAAGCTATGTCAAGAATTGGGAGCGGGTAAGAATCACCGCAGGCAGTACCGGAGGTAAGTCACCAACAGCCAAGAACTTAGCACTGGCAATCATGAAAAGTCGCAAAGGACAGGGTGAGATACGGTTGTACGACCCACAAGACGGTTCTAAGAAAGACTTCTGGAGTATGCCCAAAGCAGGAACTAGTCATGAGGATAACGTAACCGGAATGAGTGAACTGTGCGAACTATTAGACCATCGCGCCAAGTGGAAAGGTGATCATCCATTTATCTTGTACATCTTTGATGAGGTGGACTCGACCATTGCCCAAGAACGGGAGAACAACGGTTATTACTATTTTCGAGACAAAGTGACTTACTCCCTTAAGCAAGCCAGTCACCAGAATATCGGCGCTATCTATATTGGTCAAGCTTGTGATGCTTCTACTATTCCTGGTATGAGTTGGAGTGATTGGAATAACGCGGTTCAACTGCACATTGGCGCTAACGCTGGGATATGGATTGATAAAGCTAAGACGATATCGAGTGAAGACAAGACCAAGTTACTTGAGCAGTACCGGAAGATTCAAGAGTTTTGTGACAGGAAGAATGAGGAATTGAGCTTAGATATCTTTACCGACCCTGGCGCGTATCGTTTCGCTTTAGCAGTTCCATTGACCGGACTACCGAAGTTTATTCAACTTCCAGACTTCGATAGCTACGACTACTGGGATGTGATGGCTGAAAAAGAAGAGTCACTGAGTACAAATACTCAAAATTTCCTAATTCCTAACATTTTAAATGAGGTAACGAACGAGGTTGAAAATCAAATCGTTTCTCGGTCAGATATTAGTGCTTTAACTTGTCCTAAATGTGGTTCTCAAAGAGTTGGTTCTAAGAACAAGGAATATCACAGATGTTTAGACTGTAATAAGACTTGGAAGAAATTATAGCTATTTACTAATAGTAATTATGAATTTGTAGAGAGTTCGCAACCATTTTAATTTACGGACTTTTACAGACTCCCTAAAGAGAACCTAACGGACTGCTACGGACTTCTACAGACTCTTATTTTTGAAATACTTGCTGCGTAAGGTTTTCAGCCACGGACTTTTACGGACTGACGGACGGACTTTCACCCTATAGGGGGTTCACGGACTTTTACGGACTTTATCCAACGTTTTCGTTTTTAATTGTTAGGAAATAAATCACATGACTCATTTTATCGGAAACAACCGAGTAACTTTTGATAGTGAAAAGATTGTTATCATTCATTGGAGTTGCAAAGACCATAATGATTTAACCCATGCTGAAGTGCATTTGATTGAAGGTCAAGAAGTCTGTTTGTACTTCACGTCCGATGAAGAGTTTGAGCTAATTAATGATTTAAGAAACGAGTTTGGTTATGAACCACTTCCGAGAGTTAGATAAAAATTGGGTACATTAGGGTACAATTCTTTCATCACCTTTCATTTTCGACTATCAAAACAATCTATAACGTATATGGAGTAAGACTTATGGCGATTTATAAGACCGACGAAACAACATCAAATGTACCCAAAAGTACCCAGAGAATAGGGGGAGTAAAAATGCCTAAAATTCCAGCAAAAAACAAGAAGCTGTTCAAAAGCGTGATAGACCTTGGTAATCATTGGATTAAAGCATATGTCGAAGGCTACGAACTTGTGAGAGAACCTAGCTGGTATACTCGGTGCTTATCCAACACTTCCAATAAGTTACCCGGTCATGTTCGCTATGTCGATGGCGTCCGTTCAGATTTAATCAATCAGTGCTGGCTAATTGGTAACCAAGCCGTTCGTAGTGGTAGCAGTGATTTAATGAGATTAGTGGAGGACTACACGGGCAAGTCATCTCTCTGGCTTGAGTATTTCTTAGGTACTTTGGCTCATTTACCACAGGTCAATTCTGAGATGAATTTGGAAATAACCGTGACTACCAATGATGTTAAACGTCATGAACCAGTTATCAGAACTAATGAAGGGACGCATAAGGTAGAATTGTGTGGCGTCCCTTGCACCGTAATCATCTCTATTAAATCAGTATTACCAGAAGGATTTGCAGCGCTCAAGAGTCAAAAGCTAGACGGAGCAGTAACTATCTGTGATATCGGAGGCGGTAACACGTCCATCAGTCGATTCTTTAACTCTGAGCCAGTCGGTGAAGTTGCAGTTAAGGACTTTGGCGCGGAATACCTGATTGAGAAAATCGCTTGTAACTCTGACCTCAAAGCATTAATCAAGCAAGCACCCGATAAGGATGTCATCAACCGTAGCATTGAGATAGGTGTAAAGTTCAAGAAGTCAGAGTCAGGTGAAAAAATTCCGTTTCTGGCTTACGGTGATTCAGTTATGAACTTCTACAAGGTGTATGAAGTTGAGTTACAGGACTTCATCAATTGCAGACTTAGGGAAGTTATCAAGCAGTTAGAACAGTACAAGTTAGGCGGTGACCAGATTCTGATAATCGGAGGAGGTTCTAAACTTCCGCTGCTGAACGCTGCACTGAAGAAAAAAGGTTTCTTGATTTCTGACAATGGCGCTTTTGATAACCTCACTGGTTTGATAGCGGAGGTCGGTTGATGACTGTCGAGAAAGTAAGAATCAAGAAGTACCAACAACCTAAAGTACAAGAGTGGTGTGAAGCGCTCTTACTTACAGAGAGCAGGTTTGTGGAAGATGCAATAGCTTTCTATCTGCGTTTCTTAGAAGGAAAGTACCCTGTTGTACCCATAACGCCAGTTGCTACGACTGCAAGCTTGAATGGTCGTATTGAATCAGTGGAAGTTAAGTCAGTAGTGATAGAGAGTGATGACCCAGAAGAGTTTGACGGGGGAATCGACCTTTAAATTAAAATGCACTAACGGGTATCGACTGCTAGTGCTTCAAAAATTTTCCAATTTATAAGGAATCTCTGCAAGTATGTCTTACCAATATCGCGACGACCACGTACCCGGTTGGATTTATTTACTTGAGGCTGAAGGGTTCCACGGCGTAATTCCGGGCGTCTATCTTCACAGATGCAAAATCGGTCTCACTCGCTCAGTAGAGAATAGATTGGATACACTGCATTCAAGTCAGCCACCTTGCAACTATAAAGTAGTCAAAGCAATTTACGTTCAAGACATGTCTGAGATTGAAGTGTTGCTACACAGGCAATTTAAGCACCGAAATGTCAAACTGATTAAATCTCGTGAGTGGCATGATTTATTACCTTGGCAGTACGCGCATGTTCTCTGGATGTTTAGTCGCTACGATTCCAAGTGTAATCATTCGTTATCACCTAGACTCATTACTGGTGGTCTGGTGGCACTTTTGGGTGTAGGATTGCTCGTTGGATATTCAATGCGAGTATCAACATCACAAGATATACCTGCTAATACTACAGAGGAAATGAAGTGAAACCAGAAACACGAGAGGCGTTGCTAAAAGCTTACGCACAGCTACATCAAATCATTGAGGATTTATACTCAGCATCACAAAAAGCCTTAGAAAATAATGACTTAGAGGATGCTAGCTTACTAGAGAGTAGAGCGGATAGACTTTATGAAGAAACTGAAAATTTGGAATTTGTGCTTTCTGAACTGGAGGAGCGATGAAAACAATTGAAGATTTAAGGACTCGTGCCAACGAACTCAGCAGACAAGGTGTTGAATTGATGCACAAAGCAACAGAGTTGTGTTTGACAGATAGAGAGCAAGCTAAACAATTCAGACAACAAGCTAGGGAAGCTATGAAACGTTGTCAAGTATTGATACAAGAAATTAAACGTCAGCAAGCTTAAAGTTGAAAACTGGCTAACTATGGGAGTCGCCAGTTTCTAGTTCTACGCATGGAATGCTCTTCGTGTTGGAAGAGCATTTTTACACTTTATTTGTACCACATCAGTTGTAGGCTATGAATCAATCGACATGGGAAAGTCAAAGTGTTGACACAGCAAGAGATTCAAGTTGTTTTTGACTGTTAGTTTAAATTACTTGCTTTCTCAACTGCTTCCTTTAACTCTTCAAAAGTAATACTACCGTCTTCGTCTGAATCATACTGTACTAGTAACTCCTGGGGACTAGTGGTATTTGTTTCTGATGAGATGATTGCACTTAAGCCAGGACTTAAAAAAAGGTCATTAAGGGAGACTTTACCGTCTTTATCGGTATCTAAGGTATTAAAAAGAGATTTCAGCTCTTGCTCGGTTGTCATAAGTTTCTATCTAAATTAATTTTTCAATTTAATATCTCAAAATCTTGACAAAGACGCAAGGACAGTTAAGGTGTATATAACCTGACTAGAGTAGTCGGGTAGAGTGTTTACAGAAATTAATAAATCAGTCTTTCATATCCACAATGGCTACTAGTGATGGGAGAATAGAAAATCAGACAGTATAAAACAAGACGAAAGTCTTATTAAGTCTGATTTGTTAGTCAGTAGGTAATATGACCCTTTCTCTCGTCCACGTTCAAAACTACCGCAAGGCTATAGCAGAATTGCCGACTCCTCATGCTGAGGCGAAACTGATTGCGCTGTGGTTGGATGGGAAAGCAGAGTCAAGTGTTAGAGCGTACCAGCGCTACACCAAGCATTTTTTGCAGTTTTTGGGTAAGCCGCTTAAGCATGTGACCTATGAGGATTTGGTAGAGTACGCAACCCAGTTCACGGGTAAAGCAGAAAATACCCGTAGGATGTACCTTGCTGCTATCAAGAGCTTAATTTCGTTTGTTCATAAAATTGGTTATATCCCTTTTAATGTTGGTATGGCTTTGAAACTGGGTGATATGCCGGATGCTATCAATGAGCGTTACTTGGATGAGGCTGATGTTAAGCTGATGGTTCGGATGGCAGAAAAACAACTAGAAAGAGCCAGTACCCCCAAACGGCGGTACACTGCCCGTCGAAACCTGTTGATTATTAAATTACTGTACCAAGCTGGACTAAGGGCATCGGAACTTTGCAATCTGATATGGGGTGACCTTTCTACTAGAGGTGATAGCGGTCAAGTTTATGTCAGGCAAGGTAAGGGTAACAAATCCCGTACTATTCTATTGAAACCTAAACTGTGGGCTGAATTGATGGAATTTAAAGGGAATGCTCTAGCCACAGATGCAATGTTCCCTAGCCAGAAAGGAGGACACTTGGAACGTCAAAACTTGCATCCAATTGTGAAGGCGCGAGCTCTGGATGCTGGATTAAGTGAGAAGGTGTCAGCCCATTGGTTGCGACACGCGCACGGTACACACGCTATTGAACGCGGTACTAATCCGGTATTAGTAAAAGATACCTTGGGACATAGCAATATTTCTGTGACCGACCGTTATTTGAGGGCTAGACCCAATGACAGCAGCGCACTAAGACTAATGGATGTCTAACAGAAGTTCTAACTTTCCGAAATTGACAAGCTAAGTATGGTAGTTATTATCAGAGCACTGATTTATAACTAACTTCTATAAATAGCCTTGGGGAAATATAACCCTACTAAAGTCCGGTTCAAAGTGACCGGGCTTTTGGCTAATAGAAAACACAAAAAACCTCGGCACTTTAAACCGAGGTAAGAGACAGGATAAAGCCAAATGTCAATAAGTACCGATACTGAAATCCAAAAAATCTTAGCTAACACTCAAACCAACCAGAACTAAAGTGGTGACAAGTAATGTAGCGAATACACCTTGTACAACGTATTTGCGTTGTTCCCAAATTGCAGGATACTCGGCATAGTATATTTTGGGTTTTGTCGCGTAGTTATTAATAACGCCGTCTTCGTTAACAGTGGTGTACATAGTTCGTTCCTCTTTTTGTTGTAATTGTTATCTTATGTAAATAAATATAACAACATTGTTACAATCGGTCAACAGGGCTTGACAACAAAAAGGTAATGACGTTAATAAAGTCTACTTATCAAAAATGAAAAACTTTGTCCACTATCTTGACACCGTACAAAGTTGTAGCTAGTATGGTGATGTGGACAAAGTTTAGTGAACAAAGTTTATGACTACACCTTACAACAAATTTGTAGAGAAGAATATTCGCACCGCGTGGGTTAAGACTTGGACAGTTGAGTTTCTCAAAGGTTTAGAGAATCAAGCAACCAAACCAGAAATTGAACGGTACTGTCAAACCAAATTACAAGAGTTCAGTGATATCTGCAAAATTAAAGCGGAAGAACGCGCCAAAGAAGACCGCAACCATGTAAACGAGCATAGCTGGAAACAATCGAGCACCAGCTACATGAGTGGTATCAGAAAAGCAATCATAGCTTGGAGTCAGAATAAGACACTTGATGACAGCATCAATTATCTACAAGAAACCAAGGATGGTGTAGTTGTTCAACATCTGGCATTGTTGTACATGAAGTACACCTACACCCACAATCAACCCAACACAGAAGCTAAGCAAGCTAAGAAGGACGAACAGCGGCGTAATCTTGAAAGCATCAATTGTGTTGATGAGTATCAAACCAAAATTGATGAGTTATTAACTTCTACCGACCATAGAGAATTAGTAGCTGGATTAATAGCAGCGACAGGTAGACGACCAAGTGAAATCTACAGAACTGCTGAGTTCAAACAGGTTGGTCAATTTGAAGTAATGTTTTCAGGACAATTGAAAACCCGTGGTGAGGAGAGGGAGCCATATCCCACATACACCCTCGTTGAATCAGCTAAGGTCATTGATAGTCTTGCTCGGTTGCGTAGAATGCCCGAAATCAAAGCAATCAAGAAACTTACTTTAGCAGAAATTGATTCTGGCAAGAACAACAAGATGAACGCTGCAATCAAACAGCACTTCACACCACTTATCAATCCGCCACATGGCGAAGCAGAGTTATCAGCCAAGAACTTACGGGCGAGTTATGCGGCTATAGCCATCTACTTGTTCTGTCCTCACGCAATGTCCACGAACCTTTTTATCAAAGAACGTTTGGGACACACCAGTGATGCCACAGCAACAGCTTATGAAGATTATCAAGTTACTGACCACCAGGAAAAACCGTTAACACGTGGGGCATGGGTGCAACGGATAGGAGAAGAAATGAACAAACCAATGGAAGCGCAAATAGTGAATATGCAAATGAGAGCGACTGCTGCAACTAGAGCAGTGATAGACGACCAAGAATTTTTACCTTTTGGCGATCGCGTATCACGCCTAGAAGAATTGGTAAGACTAGCCAAGATAGGTAAACAGTTTGAAGAAGGGAAGTTAGTGAAAGAGGTTGTGACCGTGGTAGAGAAACCAGTTGAAAAGATAGTAGAAGTACCTGTTACCACAACTGAAACAACTACAAAACAAACCGAAGTGCAAACATCAGCTAAAACCAAACAACCAAAAAAAGACCCGTCAGAAATGACCAATGAAGAACTATTCGGTTCTCACGCTCCCAACACTGGTGAAGAGAAAATTAGAAGAGCAGTACAAGCTATCAAAGTCTATAACGAACGTCAAGCCAGTTTTAAGGATATGTGGGCTATCAATAGTTCTGTCCTCAAAGAATTGACCAATTGTCGTACAGCAGTGGTTGAAAAGTATCTCAAATCTCCAGAAGGTTTACACCAAGTGATTAATTACAATTTAGAAAAGCAACTAGGATATCAACACAATCGGGGTAGAGGGAAGGCATCAGATTTTATCAAATTTGGGTAACCCACTAGTGCTTTCCATTATTTGATTCCTTTTTAGCTAAATGAGCCAAGTAGGATTTTAGGTCTAAATCGGATGCATCTTCCTGTTTTTGTGTTTTGGGCTGACTCAGACCAGCCCAACTTCCCAAAATGTGACACGCCCTCAACCTATCGCTAGTTTTCACGTCTTGATTCTGTAATATCTCTTGCAAATTTGAAAATGCTAGAGGAAGCAATCGATTTAATTCGCTTGCTGTGTCAAATATCAATCGTTCTGTCACCTCGTGTCCGACATCGTTGACGGATTGGCGAAATTCCGGAAGGGACATCCATCTCTCCACAGTCCTGCGTGAAACACCTATTTGCTCCGCCACTTGTGCCTGTGTACAACCTTGTGAAAGCAGTCTAATGGCTTCCTGCTGTCTTGCGGTAAATTCCGACATTTTCTGCAAAAAATCTGACACTCCTTTTCAGTGTAGCTGAGGAGAACAAAGCCAGGAAAAGGATTTTAACTGAGAATCGAGAACGCAAGATGTGCGAAGCATTTTTCTCCCCAATATGAAAACTCAAGATTGTAGAAACTATTCAAGACTTAACTCAAATTTAGTGCCTTTAAGTCCTGGACTTGGATGTGTTTCTACATAAGCTTTAATAACTTGTCGGAATGCTTCTGCGTAGCTAAACCCTGCTGCTAATTGCTCCCAACTCGGAGTACGAGAGAACTTAATCCCTTGTTTTTTAGCTGCTTGACGGCAAGCATTATAAGAGCCATACTGCTTAAGTAGCTCTACTTTATCAATTTTCTTGGGAGCAAAAGGCAACAGCCCAATAGGCGGTTCAGGTATCTGCGATTCTTGTTCAAGCAGTTCATTAACGGCAACAGTCGCAACCGTATAAATTACTGCGGCATTCTGTAACTCCTTATGCTGATTGTCTTTTAGCTGCTCTAGTAGCTGAGTAATTCGTTTTTTCCCCATGAATTTCACCTATCTAAAAGCGAACGTCCTTGTGAAGCGGAATCCGTGTACATTTGTGGTCTTTCCCTTCGCTCCTCATCAACATTAACTTCACCAGGAAGATGAGATTGGGATATGTCTGTAACTTGGGTCAGTTCTGCCCCCTCACCTTTTTCCTCACGCCACCACAACACAATTGCTTTAATTGCTCGTAAGAATTTGAAGAAACGATTAGGAAATGCTAAATAACTCCATTGAGCTTGGTTTGGATTTTCAATATCTGAAACAGAGTCAAATGCTACTGAAAGCTGCTCTAAATGTCCAGCCATTAATTTAATCTCACACTCCAAGTCTGTAACAATCTGTCTGTTACTTTCAGCAAGTTGTTCTTTGTCCAACTTGAGTTGATTAATGATGACTTGTAGACGCTCTACATCTACTTTTAAGCGAAGTTTGTGTTCTTCATTTCTACGGATTAATTGTGAGCGACTGCGATTTGTGAAAATTAGACACTCTCGCATCTCTACGTACAAGTTATTAGCCTCAGAAGGACTAAAACTGTCAATTGTTTTGGGAAATTCTGTAGCGGAACGAAAGCGAGAAGACGATTGTTCAGGAGTAGTCATGGTGTCATTTCAAATAGTTAACGAATGACTTAGTAATAAAAACCATTTATCATTCTCTCATTTCCAAATTCCTTCCATTTTTTCAGACAGTTTTACAATTGTCCCCACCCCTACTACCTCTACCTCTGTTGCTAATAGGTGCATAACCTTAATTGGTTTGCACCTAGTTAGAGGAAGGTAAACACACGCGTACCCGCATGCTCTGCCGAACAAGCGGGTTTTAATTCCTCTATCGTCTCCTACACACCCCTCAACAGGTGAGGGGTTTATTTTGGTACTTCCCCTGCATTCCGATGTGGTTGTGGGGATTCTTTAGTGTATGGAGTGTGGTCATTCTCAGTTGCCCGTTGATCAAATACCATTAGCGCCACGCTAACGTACCCACAAGGCATGTCGAAGTAAAGTGAATATATTTGACATTTTGTGGCGTATCGCGTCGTATTGCCGATTCTGGAGGGGATGTGTGCTTGCGCAAAAAATCTAAGTATAAGTACTTATAATATGTTGTATTATTCTGCGGCTGAAACCCTAGAAAACCGTGGGCTGAAATCTTGG
>JAHHHH010000095.1 GCA_019359415.1 Iphinoe sp. HA4291-MV1 | reverse complement strand
ATCATTGAACGCTTTGTTAATTAGCGTACTATCTAACACATTTCATGCTCAAATTCGATACACCGCTCTATACTTTAGCAAATTAGTCTGTATTCTTAAGCACAAAATTAGATGCGCTTACCCTGTTCAGATAATTTATATCTTGCTATTTTGTGATATATCTCACATTACACTGGTGAAGCAATAGCTATAACAATATATTTTAATAAGTAACATCAGAACAATATGTAGCTTAAGTATGAGCGAAACGACTTTTCTCATCAAAAAAACTACACCTCAGGGTACTGTGTGGTTTTAGCTGAGGTCGTTTACATTCAAGATATGAAATAAAGATTACAAATTTCCGATTTCAATAAGTATAAAAAGTTCCTTTAGATTTTTTTTAGAGTATTGTATTAGGTTGGACAGTTTTTCACTCTACGGTCAGTTTAAATAAAAATTACATACGGTGTTTACAAAAGTAAATATTCCGTATATACATATATTTGGTGTTGCCATGATTCTATTTCAAAATCTACAGAAATAGATTGTATGGACAGCAACAAATCTGCAATCAAACAATTCCAATTGTAAGGATTAACTTAATTATGACTATGCTCGAAACCAGGAATCATCGTCGGCATATTATCTTCTCTGCTTTTGTTCACTCTGAGTTAGAAACTCATCAAACAGTAAATCAAAATCAAGTTATTCAGCCTAAAATTGATTTACTGCAACCATTACGTTGTAAGCTCGATTCTTTAGAAATTCAAAATCGGAAATTGGCGACATTTATTGCAAAAATGATCCCCGCTCAATGTCCTTTTGAGCGAGATATTCTTTTGTTTGGTCGCAAAGTTGCCCATATTCCCCCTATGTGCAAGTTAAATCCACTGTACGACGAATTAGTAGGGTTACGTTTTCGTGCTTTGTGTTATTTAGCCGATGTCTGCGGGGAAGATGTTCAATCCTACTGCTAGGGTGTTAAAAACTACCTCAATGTATAGTAGGTAGCTTGGCTTACTTGTAAGTTTTGGAAAGGGGGACACAATCCATGCGATGACGCTATGCATCCATTAAACTTGCATTTGACGCGGTCTTCTACGGTATCCCGTGCTGTCAGCAGCAATACCGGAGTCTGAATTTTCTGGCTGCGGAATTCTCCTAGTAAGTTTAACCCGTCGATATTTGGTAGCATGATATCTAAGATAATAACGTCGTACTCAGTAAAGGAAATGTATTCCCTGCCTTCTTCGCCATCCTGAGCAATATCCACTGCGTAGCCCGTCTCCCTGAGACCTTGACTGATAAATTGAGCAATCCCTGGTTCATCTTCGACTAGCAATACCCGCATATTTTTTCTTTTTCAGTGCATTTTACATTTATCTCTACTATGCTTAGTCATAAAAGTAGCAAAAAAACAAGTAAAAGCACACAAGAGAATGCTAATTATTAGAGCAATCTGAAATTTTTTCCAGCACCTGCAACAGCAGTAAGAATAATTGCAATTGCTTCTTTTGTGATCACCCTTATGGAAGGAGACAAATAATGGAAATTATAGTAGAGAGTCAACCCAGTCAAGAGCGGCTCAACGAACTGGGTGTATCCCAATGGGCAATTTGGACAAAGGAAATCTCAAAGTTTCCTTGGACTTATGACACTCAAGAAACTTGCTATTTTTTAGAAGGTGATGTTGTCGTTACACCTGACGGTGGACAGCCGGTGCAAATGGGTAAAGGCGATTTAGTCACTTTTCCTACTGGAATGTCCTGCACTTGGGAAATTAGAAGCGATGTGAAGAAACACTATAGTTTTGATTAGTAGACAAATTCTGAATTATGGAATCAAGCGTATTGCCATAATTCATTATTCAGCGTTCATAATCTATCCTTAAAAAGGTGCAATCTTGATAAGGACGCTGATAAGATATGTTATTGCATTTAAGCACCTGGCAGGAAGTTGAGGCTTACCTAGAGCAGTCTAAGGGTATTATTTTCCCTATTGGTTCCACAGAACAACACGGACCCACGGGATTAATTGGTACAGATGCGATTTGTGCAGAAGCGATCGCTCGTGGTGTGGGTGAAGCTACTCAAGCAATAATTGGTCCAACAATTAACGTGGGTATGGCATTACATCATACCTCCTTTCCTGGCAGTATAAGTCTGCGTCCCAGCACGATGATTCAACTGGTGCGAGACTACATCACCTGTTTAGCCAAAGCTGGTTTTACCAAGTTTTACTTTATCAACGGACACGGCGGTAACATCGCCACCCTCAAGGCGGCTTTTTCTGAAACATACGCTCACTTGGAAGATTTGCAAATTCCCAACGCTCAACGGGTGCAATGTCAAGTTGCTAACTGGTTTATGTGCACTTCTGTATACAAGCTTGCTAAAGAATTATACGGTGACCAAGAAGGTTCCCATGCAACACCTAGTGAAGTTGCTGTCACTCAATTTGTGTATCCAGAGGCGATAAAGCAAGCACCTCTTTCTCAAGAAGTCGGTACTGGACACAGAATTTATGGTGCTGCTGACTTTCGCCAGAAATATCCAGATGGCAGAATGGGTTCAAATCCTGCTTTAGCAACACCTGAACACGGTAAGCAGTTTTACGAATTAGCGGTGAAAGAACTCAGCAACGGGTATCTAGAGTTTTTAAACGCAGAGTGAACCTTCGCAACGGATGATATCATGTCCGGTTAATTGCTTATAAATCCCGCACAACCCAACCCCACCCCGATTTTGTCTTGCGCCAAAACCGCCCCTCCCCTTACTAACGGGAGGGGATTAAGGGGTGGGGTGCAGATATTGCGGGAATCACAACTAATCAACCGGACATGATATGATGTAACGAATGTAGCATTCCTAAATCATTGAAAAACAAGATCCCCGACTTCTTGAAGAAGTCGGGGATCTTGATCACTCAGTTATCTTGTACAGCAAATCCTCAAGGTCTCTGCTATCTTGAATGGCATCTAAGTCGGGATCTATCTTGACAAACATTTGAAAATTCGGATTGATTTTCAGCGCTGTCTCAAGGCTTTCAAGCGCTAACGATTTTTTTCCAACTTTGGCTGCACAGCAAGCGCTATTGTACCAAGCATACTCATCGTCTGGGTTCAGTTTAGTTGCTTTTTGATAGCTGGCTAGTGCTTCTTTGTAGCGCTCCAAATATCTCAACGTATCGCCTATCTTGTAATGAGTCCAAAAATTATCTGAGCGCCGAGAAGTCGCTCTATCATAACTTTGAAGTGCATCTTCATAACGACCTAAATGTCTGAAGGCATCTCCTCGGCGAAACCACGCCCAGTAATCATTGCGGCGAATTGATAGAGCTTGATCATAGTCAGAAATTGCATCTTCATAACGTTCCAAATGTCTGAAGGCATCTCCTCGGCGAAACCACGCCCAGTAATCATCGCGGCGAATTGCGAGAGCTTTGTCAAAATTCGCGATCGCTTCCTCTAGTTGCTCTAGTTCTTCTAGCAAAATGTAGCCTCGACTGTACCACGCCCAGTAATCATTGGGGCGAAGTCCTAAAGCTCGGTCAAAACTCGCGATCGCTTCCTCATAGTGACCTAATTCCTGTAGAACGCTGCCTCGATCATACCAAAGCCAGTATTCATCAGGGCAAACCTCTATAGCTTTGTCGTAACAAGCGATCGCTTCTTCGTAATGTTCTTTCTTTTCGAGCCGTTTACCCTGTCGATACCAGTCTCTATAGTCCTGTGTGATGAGTGATAAAGTATCTACCTCTGCTGGTGCTGCTGGACTCATTGTTGATTCCCCAAAAAGTTATTATTGTGACAGACAAGCACACTATTTATCTTATTTATAGTACGGAATTTAAATTCTGGTGGAAGTTCGATTGGTTACTTGATATTCAAAGGGTCGTTTCATTCTCCTCTTTGTGGTCATCTTCAAAACGAGTAAACATGGCAAGATGTTGAGTAACGGATGATAATTGGTTACCGAAAATTTTGTTTAGAGAATATTCGATATGCGCGAACTCAAATATTACGTGGCTTGTACCGTCGATAAATTCATTGCCTGCGAGGACGGTTCGTTTGACTTTTTCCTTATGGAAGGGGAGCAAGTCGCCTATTTGCTTGAAAACTTTCCTGAAACCATTCCGGCTCACCTTCGCGATACACTAGGCATCAGTGCCGAGAATAAATGGTTTGATGTCGTTCTGATGGGACGCAGGACTTACGAAGTGGGGTTAAAGGAGGGATTCACCAACCCTTACCCACAGATGAAGCAGTATCTTTTTTCTCGCACCCTGAAAGAAAGTCCAGATAAAAATGTTGAGCTTGTTTCAACAGACGCTGTTGCATTGGTCAGGAAATTGAAAACGCAAACCGGCAAAGACATCTGGCTCTGCGGTGGTGGCGATTTAGCCACGACGCTTTTTTCCGAAATCGATGAGATGATCCTGAAAGTGCATCCGGTACTTCTCGGCTCAGGGATTCCACTGTTTTCTGGCGTCGTCAAACAGACCAAACTCGAACTTACCGACAGCAAAATCTACAACAACGGTTTCATGTTGCTTCACTATCGGGTGAAGCATTGAAGTGCGATTGCCTCAACTTAATACATAAGTTTTCTGTTCGCGATCACTTAACTGTAACGCGCACTCATGGCGAAATTTTGTGAAAAGGTTTTAGCTGCATGGACGAGTTCCAAAGAAAGACATTCAAAACTTCAGATGGTGCTTCCTTAAGCATTCTTGCTTCGATGGTGACGAACGCGATGTCAAAAGAACAATTTGAGTGGATGGTACAGTGCAATCTTCGGTGTCCGCGATCAGCTTTGCTGCGGCCCTTTGGGCAATCGCTAGCGGCGACCCTATTGTACAACCAGTTTCATATGGACTGGCGAGATCAAATTGTGAAGATTCACAAGCCAACCCTAATTATTGCCGGAAGAAAAAGTGTTATCCCGTGGGAATCGCAAGTCTGGATCAATAAAAGTATTCCTGACTCTGAGCTGGAAATCTTTGAAGAGGCTGAAGGCGGAGGACATTTCATGTTCATTGAGAATCGGGAAAAGTTTAACCGGCGAGTCTTGCAGTTCCTGGAGAAAGGATAGTACAGATTTGACCTACTGCTGACGTAATAGCCTAATAATTGATCTAATGCATCGACCTACAAAAATTAATTTACCCTTTCTGTAGAGTTCTAAGTAAGTCGGCGCTAATATTTCAAGCTATGTTAAGAAATTTAAATGTAGGGTGTGTTGTCGCGCAGCGCAACGCACCATCAAGAATTCAAGGTGCGCGATTCCTACGGCATAACACACCCTACGAACAATTTATATTTCTTCATATACATTGAATTTTTCTCGCCGACTTACTTAGCAAAGGCTTAAGTGAGAGGCGATCCTTTTAACATTGTAAGCAAGAACTTTCAACTACACTAGCAGTAAACGCTTTTATATACGATTATGACGTCCATAGGAGAGTCGGTGGAAAATTTAGTACTCGTTGCTGGTGCTACAGGCGGAGTAGGACAACTCGTAGTCAGCAATTTACTGGAGAAGGGCTATAAAGTTCGCGTCCTAACACGCAATGCGGCAATTGCCCAAAAGATGTTTAATAATAAAGTAGAAATTGCCATTGGTGATACACACAACTCAAATACACTCCCAGCTGCAACGCAAGATGTTACCTACATCATATGCTGTACTGGGACGACTGCGTTTCCTTCTGCTAGATGGGAGTTTGACAAAACTCCTAGCTTGATTGAATGGGTTGGGCTGTTTCTTAACCCCAAATCTTGTGAAGCAAAAGCAAAAAATAGCCCTTCAAAAGTTGATGTAGAAGGTGTTAGTAACTTAGTAGCAACAGCACCTCGCAACTTGAGGCGGTTTGTTTTTGTATCTTCCAGTGGAGTTCTCCGCAAGGATAAGTTTCCTTTTAGTATCCTGAATGCATTCGGTGTCCTTGATGCTAAACTCAAAGGTGAGGAAACTGTCATCACCTCAGGATTACCCTACACAATCATCCGCCCAGGACGTCTCATTGATGGTCCCTACACGTCATACGATCTCAATACTTTGTTAAAAGCAAAAACAGGAGGCAAGTTTGGTGTAGTGTTGGGTACAGGCGATACACTAGTAGGTCAGGCTAGCCGAATTGATGTAGCAGCAGCTTGTGTGGAATGCATTCAAAACTCTCGCTGTGAAGGGCAAGTTTTGGAAATGGTCAACCAGGGACCAAGACCATCTGTCATTGAGTGGCAGACACTTTTCTCCAATTTAGACAAGGATTCCAATTATAGCATACCCTAGGAACAAATGGCATTGACTCAAGTCACAATTTGCTTCCACCCGCCCTCAACACATTTATCTTTGCTGATGTTGTGACTGCAAAAAGCGCGTCAAGTCTAATTGATTAGCCGCTGTTGCTTGCTCAACACAGTTTAGTATGTCACGTCGCAACTGAGTGCGATCGCCTAACTGTTGAAATTCCTGCCAAATTTGCCCTCGCACGTCTTGTAAAAAGATTCGCCATTCACTTTCTACATTTTTAGCACGAAGTATGCAATCTATAAATTCTTCTACAATTGCATAAAGTGCTTGACTTGGCTCACACAGCAACTCTTTCAAGACTTTTTCACACTTACGGAGAGTTTCTGCATAAGCTATCTTGAGATTGAGCAGCACCTGTTCAGCAGAGGACGATGCAGAAAGCTTGATTGTTGCAGGCTCATTTGGAGTTAGTCCATCCAGGTGTTTGCGAATGCGGTACTGTAGAAATCCTCGGTAAGAAAGCTTAAACTTAGCTAGCGTTTGGAACCCATACTTCAGTTGACTTGGTATCCCTGGTATCAGTTCATCGGGTATTTGTGCAGCGATGACTTCAATGAATTCAGTTTCTTTGGCTTGTGTCAGTTTTCCCAAGAGTCCCTTGTCCATCAGTACCTGAGCCACCTGTGATTTTACCTTGTCAAGCGATCGCTCTAAACCGCTATCCAATAACGACAGATGTTTCGATAAATGAGCACGGATTTCATTTAGGTACTTTTCGTATACAATCCCATAGCTCTTTTCAATACAAAAGCGCTGTTCTATTTCTTGAATCGACGGAATTCCTGTATCACTTCGACAAGCCTGGAAAACAGCTTCTACTTGCTTCTTAAAATCTATATCAACTGCTTCTCGTTTTTGCCTAAGCTCTTTGAGCAGTTCCTCCAAACTGTTTGTCACAGTCCACCAAAGTTCTTTAAATTTTACCTCAAACAGCGCAAACCCATGAATATCGTCGTGCGTTGCTAAATCTAAAGCCTTAGTGACTTTTTCTAACTCAACTTTCACTCGGTGTTGGAGTAAATTCAATCGCTGTTGGCACAATAAGGCGTACTTATAATCTAAATCAGCCATTTTTGGCTTCAAGTTATCGAGAACTCGCCCAAGAACTTTGTGCACTTCTTGGGTATTGGCGCAGTTAGCCGTTACACACTCAACAACATTGATATTTGTGTTTGCAATATCCTGAGCTAAATCTTGGCAGCTTTTTAAGTTATTGCGAAAGCGTGAATCTGCTTCCGTACGGTTAAGTATCAAGAAGGACCATAAGTTAAGTGGTACATCAACTTGTGCTGCACACACTGTATCATACAAACGTATATCCACATCTGTCCAGTAGTCGCCAGTGGACTTTGGCATCCGCACAAATATAATCGCATCGACCTGTTGCCCTAAAATTTTTACCAGATGCTGTTCATCGCAAATGCCTGTATCACCCAAACCAGGCATATCTACAAAGGCTATTTGTCCGACATCAGTGTTAGGATATTTACAAAAAATCTTGACTTCCCTGACTGCCAAATATTTAAAAAAGATATGCTGTCCAAAGGCAGTCTCTTGAGCCACGTACTCTCGAATTTTATCCTGAGAAATG
This sequence comes from Iphinoe sp. HA4291-MV1, assembly GCA_019359415.1. Lineage (GTDB taxonomy): Bacteria > Cyanobacteriota > Cyanobacteriia > Cyanobacteriales > Nostocaceae > Brasilonema. Next base: position 16,082 of record JAHHHH010000095.1, on the reverse strand, counting down.
CGACAGGGTGAGGGTTGCTGCAAAAGGAAGCGATACTTGCCTAAATGTATGTGATACTGTTGTAATCGTTCATACATCGCTTCCTTTTGAAAGGATTTGGGATGGTCACTGATGGGCAACACAGGGAGAGGTTTAGCGGCAAACTCGTTTATTGTCTTTGGCTTTTCGCCCAAGTGAAGTTTTTCATAGTAGGGACTGATAACTTCATCTAGAAGTGACTGCTCTGAGTGAAACAAAACCTCAGCATAGGTCTCCCCATTCTGATGATTGTGAATAATACTAAGAACACCTGTGCAATAATGTTTTTCTCCATCTGGAACTTCAGCACTCGTCAGTCCTGTTAGACTCTGTAGCAGGCGACTCTTACCTTGCTTTGCTCGTCCAACAACACCGATATTAAGCGTCTTCCGACAAAAGCGCTCTTTGAGTTTCACTAGTGCTTCCAGTTCAGTATGAATGCTTGATTGTAGTGTTGCTAAATTGATTTCTTCCAAAAGCCTAGCTAGATTTTGGTCATCAAGTTGTTTCAACAACTGATTATGATGTTGTTGAAGATGCCGGATTGCTGAGTCAAGCGATTTAAGTTCCGCCTCTACACCTACTATTTTTTTGGCTAAGGGAAGACGCTTTTCAAGAATGCTGGCAATGTTCCCAGTCTCATTTGTATTCATTTGACAGCGTATTTAACAGTTATTAAGTGTATCTTAAAAGTTCAAAAAATGATACATACGGCAGATATAAAAACCTACTCAATACTTATACTAAATAAAGATTGCTTCTTGCTGTGCTCAAATATTCAAAGTTCCTAAAAATAATTTTGAATTTATAATGCGTGAATTCCCTCGTAGGGTAGATAACATTTGATTTCATTTGATGTGTCCGATAATATTTTTTCCAACAAAACAAGTGAAATGAACAATATTGTATGAAGAAACGGTAGAATAGCGCAGATGCTAATGCTTATGAGAAACGCTGACACTTATGGACAGTGATACACAACTTCTTTTGCAGCAAGAGACAGTGATTCGCCATAGTCAACGTCTGATACAAAGTTTTCACTCTTGGACAGGACGTTCTTTGTTAGATGTTAGCGGCTCACCAGAGGAAATAGCGAAGGCATTGTTTGATGCACCATTTGTTTTAGTTTCTCACGATGTGCAACCAGATCCAATACTTAACTACGGCAATCGTAGGGCGTTGCAACTTTGGGAGCTTTCTTGGGAGGAATTTACTCAAATGCCTTCCCGTAAGACAGCTCAAGAGGTCGTGCAAGAAGAACGTGATAGACTACTAGCCCAGATAGTAAGAAAAGGCTTTAGTCATTTTTCTGGAATCCGTATCACCAGCACAGGTAAGCGCTTTGATATCCAAGATGGTATTCTATGGAATATTATAGGTGAGAAAAATCAGCTGTTTGGTCAAGCAGCTATCTACTCAAAATGCAAATTTGTTATATGATCTGCAACAGTCCTAAAGCAGAGATTCCATGTGATATACTTAACAGAGCATCGGCTTATAATACTAGACTAATTGCTAGAACTGCTTTTCTTCATTTTGAACTTTGAATGAGACCGCCACGCTCCGCTCGCGGCGCTACGCGATTTTGAATTGCTAAAATCGTGCCATGCTTTGACAAAATCGCCTTGCATCAGAGCTGCAACTCCTGAAAGAAGTCTGAATTCAGGTAAATTGGGGTTTTTGGCTAAACTTGGTTCTAAAGACTTTTGGGCTGCTGCTGGTTGCCAGTTGTATAATTGGACAAATGCTAGATAAGCATGAGCATAAGGATTTTCTGAGTCTAACTGAGTAACTTGTTTGAGAGATGCGATCGCACCTTCTACTCGCCGCTGCAACACGTTTGCTAGAGCCAAAGCGTAAGCCCAATCTCGGTTTGGGGTAAAATGTTGCAATCGATATTCTAAAGTGAGCCTTGCTTGTACGAGATAATCCTGAATTGGATCGTATTGATTAATACGCCCTACTTCCTCAAAGACTTGACCCACTGCTTCAGTTCCTTTGTTTAGAGAAGCCCCTAAAGTTTCTAATTGAGTCACTAAATCTAATTCGGGCGTTGATGTGGCAGTTGCTTGAGGGTCAATTTGCAGTGTGACTTTTGGCACTGAAAGAGGATAACTTTCTCCTGATAGTCTGTTGAGGTAAATTGCTTCTAACGTGTATGTTCCTGATGCCATGTCAGCAGGAGGTAACATCGCCATCTTTTCAATCACTTGAAATGTTCCTCTAGGTTTTTTTGCACCAGGATGCAAAGTTCCCATCGCGATACCATGGTCATGTATCCATTTGGAATTTTGAACCGCAGACTCTAGCAGGTGAACGGGGATATTTGTCTGTTTTATCTGCGTGTTTTGCTGTGCATCTGCGGCTATATTTTTCCAAGTCAGCAGTACTAACCCGTATTGCAGTTCTTCCCAAGAACCAGACCACTCATAGGTTACAGGTACTGGTACTCCTGGCGGAGCTTTTTCTGGTATAATGACTTGTGAAAGAGCAACACGGACAGGCGAAATACTTTTCTCATCTATTGGCTTTACCTCTACTGTTGGCATTCGTTGATGATAAAGCTTGAGAAAACTGCCATCGGGTAAATTCCAAGACTCCCAAAGCTGGAAATTGCCACCTTGCTCAACAGTTTTGACTATAGCAGCTTGAGCTTCTTTGACTGGTCCTTGTTCACCTGTTTTCGTGAGGAACCACTCAAGCGATCGCGCATCCTGAGCAACATACTTTTTCCTGATTCCCACTTGACGCCCGTAAACTTGAAAGTTTTGTAGCGCCCCGTAATAATTCAAATTGTGTTGGTTAATTTCTGCCGTTGATGGTAACACTCCCAGAGTAGAACGCAAATACGGTTCTGTTTGGATAATTTGGGTAATGACTTGCTGATGGGGTAACTCCTCTTTCATATAAGGATAACGCTGGGCGTTGGGACTCAAAGCTTGTGTTACCCAGCCACCAACAACACCTCCCACCGGAAACAGGTTGAGCAACATCAGTATGACTGCTAAACCAACAGTACCCCAACGGATACGCCGTCCCAACAGACTACGCGAACGTGTCAACCCATAAGCTAAAAGCACTGCTAGCACTGGTAAATAAGGCAATACGTAGCGCTCATGTTTATTAATGTTCAAACATGACAGAAAATATCCGCCAACCCAAAACACGACTAACCATGTGAGTGGAAAGTTTTGACTCTTCGCTTTACTTAAGGTTATAGTTTCGAGTTTTGCATCCTCAGTGGTAAATTTTGAGCGACCCCACCATAGAAGCAAACCTACCAGAGGTACAATTAACAAAGGTAACGAAACCTGGTAAGGTAGCTGATTCCAATAATAAATCCAAGACTCTAGCTTATCAAGACCTGGCTGACGTTCAGCAATAGCAGAATCTATCGTTGCTCGCTTACTAGAAGTAAGGATAATGAGCCAATTTGTGCGATACCAGGGACCAAAAACTAACACCGATAAGCACAAAGCGCCTAGTAGTTGTACCAATCGTCCCCAACGCCGATGACGTAGCGCACCCACCCCAACCCACACTATCGGCGTCAACAGAAAAAACAACGCCGTCTGTTTCACCATCAACGCCAATCCCAAGGTTAAGCCAAAGGCTATTATCCAGAACCAGTCAAAAATTCTCCTCTGCGTCACGCCAGGTGCTACAACGGGGGGAACCCCCGCAACGCACTGGCTCCTCTGCGCCTCTGCGGTTCCAAAATTCCGCCAAACAGTTAGGCAAAAGAAACTCAAACTCACAACTGCTGTCAGGGGATAATCTAGCAGAAATTCTAGACGAAGTTGATAGAGAGCGGGTAAAATTTGGCATAGTGCAGCAGCCCATAAACCGACAGACTCGCTAAATAGCACTGTGCCCAACCCATAGACTGAACCTAGTAAAATTGCACTGAACAACAACATAACCAGAGTTGCTTGATCTGGTCCAGTTCCAAAGATATTCTGAACAACAGCTGTAACAATATAGGTCAAGGGCGGTATTTTGGAAGAAAGTAGCCAAAAACTTTGCCACCACTCTTGGTTCCACCACTGGGGATTGTGCAACGCTCGCCAATAATTTAGAGTACCAGTTAAATAGTCTGCTTGATCCCAAGCTGGGATGGAGTGATCTAAGGCAAACCAAATGCGATCGCACAACGCCCCTAATAACCAAATTATCCCAAGTATGAGTAAGTTTTTAGATCTATTTCGCTTTCTTTTGTGATTGCTCATGGTGTTTTTTGTTTCACGCATTCGGCGGAGCCGTTCTCGCAGAGTAGGCGCAAAGGCGAGCCAGTACTTGATGAGGGTTTCCCGACAGAGGTATCTGGCGGCGCAAAGAAGAGCGCAAAAAGAAAGAATGAGTGCAAGAAGTTTAGTGACAACTCACCTATCTTAATTTTTTCCTCATTGTCACATGGCGAATGCCAGCTTCTTCAAAAACCTCTCCTTCTTGCTGAAAACCCAGCTGTTGATATAAACTCTTCACATACTCTTGGGCATTAACCACAACTTCTGGAATATTTCGATTAGCTATAATCTCCAAAGCCTTTTCCATAATTTTCTTGCCAATACCATATCCTCTAGCTACAGGCAAAACAGCAAGCCTTTCAATCTTCGCAGTGTTTCTATCAAAATATCTAATCCTAGCGGTTCCTACATACTCTCCATTTAAATAAGCAATCAACTGCTGGGATGTTTCATCTTCACCATCAAAATCTAAATTAGGATCGACTCCTTGTTCTTCCTGAAAAACAGACTTCCTGATTGCTTGAATTGCTGAAAAATCTTTATGCCAATCAGCAACTCTAACGATGATATCCTTCATTCAAATCTCTTCGCGCTCTTTGCGTCTTCGTGATTCGATTATAAGGTGGGCAAAATTGCCCACCCTACTCACTGTCTTTAATGCGTGAATTTTGAATTTTGAATTGTTATTCTGCTCCCTCAATTGGTGCAAAGCCTTGACGTTGAATATTCTCTGTCACCGTACGCGGTTCTAAGAACTGTAGCAAATAATCTGCTCCCCCCGCCTTAGAACCAACACCAGAAAGTTTGAAACCACCAAACGGCTGTCGTGCGACTATAGCACCTGTAATGTTGCGGTTAATGTATAAATTACCAACTTCAAACTCATCCTGCGCCATCTTGATATGCGAAGGAGTTCTAGAGTAAAGTCCCCCAGTCAAAGCGTAGTTAGTTCCGTTAGCAACTTCCAGCGCCTCTTTGAAGTTCTTCACCTTAATCACCGCTATAACTGGACCAAAAATTTCTTGTTGAGCAATGACCGCATTTGGTGGTACATCTTTAAAAATAACAGGACCGATAAAATACCCGTTATCCGGTGCTGACATTTCCAAAGCCACTTTTGCTTCTGCTTTACCCTTTTCGATATACCCAAGAATGCGATCGCGTGCATTAGCATCAATCACTGGTCCAACTTGCGTACTCGGTAACTCCGTCTCTCCAATATTAAGTGATTTCGTTGCTTCCACAAACCGCTGCACAAAGATATCATATATCGGTTCGGACACCACCACCCTTGAACAAGCAGAACATTTTTGTCCGCTATAACCAAACGCTGACTGCACCACCCCAACAACAGCTTGGTCTAAATCAGCACTTTCATCCACAATGATGGCATTCTTTCCACCCATCTCAGCAATCACCCGTTTCATATGCTTTTGACCAGGTTTGAGAATTGCCGCCTCTGCGTAAATCCGACAACCAACTTCTTGTGAACCAGTAAAAGCAATCACATGAGTATCTGCATGATTCACCAAATAAGCACCAACTTGCGAACCCTTACCAGGAACATACTGAAAAACACCTTTAGGTATTCCAGCATCAACCAAAACCTCCGTCAGCTTCGCCGCAATCACAGAAGACGTTTCCGCAGGTTTGAGCAAAGTACAATTTCCTGCAACCAAAGCAGCAACCGTCATTCCCGTCGCGATCGCCAGAGGGAAATTCCAAGGAGAAATCACCACAGCAATTCCCCGTGGCTGATAAATATAACGATTCATCTCCCCAGCAACGTCATAATTGTACCCCTGCTCCAACCCTTCCATCTGTGAAGCATAGTAGCGACAAAAATCTATCGCCTCAGAAACCTCAGCATCCGCCTCCCTTACCGGCTTCCCAACCTCCAAAACTATCCAAGCCGAAAGTTCAGCGCGGCGTTGTTCCATCAAATCAGCCGCTTTGCGTAATATCCCAGCACGTTCTTTCACAGGCGTTTTGCGCCACCCACCAAACGCAGCCTTCGCCGCCAACATCGCCAGATCCGCCTGTTCAACACTAATAAGTCCAACCTTACCAACCACCTCATTAAAATTCGAGGGATTCACAGAATCTATAACAACCTGAGTATTTGTATACTCCCCATTAATCAAAGGAAGATAAGTCCTTCCTAACTCCCGACGAACCCCTTGGAAAGCTTGATTAACCTCCCTCCTCTCCTCCTCCTCAGCATAATCACTATCCGCAGCACCAACAAACTTTGCGTCCTCTTCTTTGCGTCTTTGCGTCTTTGCGTGAGACATTTCCACCATCGGCGGAGCTAATAACTCCTCAACCGGACGATTCTCCATATTTTGCCGCAAAAACGAACTATTCGCCGTATTCTCCAACAACCGGCGAATCAGATACGCCATTCCCGGAAGCAATTCCCCATAAGGACAATAAACCCGAACCCGATAACCCCTATCAACCAAAGCCTTTGCGAGCTTATCCCCCATACCATATAACACTTGCATCTCAAAGCAACGGCGAGGGACATTTAAACTTTCAGCTATTGCTATAGCATGAGAGAGCGATCGCACATTATGGCTACCGATCGCAGCATACACATATTGATAATTCTCCAGCAATAACTGAGTTATCGTCTCAAAATTTGCATCCGTCGCCGCTTTATCGTTATAAACTGGCTGTTGCCAATGTTTTTGTTCTGCTTTAATCGTTTCCTGATCCCAATACGCTCCTTTCACCAAACGAATTGTGATTGGATAACCACGCTGTTTCGCCCAATTAATCAAGGTTAATGCATCTTGCTCGCTCTCGCGTAGATACGCTTGAATTGTCATACCAATATCTGTACGAGAGCGAAACTCCTCTTCCATGAGAAGTTTTTTCAAGATGCTGAAAGTTAAGTCTTTGTAAACATACTGTTCCATGTCAAAATGAACAGCAGCACCAAGTTCCTTGGCACGACGTAACAGAGTGCGGATGCGATCGCTCACCCGTTCCTCACTACCTTTAGCATCCAACGGGTCAAACTGTGAATAAAACGCCGTTAACTTGACAGAAACCTGGACTTTTGGTATAATTTCTCCATCAGATTCGTCAACCGACGGAACTGGTGTCCAACTCTTCGATGCTTCCACCAATTGTTGCATCAAATCTAGATAGCCTTCCAAATAAGACTGCGCTTCTGCTTCGGTAATCACAGCCTCACCCAATAAGTCCACGGTGAAAGCCATTTTTTCCTTACGCAGTCGCTCAATAGTCTTCAGTGCTTGTTTAATATTTTCCCCAGAAATATATTTATGAGCTAATGTTTCCACACCTGTGGAAACAGTTGTCGCAGCGACTTGTCCAGGCATAGAATCAGGATTGGCAAAGCCTAGCATTCCCTTGAGGGCTGCTGGTAATTCTACCGACTCATCGCCCAGATATTCTTGTAAATGCGCCGCAATTTCTGGTTTACTACGTAAAGCAGGAAGAGTATCAATAAAGCGAAATAGTTGCACTCGTAACCCAGGATTGCTCATCGCCCAAGCTAATAACTTATCATCCCAGCGCATTTGATCTCGTAATGCACCAAAGAAGGAACGATTCTCTTGAGTCGCGGCGAGAAGCTGTTTAGCGATTTCTTGGGTTTTCGCTTCGTAGGTGCTTGTTTGTACTTGTAATACCACAGATAACAAACTCCATATTCAAGACAAGGCTTTATTGTATACAGCCTGTATCTTCTATTGTGGCTTTTGGATCGTGCGACTACCAATTTCCCAGATTTAAAGTTCCTAGACTAAAAGCCATTTTTTCTGCAATTGTGTTGCCTGATTAATTCTGACACAACTCAAGATAGCACCATTGAGATTGGTTCTGCTGAGGTTGACAAGCGATATAGTGGAGGCTCTTGGTTGCGGCTGATGTACTCACCATCTCGGCTAAGTTATTTAAATTAGCTTTATCTTCTATAAAAGTACACCAAGTTTAAATGCGTTTGTCCTGCTCAAATCCCAAATTCACATATAGCCGTTCTCATTTGGCTAAGGTACAGATTTATCTGCGTCGAGGGTGCGTTTATCTGCGGTTAATTTTTTCTTCCTGTACCTCACTAAGCGTGGGAAACGCGCTTAGTCAGCTTTCTGTCAATGCGTAAGTCCTAGAACTATAGCCTAAAGACTACAAATTTGCTAGAGTGCGAAAATAATTGCCAAAGCGGATAAGCCTATCAAAGTAAAGTAAGGAATGATAGTAGTGATTGCCAAAAGAGGCCACCGTTTTAAAGCACCTAAGACAACACGCGATTCATATTTTGCAAAATGCTTGATAATTAATTTTCTGCAAAATTTTTTACTATATCCAATTAACCTCATTTTTGCATAAACTTGAGGCAAATCGGCATAATTCATCCGGAACCATAACTTAGGTTTGTATATCGCATAAACATTTTCAACATAGGTCTCTTTAGTGATATTTATATTTCCTTGAACAGCACAAAATGCAGTCCAATATATTTGTCCTTCCAAGTTATTAACACTAGATGGCCACTTTTTTAGAGCGCCCTGTACCAATTCTGTTCGGTATACCTGAGCAGTCAGAAATCCGAGACCGCGATGGTCTGTTTCTAAATAACTTTCTATAAAGGCTTTGCCATCAGATTTTACTTCTTCATTTTCAATGTCAAAGGTACTTTTAAAACATACTTCACCAGTTTCTACATCACGAACAGAAAAATTCAGAACCAATAATGATAAATCATGTTCTTTTTTCAGTGTATTTATTACATAAGCAAGGGCTTTTTGATGAATTATATCATCATCACCAATTGTCCAAATATATTTTGTTTTGGCAGTATTGAGGCAATAACTAATATTTCTCATTACGCCTATATTTTTGGAATTTTTATTAGATTTAAATGTCATGTTACTAAAAATGGTATGCCACTTTTTTATGACCTCCTGAGTATTGTCGGTTGAACAATTATTAGAAACTAAAATTTCGCAGTCAGATTCAAAGCCAATGATCGCTTGAGCGAGCCATGCTAGCTGTTTATCAAGTAACTCGGCGCGATTATAAGTGGGGATGGCAATGGTGAGTAATTTATTCATGTAGCAATCCTCATAGCACCTCATCGTTGTCTGGGAGTGCAAGCATTAGCTTGGTTGGGAGGCTACCAAGAGCCTCGCCGCAAAACTGGTCAAGTTGGTCTAAATTGTAAAATCTCTGTGAAGGGTTTCTGTTAGCTTCAAAGGACTAGCTGCAAAGTGAGCTTTCACATGATCTGCTAGCCGGATTGCTAAAGCGACAATGGTCAGTGTGGGATTAGCATAGCCTCCTGTAGGGAAAACAGAGCTACCTGCTATGAATAAATTAGAGATGCTATGAACCTGACAATTTGCATCGACAACACCCTGTTTCGGGTCATCATGCATACGCGTTGTTCCCATATGATGGTGCGTACTAGGGAACATAACTTGCGGTATCTCTCCATCCAGTTCAATCTGCAATTGACCTAGTCCGGAACGAGCTATATCTTCTGCAAATATCACTTGCGATCGCTTGATACTGGAAATATCTGTTTCACTCCAGTGCCAAGTTAATCGTGCTTGAGGACAACCAAGTCTGTCAAGCTGAGTACTGAGTGTCACTTGATTATCTGGATTTGGCGCTTGTTCAGTTTGGCTCCAAACTTCAAACATTGCAAATTTATGTTCTTTCCTGTTGAGGTTAGACCATCCTCCTTCGCTCAAATTAGGAGACAACTTTGAGTACTTTTTGAGAACATATTTGTACCACCAATGGACAGTCAGACTATCAATGTTCTTAACTACGTTGCTCAAATGCTTCATCATATCCTTGGGCACTTCCCTACGTCGAGCACAAGAAAGCAAGATTTTCACAGAATCCTTTACCGCCGATCTAAATTGCTCATGTCTGGGAAAGAGCAAGGCACTCATATTTAGCAAACGCTCACGGTGCATCACTTGTTCAGTCAGCGCGAGTTTTCCCATGACTGGTACATTATTCACTTGACGTAAATCGTATAAAGCCGTTGAATTAAATATTTTTCGATTATGAGGAAAAAGCAGACCACAATGGACAAAGGGATGGTCCATAAAGAATCTGCCGACGAGATCGTTTTGATTGCCTAATCCAGTTTTTTGAGTCTGGTTTGATAGCAATAATAAACGTGCGTTCTCTATACCACCTGTGGCTAAGATAAATATTTTTGCCGCCACCCAAAATTTATTACCTTGTAAACAGGCTACTCGCAAGCGGGTTACAATTTTCGCTGTTTCGTCAGTCTCTATCTCTACCACGTTTGCATTGAGATAGGTGGTAATATTAGGAGATTGATTGATTTCCCTGCGATATTCATCAGTAAAAATCTTGCTTGGTCCGAATTGAAACATACTGGTAGTTACCCGGTTGCTAGTCAAGGGTAGCTGAGGAGATTTTGCATCCTCCCAAGCTGAAGCTTCATAAGCAAAAGGTCCGAGTTTGCAAACTGTTTGAGCACGTTCGTAGAAAGGATTCAGCTGAGATTTACTAAAAGGCCAACCACTGTATGGAAGCCAATCACGTTTTTCAAAGTCTATCTCGTCTAAAGGCATATGCCTCAGACCAAGTTGCTTGTGATCTATTTCAATACTCCAAGCACTAGCCAGTCCACCAAACTGGCGACGACGTAACTCCTGTAGTTCTGGAAAACGATCTCCAACAGTTTCACCCTCACACAAGGACTGTGTCTGTTGATTAAATTCAATATCACCACTTTCTAGTAAGCAAACTCGAAAGTCCTGTCCAATAAATTCTCGCGCCAGCGTAATACCTGCTGGTCCAGCACCAACAATACAAACTTCTGTTTCAATAGTTTCACCAGTAGATAGAGTATACGCATCAATTAACATTCAGAAACTCTCTTTTTAGAAAATCGATTGAGAAGATTTGCTATTGTTTTATCTCAGCCAGTTTGCCAGTTTGACTGAACAAAATTCTTAGTAGTAAACACACCAAAACTTGAACAAAAGCGTCAAAAATTCTGTCAATAGGAAACTGAACTGACGAGTGGGAACTTAAAGTTGGTTTCCAGGATGGTGTAGTGGCAGTGTTTGACGCTAATTGTTTGTTGATATATTATTGTGAATTTACACTTTTCTTCTAACAAACAGTCAACAAAGATACGTAAATCCTGTGGCGAAGTTGTGACATCTTCGCTAAGATTTGTTAGAGTTGACCCCAAATTCTGTGAAGAATATGTAAAATACAACGTAGCGAAATTGTACTATATTCGCGCTCCCCGCTAGTCAACTCTGGCTTCAAACTTCGCTCTTGGTTGGTAGAGTTCTTGAATGATATAATTTATACTTGGCAGAAGAAATTTTATCAGGCTAATGGAGATTTTGATTGTTGAGGATGAAGTTGAGATTGCTCAGTTAATTCAACTGTATTTGGAAAGGGAAGGATTTTTTTGTCGCCACTGTCAAGATGGATTCAGTGCGCTTCAAGCCTTTCAAGAGCATCTACCTGACTTAATAATCTTAGATCTAAAGATTCCCGGTTTGGACGGACTGGAAGTTTGTGCTCGTATTCGACAGCAACCAAGATCTAAAGACCCTTACATATTGATGTTGACGGCGAAGGGTGAGGAAAACGATCGCATCGTCGGTTTATCCACTGGAGCAGATGACTACATGGTCAAGCCCTTCAGCCCAAAGGAACTGGTAGCCCGTGTACGAGCACTCCTACGACGGACGCTACGTCATGGTAAGCAGAGTCAGATTTATCGCACTCAACACTTTGTCATTAATATCGAGCAACACTCAGCCAAACGGATTCTGAGTACAAATCAATTGACTCTTTTAGACCTAACAACTTTGGAGTTTGAACTCCTAGCAACATTTATGAGTGACCCGGGTCGGGTTTGGAATCGAACTCAACTCATTCACAAACTTTGGGGTAGTGATTTTTATGGTGATGAACGGGTTGTTGATACCCACATCGCACGTCTACGAAAGAAGATTGAACCTGATCCAACTCATCCAACCTTTGTCAAAACTGTGATTGGAGCAGGTTATAAGTTTGAAGACGAGGTTATCTAGGATAAATTGTGAGTAAGCTTAACCTGCGATCGCGATTACTGTTGTCTCACATTTTTGTGATATTGATTGGGTTGATGACCTTAGTCATAATGGGCTGGTTCTTCTCGCACTACTTGTTTGGATTACATTTGACGCTTTTAGAAGAACGAGGATTTGACCTGGGTATAATTCGCAATGAGCTGATTGAGGAGTTTGAGGTAGCCTGGAATCGAGGAGTTTGGTGGTCATTACTGATAAGTGCAACCGTAGCAGGTGGTTTGAGTTCCCTGATTGCCAAGCGCATTGTACAACCTCTCGTTCAGATCGAGAAAATTACTCAGCAGTTTGCTAAGGGGAACTTGGCAGCGCGTATACCTGAGAGTAAAATTCCAGAGTTGAACCGCCTTGCTATGAATTTTAACCGAATGGCATCAAACCTTGAAGGGGTAGAACAGCGTCGTCGAGAACTCATGGAAGATCTGACCCATGAGCTACGTACACCGTTGACTATCTTGGAGGGTTATCTGGAGGGTTTAACAGATGGCGCGATTGAACCAAAAGCAGAACTGTTTGAGCGATTAGCCGCAGAGACAGCCCGATTAGGTCGATTGGTGAATGATACACAAGAACTTTCTAAGGCGGAGGCGGGATATTTACCCATCAATATTCAACCCATCAATCTATATCCACTTCTGCTCTCCCTAATTAAACGGTTTTGTGATCAACTTTTAGAAGAAGGTCCGGTATTGCGTTTGGAGTGCCCACCCAATCCTCCTCTAGTATCTGCCGATCCTGAGCGAGTTGAGCAGATTCTGGTCAACCTACTTGGCAATGCAGTACGCTACACTGCGGAAGGTTCTATCACTGTGCGCGTTTGGAGCGAACCTCAGAAGTTATGGATTGCGGTTATTGATACAGGTCATGGCATGAAGGCAGAGGATCTACCCCTTGTTTTTAATCGATTTTGGCGATCAGAGCGCTCTCGGGAGCGCAACCCTGGTGGTTCTGGAATGGGTCTAGCTATCTCCTATCGTTTAGTGAAGTTGCAAGGAGGCGAAATCCTGGTAGAAAGTGAGCTAGATAAGGGAAGTACGTTTCGATTTTCGCTACCGTTGGCATAAGAAGTGGAAATGAAGCAAAAGTGAAAGTGGGGTGAGCATTGCTCACCCCACTTTATACTGTTATATTTTCACGATAGTGAAGACGCGATTAATTGCGTCCGCCGATTTTATTTATCTGAAACCAACGGCTGCTTGCCAAACAAAAGCCAGCAACAAGAAAAATAAAGGAATGAGTGGTAGAACATCTACCAGAGGGTTGAAGATTTGGTAAGCTTCAGGCAGTTTTGCTAACAACAATGCTGCTTCCATATTTATTAAATCCACCTATCCAACACAGCTTTCACAATTGACAAGTATCTTAACACGGTTTAGTCATTTATGAGTCCTCATATGAGTTCTCAGCATTTTCTGGAGTGAGCCATTGGGCAAATTCTGTGGGAAATTGGTCTTCTAATATTGCCTTCCGTATATTGTGCGTAAAGCGAATCAATTCAGTAATGTTGTGAATACTTAACAAGGTGTAAGCTAATATTTCTTGCGATCGCACTAAATGAGACAAATATGCACGGCTAAAGTTTTGACAAGTGTAGCAAGGACATGTTTCATCTAAAGGCGTAAAATCTTCACGAAACTTTGCATTCTTTAAGTTCCAACGTTCACCTTGCACCATCGCTGTACCATGTCTCGCCCAACGAGTGGGAATCACGCAGTCAAATAAATCCACACCAGATGCGATCGCGATCGCTATCTCTCGATAAGTCCCGACACCCATTAAGTAACGCGGCTTTTCTGGTGGTAGCAGCGGCGCTGTCGCTTGCACAATTTTTGCAATGAGTTCTGGTGGTTCGCCCACACTTACACCACCAATAGCATATCCGGGTAGATCCAACTTTGTTAAAGCAATAGCCGCAGAGGAGCGTAAATCGAGATGCACACCTCCCTGTACAATACCAAACAATGCCTGATCACTACGTTGATGCGCCACAATACAACGTTCTAGCCAACGGTAAGTCCGCTGTTGTGCTGCTTCTACCTCTTGGCGAGTTGCTGGATAGGGTGGACACTCATCAAATGCCATGATGACATCTGCCCCCAGAATGTTCTGAATCTCGATGGAGCGTTCTGGTGTTAAGTTAATAATCTGACCATCATGGGGTGAGCGAAATGTGACACCTTCTTCACTGATTTTTCGCATTTCGCTTAAGCTGAAGACCTGAAATCCACCTGAATCAGTGAGAATTGGACCATTCCAGCCCATAAATTTATGCAGTCCTCCACCTCCAGCCACGATTGCTTCACCTGGTTGCAGGTGCAAATGATAAGTATTACACAGTATCATCTGTGCTCCCGTATCCCAAAGTTGGGCTGGAGTTAAAGTTTTGACATTTGCCAAAGTCCCCACTGGCATAAAGCGTGGAGTTTCCACAGTACCATGAGGGGTAAAAAAAATTCCGGCTCTAGCTTTTGTTTGGCTACAGCTAGTAAGACGTTGAAAAGAAAATTTTGGACTCAAGACAGAATTAACCGATGGCTGATAGCTGATGGCTTTATAGTAAATCGGAATTATCGTCATCAAATTCCGCATCCCATTTGGCTGATAGTACCTGCTCCATCATCACTTCTATGTCACTAACATTCAAGCAACGCTGTTGGCGCTCTTGAAATGGAGTTGACAGAGGAATCAGTCGCAGACACACCTCTTCTTGCACTAGATCAAAGCAGGTTTCTTTTTCTGAAGACTGTTTCAGTTCCAAGTAATCGAAACTGCAAATATTCAGGTAAAGAGCATGGTTCGCGACTAGGGTGGAACGTTGTGGATTGGCAAACACTTCCATAACATCCCCCTCACCCTCACTCTGCAACTTACCTTGGTAAGTGTAGACATAGCGGACACGACCTAAATCCGCCAGCAATCGCCGCATATCAAGCTTATTCACAACAACGCCTGTGTTGATAATGCACGGAGCTGGTATCTTTGCGTTAGGTAGATGATGAGTCATAATCAAATAACTTCAAGAGCGCAGGTGAGATGAACACAGCCAAGCAGTCAAAGCAACAGCTTCTTTACCCCCTACATTTTAATCAAATATCAACTCTGTAGAGCGAATGACTAAAAAGCTGTGATAACGAATTTCTAAAAAACAGCACTGCTAAACTGCCAGTGAACTAAATTTTGACTGCTTAACTCCTAACATAAAAGCGATACCTAACATAAAAGGTGATAACTTTATACAAAGTATTTAAATCCTAACACTGTGATAAGAATAACAAAATTTTTCAGATGAGTTGTTTGTAAATGCAAATCTTATTTAAAGCTTTAAATTTCATGCTTTTATACGTATCGAAATTAACAGTATGACCAAGAAAGCAGTCAGGAGTCAGGAGCTAGGGCACTTACAAGTAATAAAATATCCAGCCGTGTCCCAGCCCGGAGGGCGCTTGACAGCCTCAACGCAAGGATTTGGAAGAATCGATAAATTAGACGGCGCTCTATTTTATTTTTTGGATCTCCCTAGAATTCAGTTGGGTATTTGGGCTACGTGGTGAGACAGCGCTGCACCGACGTCTCCCTTAGAGGCTGTTTGAAAAGTCGGAGAAATAGTAAAAAAGCTCTCTCAGTATACGCTGTTAATAGATAATAGACAGCACTGAGAGAGCAACATGAGTAAAGCATACCCTAGCAATCTGACCCGTGT